>DZCR01000169.1 GCA_022736495.1 Desulfobacca acetoxidans
GCTCAAAATTTTATCCTCGGAATATCAACTATATGCCTGCGGTAAAATTTTTCGTGTGCCTCGATTTCGGAGTCTGCGCTTACCTGAACGAAAAGCCTCATTTTTCAAAGCACTCTGAAAAGATCAGCAAAACTGGATGATTTGCTCTTGGCGCGGCCCCTAAAGGGCGGATTCTCCCCAAAGGAAAAGAAGGATGAAAATGACTGATTTTACGACCATGCGATTCTTGTTCACTCCTGTTCTCATCGCGGTCATAGCGATAGGGCTTACCGCCTGTTCCACGCCAAAACTGGTGGAATCGCTTAAGGAAAAAGGCCCGGAGGCCGTTCACCAGGATGGGCGACCCGATCAGGATGGACAGCCCTATTATGTGATCAACGGTGGACTTCCGGTGCGCGCCGCCGCTTCCGCCTCGGCAAAGGTGCTGGGGCATCTGTTCCAGCACGAAAAGGTGATCCGTACCCGTCTGGAAAAAGGGTATGCCTACATCGCCACCGCCGATGGTCGGCTTGCAGGGTGGGTTGACAATAACCGCCTTGACTGGCGCAAACCAGCCGGGAAAAAACCGGTAAAGGCCACTGCGGACGAGGTGGTGGATACCCCTGATCAGGGTGAATCCGTCCAGCCTGCGCCCTCAACGGACAGTCCTGAGCCATCCGGCCAGATTCCGGCGGAGCCCATGCCCCAGGAAGCCCCAGCGCCAGAGCCAGAGCCAGCTCCGGTGGTCACAGGTGGCAATGGTGAGCCGGTTGCCAGCGCCCCGCCGACTCCAGAAGTCCCGGCAAGTGTCACTCCTGAACCCGTTGCAACCCCCGCACAGGAGAGCGATACACCACCACCCGCCGCCGGTGCGGATACAAGGCCAGCCTCATCCATTTTCGATTCCTTCTAACCCCGCTTGGCGCAATGAACCAGAACCAATCTGCATGGCGGCCGGGATGGTGGCGCGCATTCACGGAAATCGGAGCAGTGACTCCCGCACGCCGCGCGGTGGTGTTGCAGGATATTAGCGAAGGCTCAAAAACCACGCCGATCTATTATGCCCTGCTCGGGGCTTCAGAGCTGATCGCCGGTTTTGCCTTGATCATCAACAGCGACGCGACCCTGATCGGCGCCAACATCGTGGCCCCATTGATGACCCCGATTTTCGGGATCTCTCTCGGGCTCATGCGGGGAGATTTTCATCTCCTCGGGCGGGCACTGCTGGCGGAGTTCGGCGGCGCGGCCCTGGGAGTAGCGCTGTGCTTTCTGCTTGGCCTGATGCCCTTTATGGGAGAGCCATCCGCGGCGCTTCTGGCGCAGACCAAACCAACCCTGATAGATCTCTTTGTCGCTGTACTGGCAGGTTTCGCCGGTGTCCTGGCGATGATCGACGAACGAATTTCCCCGGCCCTGCCCGGCGTGGCGATAGCAACCGCATTGAATCCCCCCATTGCCGCCATGGGACTTTGTCTTGCAAGTGGGGCCTACCAAGGGGCCTGGGGGGCCTTTCTCCTCTTTGTTGCCAATGTCGTTGCCATTCTGATGGTAGGGGCGGTGCTCTTTTTCGCAGCGGGTTTTGTCACCCGGGCGGAGATTGGTTCGTTCAGAAATCTGGTCCGCCGCTTTTCCGCAGCCCTTGTCAGTCTCGTGCTGGTGATCGTTCTGCTGTCCGGCTATCTCGCGAGCCTGGTGCGCAATCTGCACACCCAGGGCACTATCACCGCCGTTCTCGACGAGGCCTTGGCCAAGGAGCCCAACACCGCCCTGATGAAGGTTGAATTCAGTCGCCATCATGGTGATGACGATGGAATTGATGTGATCTCAACCGTGGAGACCCCGCGGGTGGTGGAACCGGCCAGCGTGAAGGGCATGGAGGAATCCCTGACCCAACGACTGGGCAAGCCGGTGCGCCTGTTCATGCGTTGCAGTGTCACCAAGGATGTGTCGGCAACCGGTTCCACCAATATCCGCCCCTATCTCAATCTCGACGGCAAGGTAACTGAGGCCCAGATGTCACCCTCAATGCGACTCTTGCAACAGGCCGAGCAGGTCGTCCGCGAGGTGGCAGCTAACCTCCCGGCCTTCCAGATTCTTGGAGTGGAACTGGTTGAATTGGCGGCGCGGCCGGTCGTTATTGTGGCGATCCAGAGTCCGCACGAGCCCATGGCGGATGATGTCGCGAGATTCGAGAAGATTTTGCAGGAACGCCTGCATGAAACAAGTCTGCGTGTCGTGATCCGCAGAACCACGACCACCGACCTTTCAGCCAAGGGGCCCATCCTGTTTGGTGAAGCGCATCTGGGCGAAGTCACGCCGGAAGGCGAAGAACGGCAGGCCAAGGCCGAGGCCACGGTTCGGGCAGGCATAGAGGCCATCCAGGACTGTTTTGCCCCAGGTGTCGATGCGGTCTTGCGCGAGGGCGCATGGGCCGTGCGCGCCGAGGTCGTCAGTCCCCGCGTGCTGACCCCGCAGGAGGTGCGCGCCATCGAGAAACAGAGCGCCGAGGTGCTCGCCGCTCCGGTATCGCTCACCATCTGGCCGCATATCGAAAAGCTCCAGGTGACAGGGAGCGGGTATGGAGTCTTGGGCGAAAAGCTCAAGGGCTCCCCTCCCTGATCACGGGAAATCCGTACTCAACCCCTGCGCGTTGGTGGCACTTTTCCCATCCAGGATGGCCATGTTTTTTTGGCGGCTTATTGGCTTCTTCCATTTCTATTTCAAGAATGAATCAATGCTGCAGCCCGTAGGAGCGAGCTTGCTCGCGATAGGCGGTGGATCGCGAGCAAGCTCGCTCCTAAGTTCACCTTTGATTTAGGCATGGAATTCAGAATAAAAATAACGACAACCTGTCAGCATTCCCTGCACGGGAAGAGAAAAAACAATGCAAGCAAGAGCAAACACCTCCACCGGCAACGCCATCAGTCGATGGATTACCCAGTTTATTCCCGGTCTGCCGACCTTTCTCCACTATAAGCGCAGTGATTTCAGCCCCGACCTTGTCGCCGGGCTTTCGGTGGCCGCCGTCTGTCTGCCGGTTGGCATTGCCTATGCTGAAATCGCGGGAGTGCCGGCAGTGTACGGCATCTACGCGGCCATGGCGCCGCTGTTTGTTTACGCGTTCTTCGGCTCTTCGCGGCAGTTGATCGTTGGCCCTGATGCCGCTACCTGCCTGATGGTGGCCTCGGCCGTCGCCCCCCTGGCCGGAGGGGAGCCGCTACGCTACATGGAGCTGATGATCTCCATCACCCTTATCACCGGGATCTTTCATTTCATCCTCGGATGCTGTCGTTTCGGGTTCATCGCCAATTTCCTGTCACACCCCATTCTTGTCGGCTACCTCAACGGTGTGGCCCTGATTATTTTTGTCGGTCAGTTGCCCAAACTCTTTGGCTATCAGGGGGAGGCGGGGGATTTCTTTGGCAGGCTCATGGAGTTCGGGATCAATATTGAAAATACCCACATGGAAACCCTGGCCATCGGCGCAGCCATGTTCGTTCTCCACCTCGTTCTGAGGCGTTGGGCCCCACGAATTCCGGCGGCTCTGGTTATCGCTGTCTGTGGTATTGTTGCCGTTCAGATCCTGGATTTGCAGGCGGCCGGGGTTGCAGTCCTGGGGCCGGTGCCATCGGGTTTCCCCTCGTTTCATCTGCCGACATTCGACCCGGCAAGGGCGAAAATGTTGATGCGCGACGCGGCAGGTATCGCCTTGATCAGCTTTATCAGCGGCATACTCACAGTGAAAAGCTTTGCCAGTCGCAACCGGTATCCTATCGACGCCAATCAGGAGCTGATCGCTTTTGGTGCCTGCAATATTTTCTCCGGACTTGTCCAGGGATTTCCGGTGACCGGGGCCGATTCGCGGACCGCCGTCAACAATGGTATGCACGGAAAAACGCAGCTTGTCGGCATCATCGCCGGGGGAGCCATCCTTCTCTTTCTCTTCTGTCTGACCACGCCCCTGGCATTGCTCCCCAAGGCCGCTCTGGCCGCCATCATCGCCGTGTCGAGCATGGGACTCTTTGATTGGCCATCGCTGCGGGAGTTGTATGGTGCCAGCCGCCGCGAGTTAGCCTTTTCGCTGGTCACCACGGCCTGCGTGCTCTACTTTGACGTGCTGCCGGCTGTTTTCTTTGCCATCGGCCTGACCCTGCTCTGGCTGCTGCTTGCCAACTCCAAACCCCAAGACTCAGTACTGGGGCAGGTGCAGGGTCTCGGTGGCTTTCATAGCATTGGCGATTACCCCAATGCTGTCACTCATCCCGGCCTCCTGCTGTATCGATTTAATGGAGACTTTCTCTTTTTCAATATCGATTATTTTAGTAGTTGCCTGCTGGAAGAGATTGATAAGGCTGCCGAACCAATCGAGTGGGTCGTGATCGATGCCAGTCCGGTCAACATCCTTGACATCACGGCCATGCATAAGCTGATAGATCTGCGCGCCGAACTGGAGGGGAGGGGAATCACGGTTAAGCTCGCCAGGGTCAAGCAATCGCTGCTGGCTTTTTTTAATTCTACCTGGATTACAGAACATTCCGAGAACAGGGAGGACAGGTTCAGCACCTTGTCTGCGGCGGTTGAGGCATTTCAGCAAAGAGATCGTGTACGGTGAAAGTATTTGTTCTGTCGACCATGCTTTAATGCTCCAATTTGATGACGGCGGCGATCTCTTCGCTGAATCGTTTGACATTATGTCGTTGCGCGGTGACCCAGGCATCATGACTGCCATCGGCCGGTTGTTCGGTGAAGGTGCTGCGGCGGGTCACCGGCGCAGTTTTGTCTTTGGAATAAACCAGCGTCCACCGCACGATCAGGTTGGCCTCCTTGCCCAGAACCCCGTCCAGGGTCAAGACATCAAGGATGATCTGGTGGGTCGGGTCGAGATATTGTCCCGACGAAAAGATGGCAACCTGTTCGGTTCCGAGCCGGTTTGCCACTTGCTCAGCGACGGCCCAGGCGAAGTCACGGTCAACCTCACCGGCCCAGCGATGTTGTTCGCTGCGCTGATAGTGTTCGCTGCCATTTCCGGTGGTAATCTGTGAGTTTTTCAGGATATCAGGGATGGAGACGGGGCCAACGAGGATCGCCAATTCCCCCGGTGTCTTGGTCGTATTGGGTGCAGGGGCGAGACAAACCAGGCTATGGTAAGAGACCGGCGGGGACACTGGGCTGCACGCAATGAGCTGGCATGAAAGAATTCCTGCAAAGAGAAACCATGTGACGAGTGCGAGGCGTTTATTCTTCATCTTTCTTCTCCTTTCCGAAGAGAATTGATTGCGGTTGCTTGTTGAGGGTGTCAGTCAATTCACGCAGGGAGCGAAGGGTCATGGCCAACTCCTCCATGGATCGGGTGACATTGTAATTCAGCGGGGAGTTTGCTCCCATCCCCTTTTGCACCTCCACCAGGGTCTTTTGCAGCTCAATCAGTGTTGCCTGTAAATGCGGCGATGTCTCACGATTCAATGTTTTCGAGAGATTGCCGATCTCGGCAACGGTTGCTTTCGTTTCCTTCAATGCCTGCTGGAGATCGGAGCCGATCTGGTCGAACTGGACTTTTTCGAGGTTGGTGATAATTTTGCCCACACTGTCCTGCAATTTAGCAAAGGAGCCAGGGATGGTCGGCACCGCCAGGTGGCCGGCGTAACTGCCGAGAGTGGTCTTGGGGGCATCCAGGTCAAAGGTCATATTGATCATGAGCTGCCCGGTCAGCAGATTGCCGCTCTGCAACTGGGCCCTGAGGCCCTGCTGTTCGACCAGCTCCTTGACCAGATCCCCTGGATGTTTTTCGGCATTCTTCAGGACTTCTTCCTTGTTGGCGGAATTGATACGTTCCGGTTCGATGGCAATAAGAACTGGCACCTGAAATTTTTTCTTGTCGAGGTCAAATTCCAGGCTAAGATCAACGACCTCGCCAATCTTGATGCCGTAAAGCTCAACGGGGGCACCAACACTGAGTCCACGCACTGATTCATTGAACAGCAGCATCCAGTAATTGCGTATTGAGTATTTTTTCTCATGGATGGCATCTTCATCGTCATAGAGGGGGAATGTCTCGTTTTCCTTGGCCTCCTCTCCCGGCGGGGTATCTCTGGGCACATTGTCGAAGGCGATGCCGCCGCTGATGATGGAAATCATTGACTGGGTATCCACCCTGAGTCCCTGGGCATTGAGGGAGACATCGACGCCGCTGGCGTTCCAGAAACGGGTGTTTTGAGATACCTTGGCATGATGCGGGGCCTCAATGAAAATCTTGATGTCCACCGACTTGCCGTTTTCGTCAAAGTTGTAGCTGACCACCTGGCCCACCTGGATCTGCCGATAATACACAGGGGCCCCGACATCAAGGGAGCCAAGCATGTCGGCCTTGAGGATAAAATGGCGGCCTGGTTGGCCGACGGTAACCACCGGCGGCACCTCAAGCCCCGTGAAGGTGATGCTTGGCGCGCCCTTATCGCTGCCGTCAATGCCGATATAGGCACCGGAGAGCATCGTGCTGAGGCCGGA
>DZCR01000170.1 GCA_022736495.1 Desulfobacca acetoxidans
ATTTTTCGCATGCCTCGATCTTGGACGAAAATCTTCATTTTGCAAGAGGCTCGTGATAATGATTGAATCATTATTTTTTATTTTTGTAAAAAGAATAAACATTCATTAGTATAGTCATATCATGGCAATTAGAAAAGAAAAAAGGTATTTTGCATAGCGACCTTTTCTGAATACTCTGGGGTTTCTTTTTGTTGCCGTGGGTGGGCGTGGCGATAAAAAGTTTTGGCAGTGGAATTACTTCTCTTTGATATTTCACGGAAATACTGAGCGCGTTTTGAACAAAAACACTTTTGCGAAGAGACTGGTGGCAGGAACACTATGACAAAGGAAAAAGCATCCGCACAATCAGACACGGGAGAACAAAAGGGGGTTTTTCAGCGGCTGGCCGCCTTGTTGCCGGGACGCGCTCCAGGCACCACGGAATCCCTGGAACAGGAGATTCAGGAGCTGCTTGAGGAGGGAGAAGAACAGGGGCTGATTACCAGTATGGAAGAGAAAATGATCAACTCCATCTTCGATTTTCGTGATACCATGGCAGGCGAGATCATGACCCCGGCAGTCGAGATCGAGGCGGCGGAAGAGTCCACTTCACTTGCCGATCTGGTGGAATTCTTCATCAACAAGGGTTTTACCCGGGTGCCGGTCTATCGGGAGAGCTTTGACCGGATGGTTGGTATCCTTCATGTCAAGAATCTTTTGAAGAGCTTCACCCCGGCAGGCAAGGATATCCCGCTCGCCGAACTTTTGAATCCTCCATATTTTATTGATGAAAAAACATTGATCGTTGACCTCCTGGTGCAGTTTCAAAAACGCAAGATCCATATGGCCCTGGTCAATGATGAATTTGGATCTGTTCGCGGCCTGGTCACCCTGGAGGATGTCCTGGAAGAGATCGTCGGCGAGATTGATGATGAATATGATGTTGATGAACAGGATGCGATAGAGGAGGTTGGCCAGGAAACCGTTCTCGTGCAGGCCCGGGTCGATATTGAAGAGGTTGAGGAACGATTTGGGATAGAGATGCCTGAGGGGCCTTACGAATCCGTTGGCGGGCTGGTGGTGCATCTGCTTGGGCGGCTGGCGGTGGTTGGAGATCAGGTTGATGTCGGGGGCTTGCGTTTTCTGGTCCAGACCGCGAGCCGAAGGCACATCAAGGTGGTGCGTATCACCCGGTTGACTGATGCGGAGGCTTAATTTCCAGACAGTCAGCGCCACAACCCTTGGGCTGAATAAGATGGTGTTGTCGTCGCTTGCCACCGCCGGTCTGCTCTGGTTGGCTTTTCCTGGCGGGGGCGGGATGTGGCCTCTTCTTTTTATCGCCCTGACGCCCTTGCTGTTGGCCTGTTTTGGAGCGGGAACATCTAAGCAGGCATGGGTTTGCGGTCTTCTGGCCGGTCTGTTTCATTTTCTGGCCCTGCTTTATTGGCTTGTCACTGTTCTGGGACATTATGGCGGCCTGCCGCTCTATTTTTCTGTTCCGGCCTTCCTGTTGCTTGCCCTTTATATGAGCCTGTACCCAGGGATTTTTGCGCTGGTCGCCCGCCTGTTTGTGATTCGGTTCCCGGCAACGCTTGCTCTGTGGCTTATTCCCGCCCTCTGGGTGGCCCTCGATTGGGGCCGCGCTGTCCTGTTCTCTGGATTTCCCTGGATGGATCCCGGGTATGCGCTGGCCAATGTGCCGTGGCTGATCCAGTCGGCTGATCTCTGGGGCCATTATGGTCTGAGCTATGTCCTGGTGTTGATCAATACCCTGGTGGCCATGATGTGTATGGCCGAGACGAAAAAAGAGGGTCGGGCATCCCTGATTGTGCCGGTGATTGTGCTCTGCGCCGGTGTTGCCCTGTATTCATCCTGGCGCTGGCAGCAGATAGGACACGAGATGCGGGTCGGGGCAACCATGCGGATTGGCGTGGTTCAGGGCAATATCTCTCAGGACTTGAAATGGTCGCCGGGGGTGCAGCAGGAGACTTTGGCCAATTATATTGGCAAGAGTCGGGGGCTGATTGACCATACGGTCGAACAGGATCGCCCCCTGCTCGTGGTCTGGCCGGAGACCGCCCTGCCGTTTTATCCGGGCGCCAATCCTTTAATGAAGTCGGTGCGTGACCTGACAGTTGAGGGAAAGATCTCCCTACTTACCGGGGCCCCCTGGGTTGATCGGGGCAGTGGGAGTGGCGATACGACAGGGGATGGCCAGGAGGCGGTACGTTATTACAACCGCGCCCTCCTCTTGAATACGGCGGGTCAGATCACTGATAGTTATTCCAAGAGCCATCTGGTACCGTTTGGTGAATATGTGCCCCTGAAAAAAGCGCTGCCCTTCTTGGCCCCGCTGGTGGAGGCCGCTGGAGACTTCAGTCCGGGAACGGTCTCGCACCCCTTGGCTTGTCAACAGGCCAGGCTTGGGGTCTTGATCTGTTTTGAATCGATCTTTCCCGATATTGCCCGCAACTGGGTGGGGATCAAGGCCAACCTCCTCGTCAACCTGACCAATGACGCCTGGTATGGTCGGTCGAGCGCCCCCCATCACAGTCTGGCCATGACCGTGTTGCGATCGGTTGAGACCAGGCGGAGTATGGTGCGGTCGGCCAATACCGGATTCTCGGGATTTATTGATCCCCGTGGTCAGGTGCGGAAGCTGTCCCCGCTGTTTGAGCCCTGGGCTGCGAGTGAGAATGTTGTTCTCATGGAGGATGTGACCTGGTTTGTGCGCGGGGGGTATCTCTTTGCCCCCTGCTGTCTGGGGGCCGCTCTTTTCGCCTTGACCTGGATTATTTTGCGTAACCCTCGTTCGAGAAGAATTTTGTGATCAAGACGGGATAATTATATTTTTTTCATAGGGAGTGATGATGTCAATAGAAACAGGCGCCGCTATATCCAAACAAAGGCTTCAGGAGTTGAAGGGAAGAATGCTGGCCTTGAAGGAGCATCTTTGACTTGGATCACAAGAAAGATGATCTGGAGCGGTTGGAGCAGCAGACCCTGGCCCCGAATTTCTGGAATGACGCGGAACGAGCCAAGAAGGTCCAGAAAGAGCATGGTTTCCTGCAGGAGATCATAAAAGGATGGGAATCCAAGTGGGAAGAGCTGGAAGAGCTGGAGATGCTCCTGGAGCTGGCGACGGAGGAGAATGACTCGGTCATGGAGAATGAGGTCGCCGCCAGTATCGAGCCCCTGCAGGAACAGATCACCCTCGCTGAGGTGGAGTGTATGCTCAGCGGCGACCATGACGCCAATAACGCGATCATGGATATTCACGCCGGCGCTGGCGGCACCGAGGCCCAGGACTGGGTGAGCATTCTCATGCGCATGTACCTGCGCTGGGCCGAGTTGAAGGGTTTCAAGGCGGATATCCTTGATTATCAGCCTGGTGATGAGGCGGGGGTCAAGAGTGTGGTTATCATGGTCACCGGTCACAATGCCTATGGCTATCTGCGTTCAGAAGTCGGAATCCATCGTCTGGTGCGGATTTCGCCCTTTGACGCCAGTGGCCGGCGTCATACCTCCTTTTCTTCGGTCATGGTCATGCCTGAGCTTGATGATACCATCGAGGTGGACATCATCGATAAAGACCTGCGGATTGATACCTATCGGGCCAGCGGCTCCGGAGGGCAGCATATCAACAAGACCGATTCGGCCATTCGGATTACCCATCTGCCCACCGGTATTGTCGTGCAGTGCCAGAATGAACGCTCCCAGCATCGCAACAAGGATATGGCCATGAAAATGTTGGCCTCCCGCCTTTATGAACTGGGCCGAGAGAAACAGGCCGAGGCAAAGGAAGATCTGCATGGCGACAAAAAAGGAATCTCCTGGGGCAGTCAGATCCGCTCCTATGTCCTCCAACCCTACCGCTTGATCAAGGATCATCGTACAGATTTTGAGGTCGGCAATGTGGACGCGGTGCTGGACGGGAATTTGGACCCTTTTATCAAGGCCTATCTTCTGTGGGAAAAATGATGGCGTCGCGCAAAGGCTCTGCCACCTTCCCGATCGTTACTGGTATCATCGACAACAGGCATCCGTGAATTCGTGAATTCCTGCGCGAAATGTGGGGCCTGTTCCGTGGTCTGCCCGGTCTATCGGGTCACGGGAAACGAGGCTCATACGGCTCGGGGTAAGCTGCATCTGACCCGGGTTCCCGGGCTCTCCGGCCAGGGTGAGGTGTTTGAGGAAATCTTTTCCAAGTGCCTGCTCTGCGGGGCCTGTTCCTCTGTGTGTCCGCGAGGTATTGATGTCTGTCGGGAGGTGGTGGCTGCCCGGGCAGCCTTTCCGGCAGTCTATGGCGGGCACGGCTATGAGAAGTATCTGGCCCGCAAGGCGCTGGCCCATCCTGAGACCCTGGCTGCCTTGCGGGTGTTGGGCCGGGCCGGCGCCCTGTTGCTGACACGGTATCTGCCGGAAGATAGCGGGTTGAGATTGCGTCTGGCCCTGTTCCAACAGGATGTGGGGGTGAAGGGAACAGCAGCGGTGGCCGGGAGCCTGCAAACCGGACTGGGCCGGAAATCCGCGCCGCCGGAAGCGCTGAGCTTTTTCCCCGGTTGCACGGCTCGCTATCTCTTCCCTGCAATCGCCACTGCCTCGGCTTCTCTTGCCGCAGGTCTTGCTCACACCCTGCTTGTCCCGGATGCCCTCTCCTGTTGTGGTCTGGCAGCCCTGTCGGCGGGAGATCGACGGGAGGCCAGGCGGTGCGCCCGCGAGAATCTGGCGGCACTCGATCAGAGCAAAGGCCCGATCCTGGTCTCGTGCGCCTCTTGTTATGCCCATCTGTGCCGATACCCAGAGCTTTTGGTTGATGATCCGGTGTGGCGGAATAAGGCGGAGGGAATGGTATCCCGGTTGGTGGAGTTCAGTCGGTTTTTTGCCCGGCAACAGATGCCGGGTTTGTCGCGCCAGCCAAGCGGCCGAGAAAGAGTGCGGGTCTATTATCATGACCCCTGTCATTTTCGCTATGGGTTGAAGACCACGCCCATCATCGAAGAACCGCGTCAACTACTGGCGCGCTTTCCTGACCTGGAGCTGCTCGAACTTCCCGGCGGCCCCGAATGCTGCGGGCAGGGCGGCCTTTTCCATATCGGCGCCCCTGAGGTCGCGGCGGTTATTCGTGACCGGCTGGCGGCGAAAGTCCTGGCCTTGACCCCCGATGTGATTACCAGCAGTTGCTCCGGTTGTCTTATGCAGTGGCGGCAGGCGATAGCTGTCGCGGGCGCGGGGAGCAGGGTGCAGGTCCTCCATCTTGCGGAATTGCTTGACTCGTTGGGATAAGAGGCGGGCCATCTTTCCCTTCAGCCTTCTTTCCTTCTTGCACGAACAGGGCGGGATGTGTAAAGAGAGGGGTGGAAAAAGAGGGTGAATTCCGTTGTTTCCTTGGCTTGAAAGAGACGTGTTATGGCTTATACACCAGTTGTCGGGATTTCGATTCGCTACCAGTTGGAGGATCGGGAAGAGGAAATTTTGTCTCCCTTTGCGACGTTGAATAAAAACTCGCTGGGGCGCAGGTTTGAAGAAGAGGACGATGGTTGCGATATTCGGATGTCCTTTCAGCGCGACCGGGATCGTATTACCCATGCCAAGACCTTCCGGCGCTTGAAACACAAGACCCAGGTTTTTCTGGCCCCGGCGGGTGATCATTATCGAACCCGTTTGACCCATGTCCTGGAGGTCTCGCAGATTGCCCGCACGATTGCCGCCGCCCTCTGCCTGAACGAGGCCCTGACCGAGGCCATCGCCCTGGGCCATGATCTCGGCCATACCCCTTTTGGTCATGCCGGGGAGGCGACTTTGAACGAGTTGCATCCGGGCGGGTTTCGCCATTATGTACACAGTCTGCGGGTGGTTGATTTTTTAGAGAATCGAGGGCAGGGCTTGAATCTCACCTTTGAGGTCAGAAATGGAATCGTCAAGCATTCCAAGGGGCGCAACGACATTCTGCCGGACAATACCTCCGAGCTTCCGGCGACTATGGAGGGGCAGGTGGTGCGGGTGGCTGATATTGTCGCTTATGTGAATCATGACATGGACGACGCCCTGCGGGCCGGTATCCTGTCCGAGCATGATCTTCCGGCCGAGATCAAGGCGGTGGTTGGTAATCGTCACTCCAAGCGAACAGGGGCCATGGTGCGGGATCTGATTGTTGAGACTTTGGCGGCAGGCGATGGCCGGTTGCATTTCAGCCCGAAAATGCTCAAGGCGATCACCGATCTGCGGGGTTTCCTTTATGAAAAGGTGTATCGCTACTACAAAGTCCACAATGAATTCGAGAAGGCGCAGCGGGTGATCCGTGACCTTTATTATTATTTTCTGGAACATGGCTTGATGGAGCGCAACGGGGTCTCTTGGGGATTTAAGGCCAAAAAAGAGGTCTGGGCCAATGAAAAGATAGCGCACCGGATGGTTTGTGATTTTATCGCCGGGATGACTGA
>DZCR01000171.1 GCA_022736495.1 Desulfobacca acetoxidans
CCGTAAACCCCAGGACATACATCAGGCCATACCAGCGGATATGCAGGGGGCCAAGAGAGAACAGGATGGGATCGATATTGGGGAAGGTCATTTTGAGAGGTCTGTTGTTATGGCAAGGAGTTAAGCCGCTGTAAAAAATAACATGGCCATCTTGGTGACCAGAGCGGCATAAGGAGCCGTAACGAAATCGATATAAATGGTCATGTTATTTCGTAACGGCTCCTAAACATCTATCCTCTTGCCCATTTTTTTGAGATGCACCTGGAGAACGGAAATCGCCGCCGGGGTAATGCCGGAGATCCGGGAGGCCTGGCCAAGAGAGGTCGGGCGCACCATGGACAATTTTTGCACCACCTCGGCGGAAAGACCGGCGAGGCCCTTATATTCAAAGTCTGGCGGCAGGGCTACCATCTCCATTTTCTTGAAACGATCCACCTGTTCCTGCTGGCGCTGGATATACCCCTGGAATTTAATCTGTAACTGGATCTCATCCCTGACAGAAGATTCCGCCAGTTGAAGCAGCTGCCCCTGAATCGCCGAATCAAAGGGCAGGCGCGCCAGTTGTTCCAGGCCAAGCTCAGGGCGGCGCAGGAGTTCGGCCAGCGTTACCTTCTGCTTCAGATGCACGCTGCCCAGGGCCGACAAGGCCTCATTGGTCGCCTGATCCGGCTTGACCGCGAGGGATTCCAGAAAACTTACCCCCTCTTCAATAGCGGTCTGTTTTGTCCGGTAACGCTGATACGCCCCATCGTCAAGCAGGCCAATATCATGCCCGATCTGACAGAGCCTGGTATCAGCATTATCCTCACGAAGCAACAACCGGTATTCGGCCCGGGAGGTGAAGAGGCGGTAAGGCTCCTTGGTGCCGCAGGTGACGAGGTCGTCAATGAGCACCCCGATATAGGCCTGAGAGCGGTCAAGCACCAGCGGTTCCAGACCGCGGATAGAGCGCACGCTGTTGATCGCCGCCATCAGACCTTGGGCCGCAGCCTCTTCATAACCGGAAGTGCCATTGATCTGGCCGGCCAGAAACAGACCCTGTACCCGCTTGGTTTCCAGCGACGGCTTGAGTTCCAGGGGATCCACATAGTCATACTCAATAGCGTAGCCGGGGCGGATAATCCGGGCCTGTTCCAGCCCTTTGATGCTCTGGAGCATGGCCACCTGGGTGGCCAGCGGCAAACTGGTCGGCAGGCCGTTGGGATAGACCTCGGTGGTATCCAGCCCTTCGGGTTCGAGGAAGACCTGATGCCGGTCTTTTTCCGGGAAGCGCATGACCTTGTCCTCAATCGAAGGACAATATCTGGCCCCGATCCCCTCGATAATCCCGGCATACATGGGGGACTTGTCGATGCCCGCGCGGATGATGGCGTGGGTACGGTCGTTGGTATAGGTGATATGACAAGGGCGCTGGGGCAGGGTATAGTCGCCGGCTGCGCCAAAGGAAAAATGGGCCGGAGGCTGATCACTGTGTTGTGCTTCAAGCTCGGAGTAATTGATGCTGCCGGCGGCAATACGCGGCACCGTTCCCGTCTTCATCCTCCCCACCCGAAATCCGGCGTCTTTGAACCATTGCGCCAGACTGGTGGAAGGGGTGTCGCCCATCCTTCCCGCCGGGAAGTTCTTGAGTCCTACATGGATCAGGCCATTCAAGAAAGTCCCGGTGGCCACCACCACGGCCTTGACCCGAATCTCTTCTTCAAGCGAGGTGATAAGGCCGCAGATCCGGCCATCCTCAACGATGAGCGAATCAACTACCGTCTGCCGGATCTCCAGGTTCTCTTGATTTTCAAGGACCGACTTCATCCGCAAACGGTAGAGCAGGCGATCCGCCTGGGCCCGGGAAGAGCGAACCGCCGGGCCCTTGCTGGTATTGAGACGCCGGAACTGGATGGAAGTGGCGTCAATATTCTTCGCCATCTCGCCGCCCAGGGCATCAATTTCCCGCACCAGATGCCCCTTGGCCAAGCCACCAATAGCCGGGTTACAGGACATGGCGCCAATCGTGTCGGCATTGATGACCGCGACCAGGGTCTTGCATCCCATGCGGGCGGCGGCAAGAGCGGCCTCACAACCTGCATGACCGGCGCCGATCACGGCGACATCATACCAATTTGTTTCTTGACTCATCATGACTCCAAAGGACGATCTTTTTTCCACCAGATCAGGGCCCACCGGGGAGGGTGCTCGCGGCGAATAGTTATCTGGTTTCCCGCAGAAGACGGTGGGGGGATGACCCGAGACTGAAGATATCCCCGCAAGGCCTCTTCTTCTCGGGAACTGAGATCCTTGAACATCCAGCCATAGGATTGCAGGGCCTCATCCATGTCGGCAAAGACCATATCCCGCGCAAGCTCCAGGATCTCGATGGAGGGGTGAATCCCCAGTGCATAGAGGATATTTACAGTATAGATATAATCCGGACCGGACTGAAACTCCCGGCCAATGGCGCCAAAGGCCGCCGGATCAAAGGGAGTTGGCGCTATCCGGTCGGTAATAAAGACATATTCGGTTGCATAATCGTTGAGTTTACGCAGGGCCGACGTAAGATCGTCAACCGCGAGCGAGCGGGAGGCAATGGCAATGTCGTGTTGTGCGATTCCCAATTGCTGCCAATCGTCTTCCCACGAACCTTGGACAGTGCGGATATTTTTTATATTGCCAACCTGGGCCTGGCGATTCAGGACCGCAAGCATCCCGGGGGAGTAGTCAAGCGCCGTTACCGAACGTACCCGTTCCGCCAGCGGAAGGGCCAGAGTTCCTGGCCCAGAGCCCACATCAAGGACAGTGAACTCCGGGGTCAGCGCCAGACGAGCCAGCAGGAGCGAGACATACGCCGAACCCGCATTCCTGCCGGCAAAGGATTCGGCCTTCTTGTCCCAGTCAGCCGCCCCCTTGCTCGACCAGGACTTCTGCTTTCTCGCATTCCGCCACAGCAGATTCCAGTCTATATCGGCCAGTGTTGTTGCAGGATGGATAGGCATAACATTATAAAATAGGCTGAAGGTTGAAGGCTGAAGACTGAAGGCTGAAGGTTGAAGACTGAAGGTTGAAGTGCTGTTACCTTCAGCCTTCAGCCTTCAGACTATCCACCTGCCCCCATAAAATTAGCACAGCTTGCCCACTTCCGCAAGAGAAGGCCAAAAAGAGCAGTGAAAATGTTTGACAGTTGACCACATCTGTGTTTATAATTCTCTTTTTATTTTTGTGCTTTGCGACTGGGCTTCCGCCAACAGAGCACAAATCAGCTATTAAATCAGAATATCCATACATATCATGGGTCAGGAGTGAGTAAATGAGTAAACGTACCTTTCAGCCAAGTAATATCAAACGTAGTCGCAAACATGGTTTTCGTCATCGCATGAGCACTGTTGCCGGTCGTGCTATTTTAAACGCCCGCCGCGCCAAGGGACGAAAACGGCTGTCCGCCTGATTGTGACGAGGTGTTCAAACTCCCAAAGATGCATCTGTTGCGTAAAGGATGGGAGTTTGAGCAGGTATATAAACGGGGGAAGCGCTTGCATGGTCAAGGATTTACCCTGATTTTCCAGCGAAACAACCTCGAATACAACAGGATTGGAATCAGTGTGCACCGGCAGATCAGAGGGGCCGTGAAGAGAAATCGCATCAAACGGATCATCAGAGAGTCGTTTCGCCTGCATCGTGAGTTATATCCGGCAGGGGCAGATATTGTTTTTGCCATTCGACCGGGTGTAGAGCTTGATTCCACAGTTGAGGTCAATCAGGCGGTAAGGGCCTGTACTCAAGTGGTCCGGTAGCATGATGGACTCCCAACTTTCTTCCATACTTAGAGCCGTGCCGATAAAGAAACTTTTTATCGGGCTTATCAAGGGATATCGCTATCTCATCTCCCCCTTGCTCCCCCCAAGCTGTCGTTTTACCCCCACTTGCTCAATCTATGCGATGGAAGCGATAGAGCGTTATGGCGCATGGCGCGGCACCTATCTCGCCGTTCGTCGAATTCTGCGCTGTCATCCCTTCTGCCGGGGTGGTTATGATCCGGTTCAATAATTTTTTCTTCCCACAGACAAGGGAATCCTTTTAGGAACACGGTATGGATACTTATAGAGCACTTCTCGCTGTCGTCATCTCCTTTGTTATTCTGGTTGGTTATCAATATTTTTTCGTAGGCTTTGACGCCAAAAAGGGTGGAACGGAGCAAAGTGCCACGACCTCTTCCACCCCTTCCCCAGCCGCTCCCGCTCCTTCGCCTTCCGCCCAGACAACCGCTTCCCAACAAACGGCCATCCAGCAGCCCCCAGTTGCCCTCGATCGCCCGGCTCAGGAAGTTATCGTTGAGACCGATCTCTACAGTGCAGTGATCACCGAAAATGGCGGCGCTATCAAGAGTTTTATCCTCAAAGATTACAAGGAAACCCAGGCCAAAGACTCTGCCGGGATGCAATTGATCAAGACCACCGAGCAGGAAGGCTTTCCCTTGACCTTTTCCTGGGGGAGCGCCGCCAATACCTTATACAGCGCCAATACCGACAAGGTGCAGTTTAAGGGAGACGAGGCCGCCACCACCTTAACCCTGAAGGGCGCAACCGACTCCGGCCTTGAGCTGGAGCGGACCTACAGCTTTCATCGCGACACCTACCTGCTCGAACTGGCGGTCAAGGTCAAAAATAGTTCGGCCACCCCCTTGCAAGGCTCCGCCCTCTTGCATCAAGTCAATCAGCCCTTCCACAAAGACACCAACGGCTCCATGACCGCGCTTTTTACCGGCCCGGCGGTATTGCTGGATAATCAACGCCAGGAGTTTGGTGCGAAGGAATTAACGAGTGCCAAGACAGTCCAGGGCAACGTCGAGTGGGCCGCTTACGACAGCACCTATTTCATGTGCGCCATCCTGCCCGAAGAGAAAAGCGGGGCCAGCGTCACCATGCAGGAGAAAGATAAAATGGTCTCCATGTCCCTGGGCGGCGCGCTCGATGTGTTACAACCAGGCCAGGAAAAGGTCTATCAGTATCGGGCCTATTTTGGCCCCAAGAAGCTCTCTCTCCTGCAAAAGACCGGCTATAACCTCGACAAGGCCGTCAATTTCGGCTGGTTCGATGTCATGGCCAAACCCACCCTCTGGCTGTTGAATTTCTTCCACACCTATTTCAAGAATTACGGGATCGCGATTATCCTGGTGACCATTGCCTTCAAACTTGCCTTCTGGCCCATTGCCCAGAAGGGTCTCAAGTCGATGAAGAATATGCAGAAGTTACAGCCCAAGATGGTCAAGCTCAAGGAAAAGTACAAAGACGATCCGGCGATGATGAACAAGGAGGTCATGAACCTCTACAAGACCTACAAGGTCAACCCCTTGGGCGGCTGCTTGCCCATGATTTTACAGATCCCCGTCTTTTTTGCCCTGTACAAGGTTCTGCTCATGTGTATTGAGTTGCGACATGCGCCGTTCATGCTCTGGATCACCGACCTCTCCGCCCCCGACCGCTTGATGATCGGCATGAATATCCCCTATCTTGGCGGCATACCGGTGCTCACCCTGCTCATGGGCGCATCCATGTTCCTGCAACAGAAGATGACCCCGACAACAGCCGACCCCACCCAGGCCAAGATCATGATGTTTCTGCCCATCATGTTTACCTTCATGTTCTTGAATTTTGCATCCGGCCTGGTTCTCTACTGGTTTGTCAACAACCTGCTGGCCATCCTCCAGCAATACCTGATCAACCAACAGGCAAACAAACAATCGGCGGCACCGACACCCGGCATAATGTGAGCGCCCTCTTCCTCTCCCCCGATTCTCAAGCGATAAGTAAGTGACCATTGAAGGATACTATCCATGTCTGTAGAAAAAAAAGAGTTTGTCGGCAAAACAGTAGCAGATGCAATCAAGCAGGCCTGTGACACCTTGCACGCCCCCCAGGAAAATCTGGAGATTGAGGTCATCGAAACCGGCTCCACCGGCATCTTTGGTTTTATCCGTAAAAAGGCCAAGATAAAGGCGAGGATCAAAGGGGATGCCGTTACCCCGACTGAACGTGAACAACCCGTTCCCCAAAAACGTACTCCTCCTGCCATGGCAAAACCGGAGCCTGCTCCTACAGCCAAGGACGGCTCGGTGTCGCGACCAGAGATGGAGCAGGAGCGACCGACTGCACCGGTTGCGGAAAAGCAGGCCGCCGACATCCCCCAGAAAGAAACCCGTCCGGCTGAAGCAGCAAGCGTTGATGACGACGAGGACGAGTTCCCCGCCGCCCCCCCCGCCTCGGATGAGCCTCTCAGTCAGGAAAGTATTAATATCGTGCACCATGAGCTGACTCAATTACTCCAGTTGATGGGCATTCCCTCCCAAGTGGAGATCGAGGCGCAGGGTAGTTCGCTGCGCTGCCATGTCAGTGGCGATTTTGAGGAAGAGATTACCGGCCAGGAAGGAAAGACCC
>DZCR01000172.1:0-4808 GCA_022736495.1 Desulfobacca acetoxidans
GAGCCAACAGCCAGTGGGCCCGCCAGGCATATAAACCGATGAGCACTGCCCCTAAAAGCAGGATTACACCAAGTTGAGACCGGCTGAAATAAGGCCAGGGTTTCATGAAACGGGGAAGAGGCGAAAAGGCGAAAAAGGCGAAAAAGCGTCAGGCGGCATCACTCGTGGCAATTCCTCATTGGGTCGCAGGGGAAGGGGAAGAGGAGCAGCCAAAGTGACGGGATCGGCAAACCTTCCCTTTTCGCCTTTTTCCCTCTTCCCCTTTTTCCCCTTCTTTATTATTTATTCGTCCCCTGCTCATCCCGGAACAGCTTATAGTTGATGGAATCCACCAACGCCTGCCAGGACGCCTCGATGATGTCGGGGGACACCCCCACCGTACCCCAACGTTCCCGGTTATCCCGGGATTCGATGAGCACCCGCACCTTGGAATCGGTGCTGCCGGTGCTGGGGAGCACCCGAACCTTGTAATCCTCCAGGCGCATTTCCGCCAGGCGGGGATAGAAGCGCACCAGGGCTTTGCGCAAGGCCCGGTCCAGGGCGTGCACCGGGCCGTTCCCTTCGGCAGCGGTATGCACCTCTTCGCCCCCCACGTGCACCCGGATGGTCACCTCCGGCACTGGCGGCAGTTTATCCCCCACTTTCTGGTCGATGACCCGGAAACCGTGAAGGCGGAAGTATTCCTTGCGTTGCCCCAGCGCGGCCCTAAGCATCAATTCCAAGGAGGCTTCGGCGCCTTCGAATTGAAAGCCCTGGAACTCCAACTCCTTGATGCGGTTTAGGGTTTCCGCCACCACCGGGTCTTTTGGGGAAAGGTCTAGGCCGAAGTCCCGGGCCTTCATGATGATGTTGCCCTTCCCCGAGAGTTCCGACACCGGGATATGCCGGGTGTTGCCCACCGTCTCCGGGTTGACGTGTTCGTAAGCCCGGGGATTGCGCTTCACCGCGGCGGCGTGCATGCCGCCCTTGTGGGCGAAGGCGCTCTGGCCCACGTAGGGCTGATAACGGTTAGGGCGCACATTGGCCAACTCATAGACGAAGCGGGAGAGCTCGGTCAGGCGCTTCAGGCTGGCCTCACTGAGGCATTGTACCCCCATTTTGAGTTGCAGATTGGGGATGATGGAACAGAGATTGGCGTTGCCGCAGCGTTCCCCCACGCCGTTGATGGTCCCCTGAACCTGATCGCAGCCGGCCTCCACTGCGGCCAGCGTGTTGGCCACCGCCAGCTCGGAGTCGTTGTGGACGTGGATGCCCAAGGGAAAGTCGGTGAGACCCAGGGAACCGCCGAGTTTTCGCGCTTTGACGGCCCTGATGATGTCGATCAACTCCGAAGTGAGGGTGCCGCCATTGGTGTCGCAGAGCACCAGGACTTGGGCGCCGCCGCGCACCGCCGCGTCCAGGGTATTTAACGCATACTCCCGGTCTTCCTTAAAAGCGTCGAAAAAATGCTCGGCGTCGTAGAAGAGTTCTTTCACCTGGGGTTTGAGATGGGCCAGGGAGTTGGTGATCAGCTCCAGGTTACGCTCCGGGGTGGTTTGCAGGATTTCTTTCACCTGGAATAGCGATGACTTACCCACCAAGGTCACCACCGGGGCCCCGCTGTTAATGAGTTCCAGCATATTGACGTCGGTCTCCGGGCGGGTGTCCTTGTGATGGGTCATGCTGAACGCGGTGAGCAGGCTGGGCCTCAAGTCGTAATTTTGGATCTCGGAGAAAAACTCCTTGTCCTTGGGATTGGACCCCGGCCAGCCGCCCTCAATATAATGAATGCCCAACTGCGCCAGTTTCTGGGCGATGCGGATCTTGTCGGCCAGAGACAGATTGAAATCCTCGGCCTGGGTGCCGTCTCTTAAAGTAGTGTCGTAGATTTTTACCTGGCGCATGGCTTACCTCACCTGTAGGGGCGCACCTGGGTGTACGCCCTGATCGAGGGCGGACCCGCAAGTCCCGCCCTTACAAAAAACTTACTTTTTCTTCGGCGGCGGCGTTTCCAGCCCAAAGGCGTCGTGCAGCACCCGCACTGCCAACTCGCCGTACTTATCCTCGACGACGCAGGAAATCTTGATCTCTGAGGTGCTGATCATCAGGATGTTAATGTTTTCCGCCGCCATGGCTTCGAACATCTTGGCCGCCACCCCGGCGTTGTTCTTCATACCTACGCCCACGATGGAGACCTTGGCGATGTTTTCCTCACTCAAGACCTTCTCGGCCCCGACATCGGCGGCCACCGGCTCGACAATCGCCAGGGTCTTTTTCAGATCACCCTTGGGCACGGTAAAAGTGAGATCGGTATGGCCCTGGATGCTGGTGTTCTGGATGATCATATCCACCACGATGTTGGCGTCAGCCACCGGCTGGAACAGGTGCATCGCCACGCCGGGACGGTCGGGAACCCGGGTGATGGTGACCCGGGCGTCATTTCTACTGAGCGCCACCCCGGATACCGGCACAATTTCCATCTCTTCATCCTCCTCCGTCACCAAGGTGCCCGGCTCTTCGGAAAAACTGCTGCGCACCACCAGGGGCACGCTATAACGCCTGGCAAACCCCACGGACCGGATCTCCAGCACCTTGGCCCCCATAGAAGCCAACTCCAACATTTCATCATACGAGATGCGCTCCAGTTTGCGGGCCTTGGGGTAGACGCGGGGATCGGTGGTGTAGACCCCGTCCACGTCAGTATAGATTTCGCACAGGTCGGCTTTTAAGGAGGCGGCCACGGCCACCGCAGTGGTGTCGGCCCCCCCCCGGCCCAAGGTGGTGATGTTGCCCACCTCGTCTACCCCCTGGAAGCCGGCCACGGTGACGATGCGGTTTTTCTTCAATTCTTCCTTAATGCGGGCGGTGTCGATGCCGATAATCCGGGCCCGGCCGTAGGCGCGGTCCGTGTAAATCCGGGCCTGGTGGCTGAGCAGCGAAGTGGCCGGCACCCCCTGGGACCTGAGAAACATAGAAAACAACGACACGGTCACCTGCTCACCGGTGGCCAAGAGCACGTCTAGTTCCCGGGGGTCCGGGTCCTCCGCCAGTTCTTTGGCCAGTTTAATCAAGCGGTCGGTTTCTCCGGCCATGGCCGAGAGCACCACCACCATTTTATGGCCGTCCCGCCACCCTTTGGCTACCCGGTTGGCCACATTGGCGATACGATCCGGGTTGGCCACCGAGGTGCCGCCATATTTTTGTACAATGATGGACACGGTTGCGGCTCCAAGTAATTTATAAATCATTAATTATATCTCATCATTGAAAAAAGCAAAGCACTACCCGGACATCTTCCCCGGGAAAAACAGGTAAATTTTTCCATTGACGCTGGTGCCTAAAGGGTGGTATTAATGAAAAAAATCACAAGTGAAGGAGGCCAGATCCATGGCTGCAAAATTGATCAAAGGGGCCGAAGTGGCCGCCCAGATACGTGAAGAACTCAAGAAAGAAGTAGATGAACTCAAGGCCAAACATAATTTAACCCCGGGTCTGGTCACTATTTTGGTGGGGGAAGACCCCGGCTCTGTCAGCTACGTCACCGCCAAACAGAAGACTTCCCACGAGCTGGGCTTCTATTCCGTCCAGGACAATCAAGCCCCGGATATTACCGAAGCCGCCCTGCTGGCCCTCCTGGACAAATATAACAAGGACCCCAAGATCCACGGCATCCTGGTGCAGCTTCCCCTGCCCAAGCACATCGACTCCAACAAGGTCCTCTATGCCATCGACCCCAATAAAGACGTGGACGCCTTCCATCCCGTGAACGTGGGCCGCATCCTTATCGGCAACTATGCTTTCCTGCCCTGCACCCCCGCGGGCTGCCAGGAACTCATCGTGCGGGGCTACGGCGACCCCAAGGGCAAAGAAGTCGTGGTGGTGGGCCGCTCCAACATCGTGGGCAAACCCATGGTGGCCATCATGATCCAGAAGAAGGTCGGGGCCAACGCCACCGTCACCTGCGTCCACACCGGCACCCCCAAAGACAAGATCATCGAGCACTGCCGCCGGGCCGACATCCTCATCGTGGCCGCGGGCGTGCCCAAGTACGTTCCCGCCGATTGGGTTAAGCCGGGCGCCTGCGTCATCGACGTGGGGGTCAACCGCATCGGCAAGAGCGAAAAGACCGGCAAAGCCATCCTGGCGGGCGACGTGGACTTCGAGTCCGTCAAAGAAGTTGCTTCCTGCATCACCCCGGTGCCTGGCGGCGTGGGACCCATGACCATAACCATGCTCATGAAAAACACCGTCATGGCCGCCAAACTGGCCGCCGGCCTGGTGAAACTGTAAGGATTAGCTTCAGCTGAAGTTTTCGGGGGAGGGGGCCAGGGGCTTTTTTATAAGTGCCCCTGCACTTACAAAAACTCCCCTCAAACCCCACTCCCTTAGGGGAGAGGGGAGGAAAATATCGGGGCGGGTTTTATACCCGCCCCGACTATTTGCTCGCAGTGCGAAAATGCGATCTCCGGGTAGACTTCTTCCGGGCGAAGGCCTTGGGGTCTGCAATTTCCCTGCCCCCGGAGAGGCGCCGGAGGAAGCAGGACGCATAATTCAGTTCGCAGGCCCCGCCCGCAGCGCGCGCCCTGAGGATCAGGCGGTCCCCTCCACAGGACAGGCGCACCTCCACCAGGTCCTGAAGATTTAGGGGGACTTAACAATCTGCCAAGGCATGAGTTTACGGCAACTGCTTGATACATTTAAGAAATTAGTGACTACCTGCCTTTACCCCCCCACCGGAGCCGATTCCTTTAATACCTTGGCGAACGCCTCATATGCGGCCCGCCCGAATAACACGAAGCGCACCAGCTCAATTTCCGGGTGTTGGGCCA
>DZCR01000172.1:4908-6370 GCA_022736495.1 Desulfobacca acetoxidans
GCGGCCCGCCCGAATAACACGAAGCGCACCAGCTCAATTTCCGGGTGTTGGGCCAGGTAATCGGTCACGGTGGTGAGGGCCACTTGGGCTGCGGCCTCGATGGGATAGCCGTAAACACCGGTGGAGATGGAGGGAAAGGCCAGGGTTTTCAGGCCTTTTGCCGACGCCAGCTTCAGGCTCTCCCGGTAGCACGACGCCAACAGCTCCGGCTCCCGGTGCAGGCCGTCTTTATAGACCGGGCCCACGGTATGAATCACGTATCTGGCCTTGAGCTGGCCCCCGGTGGTGATCCGGGCCTCCCCCGTGGGGCAGCCCCCCAACTGGCGGGCCTCCGCCTCGATGGCCGGCCCCCCGGCCCGGTGGATGGCGCCGTCCACCCCGCCGCCGGGAACCAAGCGGGCATTAGCGGCGTTGACGATGGCCTCCGTGTCCTGCCGGGTGATATCGCCTTCCACCAGCTCCAGGACGGATTGACTAACCTTCACTTCCATGTATTTTCCTCCGGCTTACGTCGCGGGCAATATTGGTCGAGGGCCGTCTCATGATTCCATCACTCTGTCCGCCATCTAGTATTGACCACTTCATCCGAGGATTTCGGATTTTTTGGCTGAGAAGCTGCTGATGAGATTGGCGTAGTCTGAAATGTGCTGCGCGAACAGCGAACCGAGGCCCTCGACGTCGTTGCGCCAGTCGCGATGAAGTTCGCAGGCGATGGCGAACCAGTTTAGCAGTTGCACGCCGGCGGCCGCCATGCGCTTGTGCGCAGCTTCGCGGTTGACCGAGTGGAACGTGCCCGAAGCGTCGACCGCGACAAAGACCTCAAAACCCTCATTGATCGCCGACAACGCTGGAAAGGCGACGCAGACGTCGGTGACGATGCCGGCAAGGATAAGCTGTTTTCTGCCGGTCGCCTTCACGGCCGCGACGAATTCCTCGTTGTCCCAGGCATTGATCTGACCGGGGCGAGGAATGAACGGAGCCTGGGGGAACATCGCCTTCAGTTCCGGCAAGATCGGCCCGTTAGGACCCTGCTCGAAGCTCGTCGTCAGGATCGTCGGAAGTCTGAAATATTTTGCCGAGGCGGCGAGCGCCAGGACATTATTCTTGAACTCATCCGGCTGGAAGTCCCGAACCAATGAAAACAATCCGGTTTGGTGGTCGAGCAGTAACAGCGCAGCGTCATCTTTCCGCAAACGCTTGTATAGATCAGACATGGTTTGCCTCCTACTGCGTCAAAGAGGTTTGGCTTCATCACCGGCCAAAAAGTCTTCCGATCCCGAGTGAGCAAAACAAGGATGCCGGCAGCCGACTAGCCCTGCGCAGCGGCTTTGGTCCTCAGGGTTACTCATCCTGGTCTCAGGCTTAAATCCCAGGTTGCCTGGGAGGTTTGAGCGGGGAGTGTGAGGGGAGGAGCGAGGGATTTAAGAAAAGATTCCACGATCCTCCCCCAACTCATTCTTAG
>DZCR01000173.1 GCA_022736495.1 Desulfobacca acetoxidans
TACGCTACATTTCGTCACATCTAAATCAGCCATTCGCTTTTCCTCCAGTTGCTTAAGCCTGTAAAATTTTGCCCTTTTTATCTAAGTGAACCGGTATAAACACCATATCATCTATACATGATCAAGGCAAGATAAAATAATGCAAAATCAAAGGAAAAAGTAAGGAAAAAGGGGAAGGTTAAGGCTGGGCTGGACGTACCACCCGGAAGCCGATATAGCCATCGGCATAGGCGGGCGGTGCGGATTGGCGGGCGGCATTGCGCAAATCTCGGGGCCCGGCAATCCAGGAGCCGCCTTTGAGGAGGCGTAAGACCCCGGGTTTGAAGGGGCCGCTGCGGCGAAGAGGCACATAGCGGTCCTGGCACCATTCGGAAGCGTTGCCGGCCATGTCAAAGAGGCCATAGCCGTTGGCGCCAAAAGAGCCTACCGGCGCAGTGAAGCTGAATCCGGTGGCTCCGGGTGTTGCTGTGCGGAAGTTGGCCCGAAAGACGCCGCCGGCATCGGGGGCCTGGCTCCCCCAGGGATAGGGCTGGCTCACCAGGCCTCCCCGGGCTGCGGCCTCCCACTGCTCTTCGGTCGGGAGCTTATAGGGGAAACCGGTGACTTTGGTCAGCCATTGGCAGAAAGCCGCGGCATCGAACCAGGTAACCCCCACCACCGGCTGGTTGGGAGCATTGAGGTTTTTGTCCTCCCAATAAAGAGGCGCCTGATGACCCGTAGCCTTGAGAAACCTGCCATACTGGGCGTTGGTGATTTCGGTGACACTGATATAAAAAGGTTTCAGATTGACTTTGTGGGACGGCGCTTCGTCGGCATAACGCCCCGTCTCGTTGGGCGGCGACCCCAGGAAGTACCAGCCCCCGGGGATAAGATGGAAACGGATGCCTTGGGCTTCGAGGGTTTCCCGACCATAGGATGGGGGGAGGCTCACCAGTATCAGCCCCAGGCAGAGGAAGGCAACCCAGAAGATTTTGGCTTTTGGGTTTTGGGTTTTCGGAGAGTGGAAAGAGTTCATATTGCCTTGTTTATACCCGAAAACCACAAACTGGAAACTGAAAACTTCATATCTCCACCATCTTCTGGCAAGCGGTAAAATAGATACCTACCCGGATAGTCTCTGGTGTCGCCAAACCCTTGGCCTTGGCCGCCATTTCCCGGTAGGCCGTAAGCTGGGGCCGGTATTTTTTCGTTTCTTGGACAATAAAGCTATTCCAGTCTTCCCCTAAAGCCGGCCGGGAAGTCTTGAAATCCAAAAGCCACCACTCTTTGCCATCAAAGGCCAGGCGGTCCACCACTCCCCGGCGGATGTTCCCTGGTTGGGGTTGGTCTTCTATCAGCCACTCACTGGCCCCCCAGGGCAGATCGGGCCTGAAGAGCGCCGCCAAGAATGGGTCAGCCTGGCAGGCCTGCAACTCAGCTTGGATCTCCGGGGCCAGGCTGGCGGCGACGGCCTGGGACAGCCCCCCCTGGCGCAGAGCTGCAATGAGGGAAGCCGTATCCGGCAGCGGTTTGCCTGGGGCCAAACTTTCCAGAGCCCGGTGCGTGACTTCCCCTCGGAGCCGGGCCGCGTCGCCAGCCTCAGGGGATTCGGCCTGGGGTTGTGTGGTCGTCCCGGCAAGCGGCGTGGCCAATTGGGAGGGAAAGCTCACCTGATACGGCGCGGTCTCCGGGTGGAAATCCCAGGCCGCGGGCAATGCTTGGGGCTCCTGGAACTCACCATGCAAGGGCGGCACCGCGGTCGCCCGTTCCACCTGCAGCTCCGGGTCGGGCCAGCTTTCCAGCCGTCCTGAGGGCGGCAGGTCCTGCCGGTAATGCTCCTTGAGCCAGGCCAGGGGGCTGTTGCCGGCGATTTGCCACTGCCCTCTTTTATCGACTTTGGCCACCGCGGACATCAGCAGGCGCTGCCGGGCCCGGGTCACGGCCACATAAAAGACCCGCCGGGCTTCTTCCACCACCCGCTGGTTTTTGAGATTGCGCAGGAGCACGTAAAGGGAACTCTGCTTCTCCCGGATATAAGGGCGGGCCAGGGCCAGGCCGTGAACCCGGCTGCCGGGAATCTCCTCCAGCAGAAAAGGGGGCGTGTTGTCCTCACTCCTGACGGGCTGCCAGTCCAGGAAGGGGAGAAACACCTGGTGAAACTCCAAACCCTTGGCGCCGTGCACCGTCAAGATCTCCACCCGGGAGGCTTGGGATCGGGGGTCTGGCGGCTGAAAGGTTTCTGTTAAGGTGAAATCAGTTTTATTCAAGGTGGTCTCGGGGATGCCCGCTTCCGCCGCAGCCAACAGGTCCAGGTAAGCCCTTGCATTGGCCACGCCCAGAGGCCCTTCCCAGGCGGCGATCCCTTCCCAGGCAGAGGCCGCTCCGAGCCACTCCGTCAGAAGATCGGCCAGGGGCCGCCGCCCTACCTGGCGCCGGGCTTGCTCCAGGGACCCGGCCAGCGCCGCTAGTTCTGCAGGGCAGCCGCCCGCAGCGGCCAGGCGCCGCAGTTTCTCGGGCCACAAATCCCCCGGTGCTTGAGCTACTTCGGCCAGGGCCGCCAGATCCAGGGGGTTCCAGGGGCCTCTCAGAACCCCGGCCCAGGCCACCTCATCCTGAGGGTGGACCAGGGCCCGGGTCAGATTGTGCAGGTGCGCCACCACCCGGCTGTCGCCCAGTTTCAGTCCCTCTCTGACCCGGACGGCCAGCCCCGCCTCGCCCAAAGCTGTCAAATACAGGGGCAGATGGGTCCGGGTAAAGAGCAGGATGCCGATGGTTTCTTTTTCCTTTAAAGTGGGGAGGGCTTGAGTCACTTGTTGGGCCAGCCAGCGGGCTTCCAGTTCCCGGGCCGCCGGGTCGGTCTCTCCGGTAAACAGGGCCAGCTGAGGGACCGGTCCCTCTGGAGCGCCGGGGCGAGGCTCGGCGCGATGGAACTTAGCTCCCGCAACGCCGGCGGACATGATGGTGGCTTCGAAAACCTGGTTGGCCCACCCGATCAGGGTCCCGGTGGCCCGGAAGTTGGTGGTCAGCCACAAGGGCGTCAGCGGCAGGGGGGCGTTGGCACCGCAGGGCAGGCCGTTACGAGATTCCATGAATAGGCGGGGCTTGGCCTGGCGCCAGCCATAGATGGACTGCTTGGGGTCCCCCACCACCATCAGAGTGCGGCCGGCGCCCTTCTCCCAGCCGGACATCAGGCGGCACAGCAGGGTCATCTGGTTCTCGCTGGTGTCCTGGAATTCATCCACCAGCAGGTGTTTGAGGCGCCAATCCAGGCGCAGCATGATCTCGGTGGGGTCGTCCTCCCGAAGTAGATTCAGGGTCGACTGCTCCAAAGCCACGAAATCCAGAGCCCCTCTGTGGGCGCAGAGCTGCTCATAAACCTTCAAAGCTTCACCCACCAGGATGACCAGGTCTTGCAGGGCCGCGGCTTCTTCGGCAGAGACCCCGCTGGGGGTCAGGTTCCGGCACTGCTTCAGGGTCTGGGTCACCATTGGCGGCACGTCCTGAATCAGTCCGGCCCATTTTTTCTGATCAAAGCTGTCGGGGAAACCGTCTTTGGCGGAGAGGCGCTTGCGCGGGTCGCCGCCTTTGGTGAGGAGGACGGCGGCCACGGCTTGCCAGCCGGCCAGATCAGCGGGGGTGACGCCGGGGATCATCTTGGGGAGAATATTGCCATGAGAAGACCCTTGCAGTGTCAGCCAAAAATCGGGCCAGACCTGTCCCAGAGCGCTCTCTGCCAGTCCGACCCGCAACCCTTCCAGGGACGGTTGCAGCACCGTCTGGAACCGCTCTTCCAGGAGGCGCCGGTATTGGGCCGCGTCCCGGCTGACCCGGGCCAGGGCCAGGAACTCGCCCAGGCTGTCCCGGCGGCCCAGGAGTCCTTGCAACTCTTTGGCCAGGCGAAGCCAGTCATTGTTGAGGCGCACCAGGCGGCGCACCAGGGCCTGCCGCACCGGGTCAGCGGCGGGGCGGGCGTTCAGGCGGGTGCGCAGTTCCTCCAGGGCTTCGGCCTTGAGCCACCGGTCTTCGTCTTCTTCTATGAGCGTGAAATCCAGGGGCGCCCCGGCCTCCTGGGGGGCCAGCTTCAAAAGTTGGGCGCAGAAACCGTGGAAAGTCATGATGGGGAGGCGCTCTGGGGTCAGCTTGAGCTGCGCCGCATCGGCGTGCCGCCGGAAGACCGCGGCTGCCAGTTCCTGGAGCTTCAAGTCCAGAGGGGAAGCCTCCGGGCCGGGGTCATGCCGTTCCCAGAGGAGGCGCATGACCCGGGCGCGCAGTTCGCCTGCGGCCTTGCGGGTGAAGGTCAGGGCCAGCATCTCCTCGGGGGTGTCCACCCGGGCCAAAAGGGTCAGGAACCGAGCCAGGAGCACCGAGGTCTTGCCGCTGCCCGCAGGGGCTTCCAGGTGAAAGCCTTCCAAAGGGCCCAGGGCCTGGTCCCGGATGGCTTGATCAGGGGGTTGGGAAGGTTCTTTGGTCATCGGCAGTTGTGTACGGTTGTGCCTACAGTTCTTCTTCCTCGTCCGCGGCAACATTGGCCGGAATAAAACCGCATATCAGACTATAAAGACAATATTGGCAGGCCCCCTGGTTTTTACCCGCCGGGGCGGGGTTGGGGTCGGGACGAAAATCCCCGGCGGCCAGGCGTCGGCCCAGGGCCGCCACCCGCTCAGCAAAGGCTTTGGCCGCGGCCCGCCAGGTTTCTGGAGTGGCGCCGAAATCTTCGTGCTTCAAGTGCTGGGGCCGGGGTGATTTGAGGCCGATGAACCCGGCTCTGAGCTTTGCCGCCGCTGGTTGACCCGGCACCCGGCCCTGCTGCACGGCCAGGAGATAACAGGGCAATTGGGGTTCTTCTATGTCGTCAAAGACCTTGTGTTTTTTGGGGATTTCGCCGCTCTTGTAATCCCAGACCACAAGATCGGCATTATCGGATTGATAATCCAAGCGGTCGATGCGGCCTTTCAGGGTAAAGGGCCAGTCTTGGCAATGCAGGCCCTGAAACCCCACTTCCGTATCCAGCCACTGCCAGCCTGCTGCGAAACGCTCCTGTTCCAGGCGCAGCCACTCCCAGAGCAGGCCGGCCTCCCCCAGCCAGCGGTCGGCCTCCGCCTGCCAGTGCAGATCGAAGCTCAAAGGGGCCAGGATCTGGCGGGCGGCTTCCTTAAGCAATTCCTGGGCCCGCGCGTGGTCCCAGAGCCTTTCCGGTTCGAGGACCTCTTTAAACTCCGAGGCAAAGAGGGCCAGCGCCGCATGCAGCAATTGGCCCCGTTCCCGGGGGTCCAGCCCTGCTTTGATCTGCGGCAGTTCTTTAATCTTCAGTAAATGCTCCAAAAGAAAACGGCAAGGACATCCCAGGGCGGTGCTGATCTGGCTCAGGGAGATTTGGCCGGGCAAAGTTAGGGGCAGGGGGTAGTCCACATAGCCGGGGCCAAGCGGAGTTCCCGCAGCCTGAAATACCGCTCGGACCGCCGGAGACCGCAGCCAAGCCGGGTGCGGCGAGGTCAGGACCGCCATCTCGGCTTGGTTCCACTCCCCCAGATACAGCGGCGTGCTCACCCGCTCTTCCTGCTCCACCATCTCGGGCCGGGTGAAGGTGAGGTGAGACGCGGTCCCTAAAAGATTTTCCCAGAGGGCCGCAGCAAAATGGTGTTGGCTCTGGTACGTCCCCCCCAGAACCTGGCGCTTTTCGGCGGCGGCGAGCAACGGCAGGGGCCGGGGCAGCGCCGGCAGGACCCCGGAGTTCATCCCCAGACAAAAAACCCGATCAAAGTCCAAACCCCGCATCTCTAAAAGACCCAGGACCTGAACCCCGGCGGTCTGAATTCCCGGTCCGGACAGAATAATCCGGTGGGCTCCGACCTTGAGCCACTCCAGGAACTCGCCGGCCGCCATCACCTCTGAGTTCAGGGCGCTTTCCACTGCGGCCAAAAGCCCTGTGAGGCGAACCCAGGCTTCGGCGTCGGCCTCATGCAGCCCCCGGGGAAAGTCCAGTTCCCGCCAGGCCGCCTGCAATTGACGGCACCACTGCCTCACCGGGGCCACGGACAGATTTAAGGAATACCAGACCCGGTCCAGTCGCGCCAGCACCTCACCCTCGTCCTCTCCGTGCGGGGTTCGAGTCACCGTTTTCCGCAGGCGGTCCCAGCCCTGCTCCACACGCCGCTTTCGGAAGAGCTGGTCCCAGCGGGCCAGGGGCTGGCCTTGGACGTGTAAATTTCCATAGTAAGGGGATAGGAGCAGAGAGACCAGGTCTTCCCGGCGCTCGCGGTCGGCCAGGAAGTGCAAAGGCAGAAGCCCGGCCAAAAAGAGGGGGGCTTCCGAAAGGCGTGAACCCTGGGAAAAGTTGTAGGCCCAACCGTCCGGGGCTTCGGTGGGTCCCAGGACTTCGGCCAGGACCCGC
>DZCR01000174.1 GCA_022736495.1 Desulfobacca acetoxidans
AGTCCAGGGAGAACTCAACCCGGAATCCAATTTTGTACTGAAAAAATACGGGGTTGCCGCTCCCAAAGTGGTTACTTCTTATGCAGGACAGAGTGTATATCTTGTGGACCATTCCGATCTTGCCCAGAGCCCGGATGACCTTGGCAAAGCCAATATCCTCGGCATTGTCGATCACCACAAACTGGGAGACGTCACCACTTCTCAGCCGCTTGAATGCTGGATCTGGCCCGTGGGCTGCACCTGCACCGTGATTGCATCCATGTACAAATACTTTAATGTTGCCATCCCCAAAGATATCGCAGGGATCATGCTGTGCGCCATCCTTTCCGATACTGTTATTTTCAAATCCGCCACCTGCACGGATAAAGACAAAGAAATCTGTGCCTACCTGGCTGAAATCTGTGGTGAAAAAGACCTTCCGGGTCTCGGAATCCAGATGTTCAAGGTTAAATCCGCTGTTGACGGCACACCCATACGTGAACTGGTTTTCCGCGATTACAAGGATTTCAAAATGGGCGGGAAAGGCGTTGGGATCGGACAGCTTGAGCTGGTTGATCTTTCCATCGTTGACGGGATTAAGGCTGATCTTGCAAAAGACATCCAGGCCCTTAAAAAAGAAAAAGGCCACCACAGCGTTTTCCTCATGCTGACCGATATCATGAAGGAAGGCACCGAGCTTTTGATTGCCTCTGATGACGAATCCGTGGTCCAAAAAGCCTTCGGCGTTGCCCCTTCAAACGGGAAAGCATGGCTCAAGGGCGTCATGAGCCGGAAAAAAGAGATCATTCCGCCGCTTGAGAAAGCCTTTGCATAAAAGCATATAAAAGCTAAAATAAAAGCAGGGCCCGGGAATTTTTCCCGGGCCCTGTATTTTTTCCAAACACACGGGTCGGTTATCCGGTTTTCCTATGCCTTCTCCCGGGTTTTCAGCACCGCATCGAGTTTTTTGGAAAGCGTGGACATGTCAAAGGGTTTGAGAATATACCCGTCGCAACCCTGCTGCATCATTTTTTCGATTTCCTCTTCCCGGCTGAAGCCTGAAGACACCACCACCTTTATATCCGGGTCAAGGGCCCTTATCTTTTCAAAGGTCTGCCGGCCGTTCATCCGGGGCATGACCAGATCCAGGATAACAAGATCCATCCGCTCCTTGGCCGAAGTGAGGGCCTCAATGGCCTCTTTCCCGCTGGAAACAGCCGTTACCTGATATCCAAGGCTTTCCAGCATCTCGGAACAGACTTCGATCACCCCTTTTTCATCATCCACAAGAAGGATGGACCCTTTTCCATTGATGATGGTATTTTTTTCTTCTGATTCCCTGGGGATTGCCGCCCGGGTTTTTTTCGCCGGCAGAAAAAACATGAAGGCGCTTCCTTTTCCGGGCTCACTCTCAACCTTTACCATACCCTTATGGCTTTTAATAATGCCATAGGTTGTGGCAAGCCCAAGTCCGGTTCCCTGGCCTCTTTCCTTGGTGGTGAAAAACGGATCGAAAATTCTGGACATGATATCCTCTTCCATTCCGATACCGGTATCCGCAACCGTAACCTTGACATAGGTCCCCGGCGACTCAAGCCCCAGCTCATCGACCAGGGAATCATCCAGCATGGTATTCTCCGACCGGATAATGATTTTACCCCCATTGGGCATGGCCTGCCAGGCATTAACAAATAGATTCATGAGCACCTGTTTTATCTGGCCCTCGTCAACAACTGCTCCCCAGAGGTCCTTTTCAAGATATTGTTCGATCAATATATCTTTTTTCGTACGACCGAACATCTTGGCGGACATCTTGAGCAGGTAATTCAGATTGATAAGAGAGGTTTCCTGGATGCTTTTTTGGGCAAACCCGAGCAGTTGCCGGGCCATTTCCGCACCGCTGAAAACATATTCATCAATGCTGGCCAGCCTTTTGTATTCATCGCTTTCCCTGGAAAAACCGCTTTTTACAAGGGAGGCATAGCCCTGAATTCCCATGAGGATATTATTAAAATCGTGGGCAATGCCACCGGCAAGGGTTCCGATAGCTTCCATTTTCTGGGCCTGCCGCAACTGGTTCTCAAGATTGACCCGGTCCGTGACATCCCGGGCAACTGCATAGAGTCCTTTGAATTCTTCTTTTTCATCACTGGCCGGCAGATGCAGGGGAGAGGTTTTAAGCTCAATATAGGCGCAGGAATCAGAGAAATCCTGTTTTGATTTGTGTTTTTCCATTTTCAGGAATCTGAAATGAAATTCCATCCCATCATCGGCGGGCCGGCCGGAGGAGCCAAAATCCGCCAGTGTCCCGGCTTTTGGCAAGTCTCCTTTATGGACAATGCTTTCAAAGCGTTTCCCCATCAGATCCTGTTTAACAAATCCCAAAACCTTTTCAAACTGATGGTTGACAAAGGTGAAGCACCCGTTTTGATCCAGGATGAAAATCAAGTCCGGAGAATTGTTCACCATATATTCAAATTGTCTTTCCGAGGCTTCAAGTCTGGCAGATATGGCTTTTTTGGCTGCGATCAACTTTTTCTGGGAAAGGGCGTTTTTCACTGTCTTGATGAGGTCGGCGTATTCAAAGGGTTTTTTAAGATAGTCCCAGGCCCCCAGCTTCAAGGCGCGGACAGCCGACTCAACGGATGCATACCCGGTAATAATAATGATCAGGACCTCATCATCAAGGCCGTAAATATGCTCCATGACCTCATACCCGTTCATTCCGGGCATGCTGATATCCAGCAGAACCAGATCAAATCTCTGCCGGCCGAAAAATCTGATGGCTTCGTCACCATTATATGCCCCGACAGCCTGATACCCCTCTTTTTGCAAACAAAGGGAAATGTTTTCCACTATCCTTTTTTCATCATCGACAATCAGTATCTGTTCTGGTTTCATGGATTATCCCAATAGGATTAATATGACGGCATTGATTTTTTTTATGTTAAACCCTTCCCTTCCAACTTTGTTTTTTCATAACAGACAAGACCGCATCTTAGACACCTGTCTGCTTCTTTCCCGGCCTCTTCCGGTGAAAATCCCGTTGAAAATGCTTCGGGAGATCCAAGGGGTTGCTCTGCCGTTTTCAGGAGGGTCCTGGGTACGGCATTCACATTGTTCAGGAAGGAAACATCCTGAAGGTTAGAGGTTTCCGTAATCATAAGGGACGGATCCTGGAATTCTGTCCCGGCCATGAGATAATGAAGGGCGGCGGCCGCTTTTCTTCCGCCGTTGATGGCGGCAACGACAGATGCATATTCACTGACCACATCCTGGTCCGATAAAAGACCGGCTTCCCGATTCCCATCCGGTTTTTTCTGGAGTTCATGCCCTTCCCAGAGCAAGGGGCCTTGATCTTTGGTTGGGAGATTTCCCGTGTCCGGTTCACCCTTGATTTCAGGAATAAACACCAGTTCGGGGCACCTTCCCGAGCCTATAATCAGGAGATCCGCTTCCAGAATGCGCTTCGCCCCTGTGGTGAATTCCGTGCATTCAACCGCGGTCAACCGGTCATCTTCCCCCATCACCTTTGTAATCCCCGCCCCATAAACAATCTCTGCTCCGGCTTTTAAAAGCGTCTCCGAAATTTCAGGGTCAAAGGCTGACTCCAATGGGGTCTTTCTTGAAATAACGATAATGTCCTTGGAACCGTTTTCCCTCAGGATTTCTGCGGCCTCGGCCGCCATGTTTTCTCCTCCTGCGAGGATGACCTTTCTCCCGGAAGGAATACGGATCCGGGCATCGGTTCTGCTTCTCAAAAGATCAATCAAAAGATAGGCCCCCGGGAAAATATTCTCTGCTTGGGCCATATCTCCCCGAAGCAGCCTGGAATCCCATCCCCCCGTGGCTGTAAAAACCGCATGAAATCCCTCCCTGAGAAGGCCGTCAATGGAAAAATCCCGCCCGGCCTTGGTTTTTGTCCGGGTCTCAACCCCCATCTGCCGGATGCCTTCAATATCCCAGTCCAGGATATCCATGGACAATCTTTCCCTGCTGACGGCTTTTCGAAGAATCCCGCCCAGGGTATCCGTTGCTTCAAACACAGTGGGGGCATGACCGAGTCTTGCGCTGAAAAAGGCCGCAGACAGCCCTTCAACCCCGCCTCCGATGACGGCTACCTTTTTGCCCGAGGCCGGGGCCTTATAGGGAAGGGATCGCTGGTTCAGGTTCATTTCATAATCACAGACAAATCTTTTTAGTCCATTAATGGAAACGGATTCATCCTGTAAAAGCCTTCGGCAACTGGATTCGCATACGGCCGGGCAGATCCTGGAAATAACCGTCGGAAAAGGATTTCGTTCTTTTATCACCTGGATGGAACCTTCATAATCCCCCTCACGGATGAGCCTGATATATTCCTTGATATCGATCCCTGTGGGGCAGGCTCTCTGGCAGGGAGTAATGCATTCTTCCCGGGTATATTCCCTTAAAATTCTCCGGGCGACGGAGGTCAGCCGGATGATATGCTTGGGGCAAACCCTTTCACAGGCGCCGCACCCTGTGCATTTATTCCGGTCAACCTTGGGCAGGCCGTCCCTCCCTATGGTCAAGGCGCCGAACATACAGGCCTTTACACAGGTTCCCAGCCCCAGGCACCCTATTCTGCAGACCTTCATCCCGCCGAAGAGCATTTCAGCGGCCCTGCAATCGGTGACCCCGAGATATTGATATTCCATGTCGGCCTCATCTTTGCCGTAATAGCATCCGGGGCCGGCAAATTCAGGTTCCTTGTCCGATACGGACACGCCCATGACGGCGGCAATCTGAAGAGCGACCTCTGCCCCGGCGGCCACACAAGAATTAACAGCCGAAAGGCCCTTAACGATGGCTTCGGCATTGGCATTACAACCCGGATACCCGCAGCCCCCGCAATTGGCTCCGGGCAGGGCGCCGCCCACGGCCACCACCATCGGGTCCTCATAGACATAGAATGCCTTTGAGGCAATGGCCAGAACAGCCCCGGTAATGACACCGAGTCCCCCCATCAATAAAAGAGATTGTAACATGAATATGTCCTTACCTGATTGGTGTTTATTCGTCCACTCTTCTATACCCCCCTCAAAAACGAAAAGTCAATAATATCAACAAAATTTTTTATCCAGGTTCATTGACAATCAGAAATCCAGAGTGTAGTAAACAATTTATTGTCAGGGCAAGTGAGTGCAAACGGTTATACCATCATCCCGGGAAAAAATTATGGAACACTCTACTATCACCATCAATGGGAACCATCTGGTCTTTACCCCAGGTGAGACAATTCTTGAAATAGCACAGCGCAACAACATTGATATTCCAACCCTCTGCCATTTAAAAAACACCATCCCCACCCATACCTGCAAGATCTGTCAGGTTGAGGTAAGGGGGGAGCCCGGCCTGGTTGAATCCTGCGCTGCCGAGGCAAAACAGGGCATGACCATTCTGACTGAATCCCCAAAGGTGGTGGATGCAAGACGGGAGGCCATCAAACGGCTTCTTGCCTCAGGCCGCCATAATTGTGCGGCCCGGGAAATGGATGCAAAGGACTGGACATCGTTTCAACTGAACGCCCTGAAGACTGAGGGCGCCGAAGACCTCTGCCCGGTCTGGGGAGATTGCGAGCTTCAGGATCTGGCCTACCGCTACCAGGTCAAAACCCGGCATACCCCCTCAAAGGACTGCCGGTACGAGACCGAAAGGGCCAATCCTTTTATTATCCGGGATTTTTCCAGGTGCATTCTTTGCGGCAGATGTGTCAAGGCCTGCCGGGAAATCCAGGTCAACAACGCCATTGAATTCGGATATGCAGGGGATGACCTCAAAATCATCGCAAAAAATGATCTGTCCCTAAAAGACTCTGACTGTGTTTTTTGCGGAGAATGCCTTCAGGCCTGCCCGGTCGGTGCTCTGGTACCGGATAAGGCCTTCAGGGACCACCGGTTTAAAGATACAAAAAAAATCAGGACCACCTGCTCCTTCTGCGGTGTGGGCTGCCAGATGGATGTCTTTGTCCAGAATAATAAGATTGTCAAAATCGACGGGGCTGATACGGATCTTCCCCCCAACCATGCCTGCCTCTGCGTCAAAGGAAGGTTTGGATATGAATTTGTTGCCTCGCCGGAGCGCCTGACCCGGCCCTTGATCAAAAAGGATGGGAAACAGGTGGAAGTCTCTTGGGATGAGGCCCTGGATCTTGTGGCCCAGAAACTATCCGCCATCAAATCAGATTCCGGCCCGGACAGCATCGGGGTGCTCACCTCGGCCCGGACCACTAATGAAGACAATTATCTTGCCCAGAAATTTACCCGGGCCGTGTTGAAGACCAACAATATAGACCATTGCGCCCGACTGTGACACAGCTCCACCGTAGCCGGTCTGGCTGCAGCCTTTGGAAGCGGTGCAA
>DZCR01000175.1 GCA_022736495.1 Desulfobacca acetoxidans
ATCTCTCCAAAGATGGTTTAATTTGATAGAGTTAATTAATGACAGCCCCTTAGCATAAGGGCGAATTGCTTGAGTAGGTGAAATACTTGGGGCTTTTTGAGCGGGTATGCTATATTGTGCAGATTAAGAGAACTCGGGGGGAAAGAAATGGGGGGGGAAACCATTTCAGTCCGTAGCCAAGCTGTTATTGACGCACTTCCCAGAATCCACCTCAACCGGATCGAACGGGCCATCCGCCGAGCCACCGCCGCCATGCTGGAGATGCAGGAGCAGGCGGGATATTGGTGGGCCGAGTTGGAGTCCAACGTCACCATTACCGCTGAGTATATCATGCTCCATCGGTTTTTGGGTCTGGACGAAGGCAAAGTGCCCCGGATGGTGGCGGATATCCTGGAAAAGCAGCTGGACAACGGCGGCTGGTCCGTCTGGCATGGGGATGGCGGCGAGATCAGCGCTTCGGTGGAAGCCTATCTGGCCCTGAAAATGTCGGGGCTGCCGGCCCAAGACCCGCGCCTGGTGAAGGCCCGGGAGTTTATCCACTCCAAGGGCGGCGCCCTGAAGAGCCGGGTCTTTACCCGCATCTTCCTGGCCCTGTTCGGCCAGGTGAGTTGGGACGGCATTCCGCTGTTGCCGGTGGAGTTCATGCTGCTGCCGTCCTGGTCCGGGCTGAGTATCTATGAATTTTCCAGTTGGACCCGCCTCACCGTAGTGCCCCTGATGATTATCATGGCCAAGCGCCCGGTCCACCACCTGCCGCCGGAACAGGGAGTGACGGAACTCTTTTTGTCCCCGGACGAACCGGTTTCCCACCACCGGGTGGCCTGGAAGCGACAGGCGCCCCTGTTGGAAAATGTCTTTGTCATCCTGGACCGGATTCTGAAGATTTATGCCTGGTTGCGTCTCCCCTGGCCCCGGAATTTCGCTCTCCGGCAAGCCGAAAAGTGGATTCTGGAGCACCAGGAGGAGAGTGGCGATTGGGGGGGCATTCAGCCGCCCATGGTCAACTCCCTGCTGGCCCTGCACTGCCGGGATTATGACCTGGAGCATGACGTGATGCAGCGGGGCCTTGCGGCCCTGGAGTTTTTCACCCTGGAGGAAGGCGAGCGCACCTGGCTGCAGTCCTGCATTTCGCCGATATGGGACACGGCCCTGGCCATCCGCGCCCTGGCCGCGGCCGGACTCCCGCCGGAGCATCCCGCCATGGCCAAAGCCTCCGAATGGCTGCTGACCCAACAGATTTTCAAGCCCGGCGACTGGTCCGTCAAATGTCCCGACCTGCCGCCGGGGGGCTGGGCCTTCGAGTTTGTGAATAACTGGTACCCCGATGTGGATGACAGTTCCATGGTCCTGGTGGCCTTAAAAGAAGGTCTGGCGGATACGGCCAAACACCAGGCGGCCCTGCAGCGCGGCATTAACTGGTGTCTGGGCATGCAGTCGAAGAACGGCGGCTTCGCGTCATTCGATAAGGACAATACCAAGGAGTGGCTCAACGCCATTCCCTTCGGCGACTTAAAGGCCCTGGTGGACCCGCCCACCGAGGACATCACGGCCCGTATCCTGGAGATGATGGGGGCCTTCGGTCACGGCCTGGACCATCCCGTGGCCGTCCGGGCCCTGGCCTACCTGCGCCGCACGCAGCGCCCCGAGGGTCCCTGGTGGGGGCGTTGGGGCGTCAATTATCTCTACGGCACCTGGTCGGTGCTGGCGGCCCTGAAAAGCATCGGTGAGGACATGAGCCGACCGTACGTCCGCCGGGCGGTAGACTGGGTCAAGCACTGCCAGAATCCCGATGGCGGTTGGGGTGAGGTGTGTGAAACCTATCGCCATCCGGAACTCATGGGTCAGGGACCGTCCACCGCCTCCCAGACTGGCTGGGCCCTCCTGGGGCTGCTCGCCACGGGCGAAGTTCAGGCCCCGGAAGTGAAGGCAGGGGTGGATTACCTGGTAAAAACCCAGAATTCCCAGGGCCGCTGGGATGAAGAGCAATTTACCGGCACCGGCTTCCCCAACCACTTCATGATTCGCTATCATCTCTATCGGGACTGTTTTCCCCTGATGGCTTTGGGTACCTATCTCCAAGCCTTGACGACCTTGGCCGGGGCCAATCCCCGCGTCTGATTGCGCTGAGAGCCCAAACTTTATAATGGCGAAATGGTGGGGAGGCACCGGGGCGGTTGGCCAACCGCCCCTCCTGTTTCAGACCCTGCGGTGGCCGGTAACCAACTGGTCATGATAAAAGAGCACATGTCGGTAATCTCTTCCGAAAACCAAAAACCGAAAATTGAAAACCCTCGCTTCGGTAAAACCCTGGTGACCGGCGGCACCGGCTTTGTGGGCCGGGCCGTGGTGGAGGCACTGCTGGCGGCCGGCCGGGAGGTGCGGGTTTTGGCGCGCCATCCCGAGCACCCGGCTCTGACTGGCCTGGCGGTGGAAGTAGCCGTGGGCGACTTGTTAGACCGGGATTCGCTGGCACGCGCCCTGACGGCCTGTACGAACCTCTTCCATGTGGCCGCGGACTATCGCCTCTGGGTACCGGACCCCGCCGCCATGTACGCCGTCAACGTGGACGGCACCCGGCAGTTGCTTGAGGCGGCTGCGGCTCAGGGCGTGAACCGGGTGGTCTATACCAGCACCGTGGGCACCCTGGGCAACCCCGGGGACGGCACTCCCGGCGCCGAGGACACCCCGGTCCACCTGGAAGACATGGTGGGCCACTACAAGCGCTCCAAATTCCTGGCAGAGAACGTGGCCCTGGACTTCGCCCGGCAGGGCCTGCCCCTGGTGGTGGTCAACCCCAGCACGCCGGTGGGCCCCTGGGACTCCCGCCCCACTCCCACCGGATTGATGATCGTGGATTTCCTCAAGCGGCGTATGCCGGCCTACCTGGAGACGGGCCTCAATCTCATCCACGTGCGGGATGTGGCCCAGGGTCACCTCCTGGCCGAGGCTCAAGGGCAGGTCGGGGAAAAGTACATATTGGGCAACGAAAACCTCAGCCTGTCCCAAATCTTTCATATGCTGGCGGAAATCACCGGTCTGCCGGCTCCCATCGTGAAACTGCCCTATTGGCCGGTCCTGGGGCTGGCCTACGCTGACGAATTCTTCGCCACCTATATCCGGCGGCGTCCGCCCCGCATGCCGGTCGCGGCCATCCGCATGGCCAAGAAATTTATGTACTTTGACAATCGGAAAGCGATAGAATATCTAGGACTCACCTTAACCCCGGTGCGCCAGGCCCTGGCCGACGCGGTGGCCTGGTTTCAAGAGCGCGGTTATGCGTGATCAGGTCCGTGATTTACTGCGCACAAACAGAGGAGAGGAAAGGTTTGCGTTTCCCGTTAAGTTTGAGTTTTGATTTAACCCGTTACCTCATGAAAAAGCGCCTCCTGGGGGAGGAGAAGTTCCCCCTGGTTCTGATGCTCGAGCCCACCCACCAGTGCAATCTGGCCTGTCAGGGCTGCGGCCGTATTCAGGAGTATCATGATACCCTCGGACAGTCCCTGACCCTGGGAGAGTGCCTCGGGGCCGTGGAGGAATGCGGCGCGCCGGTGGTGACCGTTACCGGCGGCGAACCCCTGATCTATCCTCCGGTCTTCGAGTTGTTGCAGGAACTGGTGCACCGCCGCAAACACATCTATCTGTGCAGCAACGCCATTTTACTGGAAAAAGCGCTACCCCGGCTGCCTCGCTCCAACCGGTTGACCCTGAGCCTCCACCTGGACGGTCTGCCCCCCACCCATGACCACATTTTGGGGCGCCCGGGGGTGTTCAACCTGGCCATCAAGGCCATCAAGGCCGCCAAGGCCCAGGGGTTCCGGGTGTGCACCAACACCTCCGTCTACAAAGAAACCGATCCCCAGGAACTGGAAATTCTCTTCTCTTACCTGGAGCATATCGGCGTGGACGGCCTCCTGGTGTCCCCGGCCTATAGCTTTGCCGGGGTCAACGATGAGCTGTTTTTGAGCCGGGAGGAGATCAAAGACAAGTTTATCCGTTTGACGGGCAACGGGCAGCATTTCAAATTCTTCAGTACGCCGCTGTATCTGAGTTTCCTCCGGGGGGAGCGGGACTACGAGTGCACCCCCTGGGCCAACCCCACCCGCAACCCGATGGGATGGCGGTCCCCCTGCTACCAGATCGCGGACACCCACTATGCCACCTTTGCCGATCTGATGAAGAAGACCCGGTGGGAGGATTACGGCGTGGGCCGGGACCCCCGCTGCGCCCAATGCATGATGCATTCCGGGTTCGAACCCACCGTGGTCCGCAAGATGAGCGGCCTGGCGGATATCTGGACCATGCTCCGCTGGAATCTTAGTTGATGGGATTGAGCAGAAATTTTGCGGGGAGAGGCGGGAGCGCTTCCAAAAAGCCCTTGACCGCCTCCCTGACCTAAACCTCGTTGTGAAGCGCGTTGTAAGCTCCCCGGCTCCAGATTTCCCCTGGATGAACGGCGTCACCCTGGTGCTGGTCTGCCTGGGTCTCTACCTTCCCCTTTTTTGGCAACTCCCGCTGTCGCGAGCCGAAGCCATGTACGCCCTGATCCCCCAAGAGATGCTGGCGGCCGGGTCCTGGCTGACCCCCACCCTCAACGGGGTGCACTACCTGGACAAGCCCCAGATGCTCTTCTGGGTTAACCTGTTGGGCTACAAGATTTTGGGGGTCTCGGCCTGGAGCGCCCGGGTCCCCACCCTGGCCCTGACCGTGGGCGAAGTCTGGCTCACCTATCTCATGGGCCGGCGTCTCATCGGGCAGCAAGCCGCCTGGCTGGGCGGCTTCATCCTCCTCACCTGCATCGGCTTTTTCGTCCTGCACCTGCAGATTCTTACCGATCATCTCGTTACCCTGAGCCTCTTGGCGTCGCTGTACTGCCTCCTCCGTTGGCAGGAGATGCCGGGCTGGCGCTGGTCAACCCTGTTCTTCCTGGCCCTGGTGGCCGGGTTCCTCAGCAAGGGCTTTATCGGAGTAATCTTTCCCGTCTTGATCGGCCTGATCTATGCCTGGCAGATGCAGGATCGCCGCCTGCTGAAGCTGTTGTTCTCGCCGTCGGGAATAATCCTGGCCTTAGCCCTCCTGGCTGTCTGGGGGGTGGCCAGCGAACTGGCCAATCCCGGCTATCTCAAGTTCCAGATCGTCAATGAGCAGATCATGCGGTTTTTGGGCCGGCGGCAGCCTCCCGATATCAATTCCTTCACTACCTGGGAGTTCTGGCTGTTCTTGGGAATCTGGCTCATGCCCTGGACCTTCATGCTGCCGTCTGCCCTCTGCCGTCTCTGGCAGGAGACCAGGCCGGGTCGAGAAGTGTTGCCGGCGGCGCGCCTGTTGATCACCTGGGCCGCGGTGATCCTGGTCTTCTTTACTTTATCGTCTAACCGCCTCGAATATTATTCCCTGCCCGCGTTGCCGGCCCTGGCCCTGATCCTGGGGCGGCGGGTGCAGCGCTATCTGGACACCCCCACAGACCGGGTTATTCCCTGGTCCCTCATGGCGTTGGGCCTGTTGGGTCTCTCGCTTTTGGCGCTGCTGCCCTCCCTGGAACGGGTCTGCGTGGAAAGCCGCCGGGAATTCTGCGGCATGGTCACCGCCCTCTCTCCCATTGCCCGGCGAGTCTCCTGGTTCATCCCGATTGCCGCCCTGGCGGGCGTAATGGCCGGACTACTCCGGCGGCGCCATTGGTCGGTGGCCAGTTATGGCGTCCTGGCCCTGGGCATCGCCATCTTCACCTTTCAGAGCTTTTCAAGCCTCACGCCCAGGCTCTGCGACCGGCAGGCGGGCTTATATGTCCGGCAACATGCCGCTCCCCAGGATATCTTGATCATGGGGCCCATCGAAGAATTTGAATACGGGGCCTCCCTGGAATATTATGCCCAGCGCCATATTCTCATGGTGAGGCGCAACGGTCTGCCCCAGTTCCCCTACCCGGTGGACCCCGCCTTGAACTACATCATCTCAGCGGAACATCTGAAAGAGTTGTGGCAAGGCCCCCAAAAGGTCTTTCTCCTGTGGGATGACGCCACCCCGCCGGAGCCTTGCCTGCAAGGTGCTCATGCGGTTTTGACCCTGCCGGACAAGCGCCTGCTGGTCAATCATCCCTGAGATTTCCCGAGGCCTCCAGATAAAACCCCCGTGGCACAGGTTTTCCACCTGTGTCTGTGCAGTCGGATTCCTGCGGCTACCCTTTTTCAGGCATCTGGCAAGAAATTCTTATATCAGGTTACAGCAAACCGGCAAATATATAGGTAAGCTCATCCAACGACTCTCCCCCGGGTTTCGGAATATGATATAAATATTTTGGCCTATTGACTCTGCTCAGCAATTTATGGTAACTATTTTGAATGCCAAAGCT
>DZCR01000031.1:0-16834 GCA_022736495.1 Desulfobacca acetoxidans
CAGAGGAAAAACCCTGACAGCAAACCCGCGAACGCCGCCCACCGGGTGGCTTCCCGCCAATACAAGGCCCCCAGCATGGCCGGCGCCAATTGCACCACCCCGCAAAAGGCGATCAGGCCTATATCCACCAGCATGACCGTTGGAAAGACCAGGTGATAGCCGAAATATCCCAAGAGAATCAGGAAGAGGATACTGCCCCGCTTGATGGTCAAGAGATGCGGCGTAATGCGCTCTTGCAGGTTCAACCGAACGGCCAAGGGCATCACCAGGCTATTGAGGACCATGGTGCTCACCGCGATGGAGGCCACCGACACCATGGCGGTGGAGGCCGACAATCCACCCATAAAGACCAGTAAGGCGAGATAAGGATGCCCGGTGGCAAGCGGAATGCGCAGCACAAAGGTATCGGCCTGTTCCTTGGGGAACCCTAAGAGCAGCCCCCCGAAGGCGATCGGTATGACAAACAGGTTAATTAACAGCAGGTACAGGGGAAAGAGCCAGATAGCGGTGAGAATATGTCTTTCAGCGATGTTTTCCACCACCGCCATATGGAACATGCGGGGGAGGAAGTGGATGGCCCCCAGGGCCAGGAGGGTGAGCACCAGGAGGAGAGTATAGGTATTTTCGGGCCCGGTGTTCACCAGCAGAAGTTGCTGAAATTCAGGGCTCTGCCGGATACGCGTAAAGATTTCCCCCCAGCCCGGAAAAAGGCCGAACGTCACCAAGAGCCCCAGGCTGATAAAGGCCAGAAGTTCGATGAGGGACTCAAAGGCCACCACCGCGACTAAGCCTTCGTGCCGTTCCGTAGGGTCCAGATGGCGGGCCCCGAAAAGGATGCCGAACATGGCCAGGAGCAAGGCCGCATACAAGGCGGTGTCTTGATAAATTGGGAGGGCGGAGGGAGGACAAATTTCTTTGCAGACCAGGATATTAAACGTATCGGAAATGGACTTGAGCTGCAGTCCGATATAGGGAGTTACGGCTAAGAGCACCCCCACAGTGGCCAGGGCCCCCAAAAAGGCGCCTTTGCCATAGCGCAAAGCCAGGAAATCGGACATGGTGGTGAGGTTGTTTTCCTTACAAATGCGCAGGAGCTTGCGCAAACCGAACCACCAGGAAAAGGCGGCGATGGTGGGACCCAGATAGATGGCGAGAAAGGTTACGCCTGAGGTGGCCGCCTTGCCGACGCTGCCGTAAAAAGTCCAGGCAGTGCAATAGGCCGCCAGAGACAGGGCGTAGATATAGGGATTGGCAATAATACTTTTGCCGCGCGCCCGCTGCCTATCCCCATAATAGGCGATGGCGAAGAGCAGGATGAGGTAGCCAAAAGCGGCAGCGGCTACGGACCATTCACCGATCATGGCTTTAGGATTCCTGCTTGCCTGGCGGATCTTGGGAAGCAAGCCGGCCGCTCATGAGATAAAGCCCAATGATCGCCAAAACCCACACGCCAAAGATATACAAAAATAAGAGCGGAATTCCTGTCACTAAAGTAGTGTAGTTAAAAATTTGTAATAAAGGGTAACTCAACAACAAAAAACAGAGAATCCCCAAGACGCCGCAAAGTTTTTCTCGTTTAGACGAAGCAGACATTTTTCCTCCTGCCCTTACCCCTTTCGATACCGCCACTCCTCAATATTCGCAAAGGTCGACAAACGTTTGACTTTTTCACCTTAGCGGCGATGCGTGCCCTAATCAATGATAATCTTTAAAGGGTGCATAAACCGGGGAGCCCCTCTGGAGGGGGGTGCATGCGGTGGTAAAAGAGATGAAGCAGAAAGGCCAGAAGGCTACCCGCTAAATTTGCCCTTTTCCCTTCATTACGTCACCTCCCTCACCTGGATAATGATAGGAGATAAAGATATATTTAAAAAATTAATCATTCTGCAAAATATTGTCAATGTGCCTGGCACGTTCGTCTGAATTGGGTTGCCTGAGAAAATTAGGGACCCTGTTTAGGATGAGCATAGATTTCAGATCACCTGGTCCCAATACTTATCCACCCGCGCCTGGATTTCCCGGATGAGGGTATCGTTGCGGGCGGGGGTGAAGAGGTGGGCGAAACGTCCCTGCCTTTGCAAGTATTCTTCCACCGGCAGGCGGGGATGGGGAATTTTGGTGTGCACCACCTGGCCATCGAGGTATTCCTTCAAGGGCCAGATGCCGGTTGTTACGGCGAGCTTGCCGATCTCCACGCCGTCTTTAGGGTCGAAGTCCCAGCCCGGGGGGCAGGGGGCCAGGGTCAGAATGAGGCGCGGCCCTTTGCAGTTTTTGACTTTCTCGATTTTTTTGGCCAGGTCCAGGGGTTCGGCGCCCACCACGGTTGCCGCGTAAGCGGGTTTATGCGCCGTCCAGATGGCGAAGAGGTCTTTCTTATACCCGGTGAAACCCGCCCGGCTCAGGCTCGTGGCGGTTCGGGCCGTGTGGGGCGTGGCTTCGGAGTACTGCTGGCCGGTATTGCCGAAGCCCTCGTTATCGTAGCAGATATAGAGAAAATTGAGGCCCCGCTCCATGGCGCTGGAGGTAGAGGACAGCCCCATGCCGTAAGCGGCGCCGTCTCCGGTCAGCACTACCACCTCCAGATCCTCTTCCGGTGGGATGCGGCCCTTCTCAAGGAGCACGTCCAGGGCGTCCCGCACCCCCTGGGCTCCGGCCGGGGCCGAGGCCATGGCGGTATAGAGCCAGGAGCCCCGAAAGGGCGTGAAGGGATAGGTCGCCAGCAAGGTCAGACATCCCGCCGCGTTGACAAACACCGTCTTGGCCCCCAGGATATCGTAAATTTCGTGCACCGCCGCCAACCCGCCGCAACCGGCGCACATGGGCGTCCCGGCGCCTAAGAGGTGAACGGAGGGAAGGGGTTTGGATGACTTAGGTTTGGTGGCGTTCATGGGAATAGCTACCGTCCTCATTTGCTCAAATTATGGCAAGAGCGGTACTTAAAAAACATCCACAGGCAGTTCTTTAATAGTTCAGTCTACCACAATATATTGCTTGTAGCGGCTTCCATTTTTGGAAAAGTGTTCCACCCTGCGATGCCTGGGACTCATGCATGAAGGGCCATAAAGCATGGCCTTGCCACACATTGACATATCCATGGCCCTGGGATAAAAATGGCGGAGCGATTTCTTCAGGCACGCAGGCATTGGCAAAAAATGGGACCGCCGGGTCCCCAGGCTGCTGCTGCTGCAGGTTTTGGTTATAAAACGCCATGATAGAGTTCCGCCATAACCTTTCGCCGGTTGAAGTAACGATCTTTTTAAAAAGTGTTGCAGAGCTGACGGAGGACCTGCTCATCCTGTATTGCCTTAAGGTATCGGCGGCTTGCCCTCAGTGCGGCCATTCAGAGCTTTGTCGAGCCGCGGCAGTAAGTTTTTTAAGCAGCAGCATTGACAAGGTAACCCACGAAATTATTGCCTGCTTACATTGCGGCTATAAAAATCTGTCCATGGTCCTAACCTGCGAAAAATTATGATGGACGATAATTTTCTTTACCGATCCCATGGTGCGGCGAGGACAACCGCTAACCGCCCCCCGCTATCCTAATCTTTGCCGCTCTGCTTGCGCGATGGCCTGGAATTTTCTCACCTCCCGCAACTCCTCCTCAGTATACAGAAGTCTCGGAGGCGGGGCGATGCCCGCCGCCGCGGCCTGACGGGTGATTGCGGCCATTTCGTAAAACTCTTCCGGGCTGATGTCCCGGCCGCCCAGGCCGCCGATGAAGCTCGTCAGGACCGGAGCCTCTTTGTGCCCATAGAGGGCGGAGGCCAGTTCGGCATACAGCACCCCGCCCTTGCCCATGGAAAGATTCTGGTCGATGACCGCCACGCCCCGCTTGCCGGCCAGAATTTCCTGGAGCCGCGCTTCCGGAAAGGGTCTGATAAGTCGGGGCCGCACCAGGCCGATCTTCATCCCTGTCTCCCGCAGCCGGTCCACCGCCTCCATCGCCTTAGTGGCAAAGGAGCCGATCATGAAAAAGACTATCTCGGCGTCGTCGACGCGGTAGGCCTCCACTGCCGGATGTTCCCGCCCGAATTCCCGGGCGAATTCCTCGGCCAGCTCATCATAGACCGCCAGGCCGTCTAAGGCCGCCAGATGCATTTCATAGCGGAAATAGGAATAGGGCGAGCCGCCCAACACCGCCACTGCCTGGCTCACGGGGTGGCTCGCCCGGAACCGGATGGGACCGGGGTCGAAGGGGGTGATAAAGCGTCTGACCGCGTCGGCGTCGGGGACCAGAACCGGCTCCCGGGTAAAGGAGAGATAGAAGCCGTCCAGATTGACGATGACCGGCAGGCGCACCCGCTGATCTTCCGCCAGGCGGTAGGCTAGCAGCACGCTGTCCAGGACCTCCTGGCAGGTGGCGCAGTGGATCTGCAGGAAGCCGCTGTCCCGGGCCGCCAGGATATCGTTGTGGTCGGGCTCCAGGGTGATGGGGGCCGAGAGCCCCCGGGAGACGTTGACCATCACGAAGGGTGCCCGCCAGCCCGCCACAGTGTAGAGCATCTCCATGGCGTAGAGCAAACCCTGGCTGGAGGTGGCGGTAAAGACCCGCACGCCCGTCGCGGCCGCGGCCCCGGCAGCGGTGAGCATGGAATGCTCGGACTCCAGCGTTACCAGCCGGCAGTCCATCTCGCCCCGGTCAATCCAGGCGGCGAGGGTCTCGATGATCTCCGTCTGGGGGGTGATGGGGAAGGCTGGCACATAATCCACCTCCGCCAGTCGCACCCCCCAGGCCGCGGCGCCGTTGCCGGTAAGCAGGGATCGGGGCATAAATTCCCTCCTGAGTTGGTTTTGAGGGGAGGGCTGGGGGACGCGAGTCTCCCACCCTCCCCTCAAACTTCTTTTCCCTCACGCCTGCCTCAGGCCGCCTCGTGCTCCGGGACGGCCCGGATGGCGTGGGAGGGGCAGTTTGCCATACAGATCAGGCACCCTTTACAGTGCTCGTAATCAATCTGGGGGTAACCCTCGGCGTCAATGCTGATAGCGCTGTCAGGGCAGAGGGTGCTGCAGATCCAGGCGCAGCGATGACAGTGGGAATAATCGATCACCGGCCGCACGGTGCGCCAGAGGCCCGTCGGCACCTGTGCGCTGGTGGCCGGCACGAAGATGGCAGGAGCGGAGATGCCGGCATTCTCAAAAGGCAGATCGACCCATTGAGGTCTTTCATACGCCCTCGCCGGGCTCTGGCCGCCCTCGGTGACGCAACCGCGGTGGTCCGCCATAAGATCGTAGGCTGGCAGGGCATGCTCGAGATTTCTGGCAACCACAACCTCCCCCAGGGGTGCGAGTTCCTCCCGGATGGCCTGGGCCAGGGCGTCCCGAGAAACGACGCCCGCGAGCCGGGCGCCGGCCCCGGCGCAGGCGGCGCCGGCGAATTTCAGTTCCAGAGGGTCCGCTCCTTGAGCCCCGGCCGGCAAGGTCAGCACCAGACCGGGAAAGTTCAATCTTTCCTGCCAGATTTCTGCTTTGACGGCGCTGCTGATGAGCATCACGGTATGTTCAGCAACCCCGGCGAGCACCCCGGCTGCCGGAATGGCGACCAGCGTCTCATCCGCCACCAGGACCAGATCCGGCCGGCGGATGATGCCGCGCTCATTGATCGGCTGACGCGAGGCGCGGACATAGGCGAAAATAGGGGCGCCCCGGCGTTCCGCCCCATAGCGGGGGGCATCCTGAACCTCGAAACCCTCCAGGAAGAAGGCCCTACCCAAAATTCTACTGGCGGTCTTCATGCCCTGGCCGCCACGGCCATGAAAGCGGATGTGGTACATTCTGCACCCCACAGATTGTGCGGCCAGTCAAAAAATCGACCAGCGTCCGGAAAACCTGGCTGGCTTCATTTGCCGGACAGCTAAATTGAAGGCAGCCTCCCCGGTAAGAACCTGTCCTGATTGATGAGATCTTCCCGCAATTTTTCCGTTTTTGGCTTACTACGCTTCCGGCATCAGCCGGCGCTTCAATTCTTTCGTCTCATATACAACTTCTTTGCCGACCAAGCGCACCTGTCCCTGCACTACATAGTTGAGCACGCGGGGTTGCCATTCATGTTCAGCTCGATTCACCTTCGCAGCCAAGGTCTCCGGCGTATCGCCCGGCTCAATGGGAATCGGTAGAGCGAAAAATATCGGGCCGCGATCATATATGGGATCAACAAAATGCATAGTGACCGCGCTGTGGGTAATTTCCCCCTGGCGATAAGCTGCCATCACCGCTTCGTGAACATAGTGTCCATAAAGCTTTGGCCCGCCGAATCGGGGCAAAGGACCAGGATGGATATTGATTGTGTGGGCCGGGTCAAGGCCCGCCACTAATTTCAGCCAGCCGGAGAGCATGACGTAGTCAGCGTTAAAATACTTTACAAAATTTTGGTAGCCCTTGGCAAGATAGGGGCCAACCCAGTATTCGACATGTATCCCGAGAGCTTTTGCCTTTTGCCAAACACCGCCTTCAAAATGATTAGTGATAACCGCACAGATCCAGGCGTCTAAAATTGGCGGCCTAGTTCGCGCAGCCTGTACCATCGTCTCAAATCCGGATCCGCCACCGGTTTTTGTCCCCGAAGCAAAGACAAGAATATTTGGATGAGTTTTTTTCATAACGCAAGATCCTATCTGGCTAAATTATTCAGGAGCGACCTTCTTCCCCCTCTTTACTTAACATAAAACTAACCAACACCTTCAATCTTCTATTTATGCAGACTTAAGGCCGCCATTGGCTGGCAGTGACCCCGGAGGCCTTCAGATAGACACTCACCGCGCCCAGCCGGGTGAACTGGCAAGGGATGGGCCATGCGGTTCCGGCGGCCCCCGACTGGCCGGGATCGTCATAGATGATCACCCGCCGGGGTTGCAGGCGGGCTAAGATAAGGTTGCGATCCCGAGGATTGCCCAGTGCCGCGGGAATGACCAGCACGTCCAGGGGTTCTGCCGGGACCGGCAAGTCGTCGGCCTTAAGGCCCCTGGCCGGGGGAATCAACCAGGCCTGGCGGCCTTGATACGCGACTTGCAGGGCCAGGCCCGCTCCCGAGGTCAGCTTCACATAGTGCAGGTCCGCGCTGCCCAGGGCAGCGGGAGGATTATCCCGTTCCAGAGAGCGCGGCGCTGCCCCCTGGTCTCCCAGATAATTCCAGAAATCCCAAGAGGCCGGCCCCTGACGCGCCCGGAGACCGTACCAGGTGGATTTAACCCGAAACTGTTCCGCCAGGGTGAGCAGTTCTGCGGCATTGGCGTCGCTCAGGTTCAGCGCCATCAACAGATCCAGGCCTCTGAACTGACGCCAATGGCAGTAGCCCGGCAGCGGTCCCCACTTCGGAGAGGCCTGACCCCATCGCCAGGGCGCGGCCACAGACAGGATCAGACGGCGGTTTTCCGGGGAGATCAGCACCCCCCGGAGCCCCCCGTAGGCGTCCAGACAGGTTATTTCCAGGGCCTGGGGTACCGTGGCCAGGGGCAAGGCCGCGGCAGTAACCATAACCAGCGCGGCCAGGCCGGCCCCGGCCCACGTCAGGGAGGTGCGCCGGGGCGCAAAGATCAGGATCAGGATAAGGTAATAGGCGGCGATCTCCAGCCAGGTGGGGGTAGGCATAATGATGGCGCTGCCAGGGACCTGGGCCGCCCACTGGATGGTCTGATACCCCAACCACAGGGGAAGCTTGCCTACGAAGAGCAGTCCCTGGGCCAGCGGCGCCAGGTGAAGCGCCTGGGCGAATACCGCGGCCTCCCCCAACGGCAGGGCCAGGATGAGCACCAGGGGGATGGCCACCAGGTTGACCAGGATGCCCAAGAGGGAAACCACCTGGAAATAGGCGGCCACCAGGGGCGCGGTGGCGATGCCCGCCACCACCGAGACCACCAGCCACTCCTTGGCCCGGAAAAATAGCCGGGACGCCAGCCCGCCTGCATGACTCTCCCCTTCCAGGCCTCTGACCAGGCGGGGGACCAGGTAAATCAGGGCCGCCACCGCCACAAAAGAGAGCTGAAAGGAGATGGCAAAGAGGCGCAGGGGCGACAGAGTCAGGATGATCAGGGCCGCCAGGGCCAGGGCGCTCCAAACCTCTCCGGGCCGCCCCAGAAAGACCAGCAGCAGGTAGGCCAGCACCATGACTTCAGCCCGCTGCGTGGAAGGCGACCCTCCCGCCACCCAGGCATAAAAAACCACCGGGATCGCCGCGGCCAGGGTGGCGATCTTGACCACGTTGATTCTCAAAAGCAGCCGGGGGAAGCGCCGCAGCAGCCAGAAGCAGAGAAAATAGGTGACTGCGGCCACCATCCCCAGGTGCAGGCCGTTGATGACCAGCAGGTGGCTGGTGCCGGTGCGGGCAAAATTCCGGCGCATGGCCGGGGTGATTTCGCCCTGATCTCCTAAAAGCATGGCCAGATAGATGGCCCGGCAGGCAGGGTCCAGGGCCCGCAACTGCTCTCGGATGCCGCCTCGAAGCCTTTCCCCCAAAGGATAGGCTGCAGTGGAGGCCAAAAAGATCAGACGATGCGGGTCCGCAAGCCGAATCTCCCGGAACAGCCCGTCTGCCGCCAGGTAGCGGGGGCGATTGAACGTCCCGGGGTTCATGAGCACCCCGGGCGTGCGGAGGCGGCCGGTCACCACCAGGCCGGTGCCCACCGGCGGGCGCTCCAGTCCCGGGGCCGCCACCAGGAGGTTGCCGGACGCGGGACGCCAGCCCCGAGGGCTCCGCCAGGCCTCGACCTCCATAAAAAGCTGCACCCGGTCTTCCCCCAGCTTGCCGGGCCGGTTCAGGTGGCCCATCAGAGTCAGGTTCTGGTTCTGGGGCAGGTTGGAGACATTTTCGGGAGGGAAATAGGGTTGCCAAGCCTGCTGAGAGAACGCCACTCCCAGCAGCCCGAAGAGGACCAACGGCAGGAAGCGGGCCGGCTGGCCTCTCCACCAGAGCAATCCCAGGGCGCCCCAGGTTATGAGAACTCCCGCCAGCACAAAGGTTTGCGGCAGATGCAGCCCCCAGGCTGTGGCGGCAATCCCCGTCATCAGGGCCAGGGTCACCGGCACCAGGGGCCGGGCTAGAACAAGCCGAGCCGCCGGGAGGGGCGAGACAGGCGGCTTAAGGGCAACACTCTTTAACTTTCCCGGGTTATCGTCCGATTGAGAGGAAAGCATAGAAGACCATCCATGGCCGAAACTGAGAGAGAGATACCGGTTTACTCCGCCCTTATTTAATTTTATTTAACAGATATTCAGGCGTTGATAAAGGTAATTAAATCTATATTAATTGGTTTTCATTAATCTTGATGATTTCGAAAAAGTCCATAATTCCCTCTCCCTCCATGGAAGTCAGGGTGGGGGTGAAATAATTATAACTTTCATGGGGTTATTATCCCCCTCCCCTTAATCCCCCCCGGAGGAGAAATTGACTTTTTACGGGTTCAGCAATCTTAAGAAAGGCACAAACCCCATTATGGGTCGGAGAGCAGCTTTGGGCATCAGGTAGATTGCGAATTTGATCTTATATAAGTCCGGTTCCGGCCGGAGCGAAATTCGAGCCGAGGCATTTTGTGCTTGATAAATTTGGTAAATCTGGCGTAAAATACCAAAATGAGGCGAAAAATATTGATTCTAGGGTTGTCTTTGCTCGGGGCCGGGCTGGTGAACTCGGCCTGGGCTGAACCTAAAATCCTCTCCCGGGACGGCAGCCTCGTCATCGAAAACCCCGATTCCAAGAAAGCCAAGAAAAACGGAGGCCCCGAAGATACCCTCTATGAACTCCTGGGCCAGGAAGTTCAGGTTTATATCTTCAATAATAAGACTCGGGTCTGGCCTCGGGTATATGCCCATTCCACCCCAACGGCCTGGAGGGGACAGCTAACCCCCCGGGACCCCTGGATCGAAGCGCTGATTCGCAAGTATTCCCAGATTTACGGGGTGGACCCCTCGCTGGTGCGGGCGGTGATGCGTCACGAATCCGGCTTTAATACGGGGGCGGTCTCTCCCAAAGGGGCCCAGGGGTTAATGCAGCTCATGCCCGGCACCGCCGCCCTCATGGGGGTAAGAAATCCCTTCGACCCGGAACAGAACATTGCCGGCGGGGTGGGTTACCTGCGGCGCTGCCTGGACCGTTTTCAACATAATGTACCCCTGGCCGTAGCCGCGTATAACGCCGGTCCCGAAAGCGTGGCAAAATGCGGCGCGATCCCGCCTTACCAGGAGACCCAGGTCTTTGTGACCAACGTGATGGGAAGTTATGCCGGACCCAGCGTCGGAAACCCGGCACCCCCCGGCAATTCCAAGCAAAAGACCAAACGGGGCCAGAAGGAGTCCCCAGAAAACCTCCAGTCGGCAAAGACCTCGGATACCCCTCGCCGGTCCCGGCCCAAAATTATCGAGGTCCGGTCCCTTAAGACCAAATCCCGGACTGTGGAGAGGGAGTAGTTCAGACCCTTGAGAGACGCCCCCAGCGGTTAGCCTGGGCTGCCGGCGGCTCGGTGCGGGTTAGCCCCTGCGTAATTCCCCTCCTCTGCTTTTCTGTCATCCTGCATAAAGTGATTTCACATTTTTGACGGAGGGATGCCGCTCCACGCTCGGAATGAGCAACTGTCAGCCTATTCCTGCCTTTCCGGCTTCCCCGGCCACTCCTTGATGTGGATATCCCGCTGGGGAAAAGGGATTTCGATGCCGTGCTCCCGAAAGGCTTCAGAGATAGCGCTGTTCAGCTCATGGGTAGCGGGCATGCGGTCGCCGGGCGTTCTCAGGTGCACCCAGATGGTGAAATCCAGGGAACTGTCCCCGTAGACGTTAAAATAAATCTGGGGCGGCGGCGCAGCCACCACCCGGGAGTTAGCCTGGCAGATTTGAGTCAGCAACTGGGTGACCTGGCGCACGTCGGAATCGTAGGAGACCCCCACCTTCAAGGAGAGACGGTTGATGCCGGGCCCGTAATGGGTCCAGTTCAGGACTTTGTTGGAGACCAGGTCCGAGTTGGGGATGATCAGGACATAGCGATCGAAGGTCTCGAAGATGGTGCTCCGGACCCGGATCTCCTTGACTGTGCCCCACTGGCCGTCGATGACCAGCATATCCCCCACCTTGATGGGTCTTTCATACAGGAGAATGAGGCCGCTGAGGAAATTATTGACAAGGTTCTGGAGGCCGAACCCAATGCCGATACCCAGGGCCCCGGCCACCAGAGCCAGGTTGGTCAAGGAAAATCCCAGGATGCTCAGGGCGATGAGCCCCGCCAGGATCAGGATGACATAATGCAGGGTGGTGGAGATGGTGTATTGCACCCCGGAATCCAGGGTGGTGCGGGGAAAGATGTGGATGAGGACCAGACTGCGCAGCAGCCGGGAGAAAAAGAAGCCGAAATAGATGGCAAGAAAGACGCCCAACACGTTCAGGGTGGTCAGTTTTACCGACCCCAGGGTAGGCCCCCAGGTGACCCACTGCAAGGCCCAGGCGATTTGATGCGGCGTAATCCCCCAAAAATCCAAAGATACCAGAACCACGACGATGCCCAGGACAAGTGATAAGGCCAGGCTGCTGAGATGATAGATCCTCTGGATGAGCTCCGCCCTATCCGGATAGCGATTCAGGGCGCGGCCCACTTCCGGATGCAGGAGGTGGCGGAGAATGGTCTCCCCCAGCAGCCACAGGCACCACAAAACCGCCCCAGCCAGCAAGGTTGAGGCGGCGGCCTGGGCCACATACAGAGACAGGTTCTGGAACCCCAGGAGGTCGGCAAGAATGATAATTGTCAGCAAAAACGCCAAGAGCCCGCGCAGGAACAGGCTCACCAGCGGCCGGTGCAGCCAGGTGGGTTCCGACAATTCCGGCAAGAGCCTGGTCAGAAAGTGGCGACGCAAGAGCCACCAGCCCCAGATGAGGACACCCACCAGGAAAATGTGTTCCAGGAACAAGCGGCTGGAATCGGGAACGTTCAGCAGGCCGGCGTTCTTGAGACCGAAACAGCCCAGGAAGAGATAGGCCAGGAAAAGTATCAGGGAGCGACGATAAAACCTGGCGACATCTCGATCCAGGGCCAGCAGCCCATCCGCCGCCTTGTCGGCAAAAAATCCTTGCACCCACTGTACGGCCAGGCGAAAGGCCCAGAGGGTGACCAGGGCGGAGAGAATCAGTCGGGCCGGGGTGGAACCCACTAGGTTGAGAGTCCAAAAAAACAGGCCCACCCACAAAATCAGCCCCAGCCCGAACAGGTTGGCAATCAGGATTTGCCCCACGGTATACAGGGGCAGCATATGAGAATCGTACGTCTGCGTCTTCCAAGCCTGGAGGCGCCGGGTTACCAGCCCGTTGAGCCGGCGAGTGCTCCAACCCATCACCCAGATGAAACCGAACAGGCCAATGATGGGGGCCAGGTGCTTCCAGATAAAAGCGCCCAGGCGCCCTGATTCCACCTGGTCAATAAGCCACTTGCCACCCCGCGCCGGTATGGTTGCCAGACTATGCCACGCCTGCACCACCTGTTCCCGGAGGGGCACGGATTGAGTCGGGCGCTGCAAAAGTTCGACCTTCCAGACGTCATCCAGTTGCTTTAACTGGACTACCAGGCCGTTGAGCAATTCTTGTTCCTTCTGAAGCAGTTGGAGCCGCCGCTCCAGGAGATCCAGCACCTGGGTCATCAGACGGTCTCGGTTTCCCGCCATGCTCAGATAGTGTAAAAAAGAGCGCTGTAATGCCGGGGGCAAGGCCCGGGGTTGATTGGCCTGGATAATGGTAATCTGCACTCTCAGGGCATTTGCCGCAACGAGTTGATCTTGCTGGTCTTGTTTCAGGGCCGCAATCTCCTGGCCCAGGTCCTTGAGTTTGCCCTTAAGGTCCTTTTCTCTGCCGCCATAGGTAACCAGAAGTTCCTGGACCTCAAGCATGGGCAGCTTCCGGAGGAGCATGGTGGCCTTCAGAGAAGCCACCGCGACCTGGAGATTTTCCAGTTCCTTTTGGGTCCGGGCCAGCTCTGCGGTTGCAGCCTCCAGGCGGGATTCCCACGCCTTAAGGCTCTCCTGCAACTGGGCAATCCCCTGCTCAAATCCCTGGGGCAGGGCCTGGAGAGTGGCAAGCCCGCTCTCCGGCTTTTCCGGCTGCAGCGCCTGGGCCCGGACTGACCAAGGGGAGGCCAAAAAACCCGCCAGGGCTAAGGCCATCATGAATCGATACGAAATGCCTCTTAAGGGCATGGGAACTCCTGGCTAATGTTCTTCATCATAAAGTATAGGGAAAAACGGCATAAATTTAAACGCACGGATAACTTCCATAGGTTTTCTGGGCGATATTTTATAAGGATATGGTTATTTTTGCTTGATTTAATCACGCGGATTTGCGGATCAGGATTCCCTGGTTGACAGAAATTATTCCCTGGCATACAGTAGGGTTACCTCAGTTAGGTGAGGCTCCTGCATAAATACAGGCCACTGCCCAGAAACGTCGAGAGACGCCAATGGGCCGAACAGGTACTGCCGGCTTAAGGTTTTACTTAATGTGGCTGAGTCTCTCGACTCTACGTTATGCAGTGCCGAAGCTCCACGTGTGAGGAAGGTCAAATGCCTATGTCCTGTCAGGGCCTTCCACCCGCGTGGCGAGGCCCTTTTGTTGTTCCAGGCCCTTTTATCACGGTGAGCTTAGGACTGGAAGATCGCCATCGCGGGTCCGGTCTTTTCCATTTACTTAATGTCTTTAATTGCTTAGAGTCAGTCTCATGAGTCAGCCCTCCCGCCAGTTCAGAATCGCCAAACCCCTCTGGCGCCCCATAACCTGGGGTGACGGGGTGGTCTTTGTCGGTCTGGCGTTGCTCCTTTACCTGGGTATCCGTATCGGGCTGGGGGCTCCGGCGGTCGTCACAGGTCCGGAAATTGAACTGGCTCCCAGGGTCTTGCCTTATTATGTGGGCCTCTCTTTGGGGCGCATGGTGGCAGCCTATATCCTTTCCATTATCTTTTCCATGGGTTTCGGTTACCTCGCGGCACGGAGCCGCAGCGCGGAGAAGTTTCTGATCCCGCTCCTGGATGTCCTGCAGAGCGTGCCCATCCTGTCATTTTTGCCGGTGGCCCTGCTGAGCCTGAGCGCTATCTTGCCCATCCCCTGGGCGGTGGAGTTGTCCTCCATTATCCTGATTTTTACCAGCCAGGCCTGGAATATCGGTTTCGCCTGGTATCAATCGCTGACGACTATTCCCCGCAACCTCAGGCAGGCCAGCACCATCTTCCGGTTTAACGGCTGGCTGCGGTTTAAGACCTTAGAACTGCCCTTTGCCGCCATCAGCCTGATCTGGAACAGCATGGCCAGTTGGGCCGGCGGCTGGTTTTTCCTGATGGCTGCAGAAATTTTCAGCGTGGGGCAACGGAATTTTCGGCTGCCGGGGTTGGGGGCCTACCTGCAGGAGGCCGCCAACCGCGGCAGTTTCGAGGGCATTGCCTGGGGCCTGGGAGCCCTGATCCTCACCATCGTCACCCTGGACCAACTGGTGTGGCGCCCTCTCTTGGCCTGGTCCGAACGGTTTACCATCTCTATGGTTGAGGGGGCTACCCCCCCTCCGTCCTGGTTCTACGATGCCTTGAGGAATTCCCGGCTCTTGCATTTCCTGAAAACCTCCTTACTGGAGCCTCCCTGGAGAAGGTTGGATGAATGGCTGACCAGTTCGTTCACGGCTAAAGCGGCCACCGGCAGGCCGAAGCGCCAACATGTCTGGTTCTGGTATATTTTAGCAGCGGCGGCTTTTCTGGGAGTGAGTTATGGCATCTTTCTGGCTGCCCAAATGCTCTGGACCTTGCCGCTGGAAAAATGGGGCGATATCGCTTTGGGCACGTTTTTCACTCTGCTGCGGGTCATTACGGCGCTCCTGATTGCCTTGGGGTGGACCATTCCGGTGGGCGTCGCCATCGGGAGCAATCCCCGCCTGTCTGCCTGGCTCCAGCCGGTGGTCCAGATCGCGGCATCGTTGCCTGCGACCGCCCTTTTCCCGGTCCTGCTCCTCCTCGTCTTAGGGCTGCCCGGAGGCCTTGATATGGCGGCTATTCTGCTCATGTTGCTGGGAACTCAGTGGTATCTCCTGTTTAACATTATCGCCGGGGCCAGCGCCATTCCCCGGGAACTGCGGTATACCACGGATTTGCTGCAATTGAGGCGCTGGGAGCGCTGGCGTTCCCTCATCCTGCCGGCCATTTTCCCTTATACCATCACTGGGGCCATCGCGGCCGGGGGCGGAGCCTGGAATGCCAGCGTCGTGGCAGAATATACCCAATTCGGCGGCAAGACCTTCCACACCATCGGGGTCGGGGCCTTGATTGCCGAAGCCACCGGGTCCGGCGATTTCCCGTTGTTACTGGCCGCCACCCTCGCTTTGATCCTGACCGTGGTAACCATCAACCGGCTTTTCTGGCAGCGGTTATACCGCCTGGCCGAAGAACGCTATCGGATGGAGTGACCCATGGCTGACAAAAACGGCTTCCTCCTGGAGCTCCGGCATATCAACCAGATTTACGGCGGCGGCGAGCAGATCTTCACCGCCATTCAGGATGTCAATCTGGCTCTGAACGATGGGGAATTTGCCACTCTGATGGGACCCACCGGCTGCGGCAAGAGCACCTTGCTGCGCATCATTACGGGGCTCCAGGCCCCCACCGCCGGAGAGGTGCTCTACCGGGGCGCCCCCCTGCAAGGGGTGAATCCCCATGCCACCATCGTCTTCCAAACCTTCGCCCTGTTTCCCTGGCTGACGGTCCAGGAAAACGTGGAAGTGGCCCTCAAGGCCCGGGGCGTGCCTCCAAAGCTGCGCACCACCCGGGCTTTGGACCTGTTGGACCGGGTGGGCCTGGACGGCTTTGAGAACGCCTATCCCCGGGAACTCTCCGGCGGCATGCTCCAGAAAGTGGGCTTTGCCCGGGCCATGGCAGTGGAACCGGAGCTGCTCTGTCTGGACGAGCCGTTCTCCGCTCTGGACGTCCTCAGCGCCGAGTCCCTCCGGGGCGAACTGCTGGAGTTGTGGACCGGCGGCGTCATCCCCACCAGGGCCATTCTCCTGGCCACCCACAACATCGAAGAGGCCGTGCTCCTGGCGGACCGCATCCTGGTAATGGACAAGGACCCCGGCCGGGTCATCATGAATATGCAGGTGGACCTGCCGCATCCCCGGCAGCGCAAAAACCCTAAATTCCTGAATTTGGTGGACCGGGTCTACATGGTGTTGGCCGGCCACACCCAGCCGGAACACGTGGAACTGGGCACCGCGCCCGGCGAACCGGGGCGCACCCGGGCCCTGCCGCACATCAATATCGACGACCTGACGGGGCTCTTGGAACACCTGGACGGCATGCCCAACAACCGCGCGGACATCTACGCCCTGGCCCGGGAGCTGCAGATCAATTCCGATGAACTGCTGCGCCTCATCGAGGCGGCGGAGTTGCTGGGTTTTGCCAATATCGCCTACGGTGATATCACCCTGAATCCCCTGGGAGAAACCTTTGCCGAAGCCAGTATCCGGGCCCGCAAAGAGATTTTCGCCACCCGGATTCGCCGCCTGCCCCTGTTTAAATGGCTCCTCTCTATGCTCCGGGCCACCGATAAAAAGCAGTTGGAGTGGGATGTGATCCAGAAGGCCCTGGAACTGGAATTTCACGAAGAAGAAGCGGAACGCCAGTTAGACACCGCCATCGACTGGGGGCGCTACGCCGAAATCCTGGCTTATGACGACAGCAGCCAGGTCCTGTTCCTGGAGCCGGGCGGGGCCACAGGGTTTATCAGAGAGAATGCCGGCGGTCCGGGTCCGCCATAGACAGGACAAGTGTTTCACGAGCCCTGGTTCGGCGATGGGCATGTCCACATTTTTGCCTAAAACTGCCATTACCACTGGCCGATACCTTTG
>DZCR01000031.1:16934-26311 GCA_022736495.1 Desulfobacca acetoxidans
GGTAATCCGGCTTGCCAAAGAGGACATCCATCATGAAAGTGTTTATGACCGGCGGTACGGGATTTGTGGGCACCTATCTATCCCGGGAGCTGGCCCAGGCGGGCCACACCATCACCATTCTCACCCGCCGGGATCGTCCCTCCTCCCCGGACCAACCCGGCATTAGCTTCCTGGCGGGCGACCCCAATCAAGAGGGGCCCTGGATGGCGGCGGTGCCGGAGCATGACTGGATAATTAATTTGGCGGGGGCCTCCATTTTCAGCCGCTGGACCGAGGCCCTGAAAAAAGAGATCATGGAGAGCCGGGTCCGCACCACCCGCAACCTGGTGAGCGCCCTGGCCACCGGGGACCGGCGCCAATTATTTTGCAGCACGTCAGCCATCGGCTATTACGGCCCCAGGGGAGAGGAGGAACTCACTGAGGACTCCCCATCGGACAGCGGCTTTCTGGCGGAAGTGGCCCGGAACTGGGAAGGTGAAGCCTTAAGGGCGCAAGACCTGGGGATTCGGGTGGTCATCACCCGGTTCGGCATCGTCCTGGGGAAAGACGGCGGGGCCTTGGGGCAGATGGCGCCCATGTTCCGCAAGTTTCTGGGTGGACCCATCGGTTCCGGACTCCAGTGGTTCTCCTGGATGCACCAGCAGGATCATGCCCGGGCTTTCCAGTTCATCCAGGAGCACCCGGAAATCAACGGGCCGGTGAACTTTACCGCGCCCAACCCGGTCCGCAACCGGGACCTGACCAAGGCCCTGGGCCGGGTCTTGAACCGCCCCACTTTCGTCGCCGCCCCGGAATTCATGGTGCGCTTGGTGCTGGGGGAATTTGCCGACACCCTGCTCACCGGCCAGAAGGTTTTTCCCCAGCGCTTGCTGGACGCGGGGTTTACCTTCAACTTTCCCACTATTGCGGCGGCCCTGGCCGATTTGTTCGGTGGGAGCTAAAATAATTTCGAAGCTGGTTATAATTGCATCTGCTCTTCGCTTTGCCCTATGATCTTTTGCTTCAACGGCACCACATTTCACATCGTCTGCCGGAGGCCGCTATGAAAACTCGCGCCATCTTGCTTGCATTTCTCCTGGTTTTCTTCTCTTCCTGGGCCTTGGCCGCCCAAAGCCGGTGCCCCCAGCATTATTTTGAGGGTCAAGCCCCGGACATTCTCAACAAGAAGCTCGCCCAAAAAACCCAAGAGATTTGCTATCAAAAGTTCGGCATTATCTATTCCGGGATAACACGCACTCCCTTAGTCTCCGCTGAACATCTTACCCGGGAAGATCTCAGCAAACCACCACCCCCCCGCATAGATAAATTCCATCCCGACCAGAACCTCCCACGGGCGGATCGCGCCGAACTGAAGGACTATGAAGACTCGGGATACGACCGGGGGCACATGTCACCCTCAGGGGATATGCCTGATAGCAAATCTCAAGCAGAATCCTTTTCCCTGGCCAATATGATCCCCCAGAACCCTAAGAATAACCGCAACTTGTGGGAAGGGATCGAGGAGGCCACCCGGGAGCTTGCCAAAACCTCGGGCGATTTATACGTGGTTACCGGGCCGATCTTTTATGGCTCCGACCTGGAAAGGCTTAATGGCCGGGTATTGGTCCCCAACTATATCTTCAAGGCCATCTATGATCCCGCCAAGAAACAAGGCGCAGCCTACTTTGTGGCGAATGCCCCAGGAGGGCGTTATGCGGTGGTTGCCATCGCCGAAGTGGAAAAGCTGAGTGGTATCTCCATTTTTCCCTCTTTGGAAGATAAGGTAAAACAAGCGCCCATGGCCTTACCCACGCCTACCCCCAACACCAGAATCGAAGTTAATGAGGATAAGACTATAGTTCCTGAAAAACCTGCACCCCGAGAGCCGGACAATGGAAACCATTGATCCTTTTGCCAATGAGAGTGAATCGTTACGCTTAGATGATTTGACCATCGAGAATCGCACCGATAAAGTCTCCCTCTATGGCAGCATCGACATTACCCGGGATAAACGGGGCTTGGAATTGGCCCGAACCATCAAAGACCTGTTTGACTCCCTGGTTGCAAAGCTTTCCCAGGAGAATCTGCCTGAGTCAATCCCGCCTCCGAAAAAACCCGAGGTGGTAAAAAACCCCTTTGAGTGATCAGGTAGCCCTTTCAGAACTGAAGGCGAAAAGGATACCCCCTTTTCGCCTTCAACTTCCCCCCTTTGGACTGCTTCTCCCGATCTACCGCTTTTGCGCCACCAACATGCTGGCGTCCATGCCGTTTTGCAGGTACTCTGGTTTCACCAGGCCCGCTTCCTGCATCCATTCCGCCACCTCCCCATGGGTATAAGCCCGGCCCCGAGGGGTAACCGCCAGCATGTGCACCCCGAACATGGCTGGGCCCGTGGGACTGGCCCCATCGGGATTGAGAAAGAAATCCTGAATGGCTACGCGGCCGCCAGGGTTGAGAGCCGCCACCGCTTTGGCGATGATGAGCTTGCACTGCCTTTCATCGTGGCTATGGAGGATATGGGAGACCCAGATGAAATCGTAGCCCGTGCCGATGTCATCCTCAAGGAAGTTGCCCGCCAGGGTATGGACCCGATCCGTCAGGCCGTTTTTGGCGATGTTCTCCCGGGCAATTTCAAGGGGCATGGGCAAATCGAAGACCGTGGGCGCAAGCCCAGGGTTGGCCTGGGCAAAGGTAATGGCATAAGTAGCCGGGCCTCCTCCCAGATCCAGCAGGCGACGGACGCCTTTCAGATCCAGTTTGGCCGCGACAGTGGGGGCCAGGTCCCGGGCAATGGCGTGCATGCCCCAGATAAAGGCCTTAACTTCGGTCTCATCCCGTTTGGGGCGCGCGTCCACCCACTTTTCCGGGTCCACTTCCGGCGGGTGGCCCATCAGGACGGTATCCTGGAGGTCGTCCCAACCCCGTCCCCAGGTGTGTTCCATGTGCTTGATGATGGCCCCCCGGTAGTTTTCCCCGCCCCGCACCAGGTAGCGGGAAGCCAACTCGCCGTTCTTAAAATAATCTACGCCCTTGACCAGGAGGCCCAAGGCCGCCAGGCCGTTTAAGAAGATGCCGGCGGCCCGGTGATCAGCCTTGAGTAAGGCCGCGATTTCCACCGCGCTCTTGGGTTCCTCCAGGAAATCAAACAGGCCCAAATCCACGGCCACCATAAGCATCTTGGAGGCTTGAAACCCCCGGGCCATGGCCATAATTTGGTCAAAACCGCCTTGCTGGTCCAATGACATAATTTGCCCCTTTCCGCAAAATTAATTCTGGCGGATTGCAGGTTAATGGACCTACCTGATCCCCGCTTTCCTTACTCCCGGTCAAGACCCGACGCCGGTTGGTCAGGGTGGTCAAAATGCCGGATCCAGCGGTACACCGTCTCCCGATAGTAGGCCAAGGCCCCGATTAACACCAGGCAGAGTCCCAGGAGGGCGAAGGTGCCGTAATAGTCACCCTTATAAACCTTGGCCCCCTGGAGGGTCAAAAGCAAAGTGCCGGGAATCCTTCCTATCGTACAGATCAGCAGAAATAACTTGAAGGGCATGCGGCTTAAGCCCAGGATAAAGCAGAGGTAATCCTTGGGAAACCCCGGCAGGAGAAAGAGGATAAACGCAATCAGGGCTCCCTGGCGCTCCATCAGAAAATCGAACTTTTGGAGGATATCTCCGGGAATCCACCGTTTTATGTAATGCTCCTCCAGCCAGCGGGCCGCCAGAAATGCCAGGGTCGAACCCAGGGTCAGACCCACAGTGGAGTACAACAACCCCAGGGGCGCCCCGAAGAGGTAGCCGCCGATGAAGCCGGTGGCTTCTCCGGGAATGGGGGCGAAAACCACCTGGAGGGCTTGAATCAGGATGAAGAAAAAAGGCGCCAGTGGCCCCGCGGCCTTGAGGGTGGACTTGATCCAGTCTCTGTTGGTGCAGACGCCGAGGAAATGGCAAGCCTGGCCCCACAGGTAACTGCGGTAATGGAAACCCAGAAACAGCAGCCCCAGGCACAGGAGGGCCAGGGGCACACCGACCCAAAGCGCCGTTTTACCCTTCCACCAGGATGAACCCGGGCCTTTAAAGGGCATCCCGGGTGCGCAACTCTGATTTTCCTCTGAATTCTGCATCAATTCCCGTCAAGTCTGAAGTTATGCGGCCTGGAAGTCTTAATCTTCCTCCAAACGCCAGGCTTTGATCCATTGGTATAAATATTCTCGATGCCGATAGATCAGGATCGCCAGGAGATAATTGCAGGCGATCAGTCCCACGGACAGCCAATAATGGCCCGCGGCGACTTCGGCCCCTTGCAGCGCCATCAGGAAGGTGCTGGGCAACCGAAAAATTATAACCGCCACGACAAAAAATTGCAGGGATAATGAGCTAAACCCCAGAACGTAACTCATGAAATCCTTGGGAATTCCCGGGATTAAGTAAATGATCAAAGCCGCTAGAGCCCCTTCCCGCTCCAAGAGGTTGCGAAAACTTTGTAACTTCCCAGGATCGATAATGCGGCGGAGATAGGTTTTTTCCAGCCAGCGTCCCAAAAGAAAGGCCAACACCGCGCCCAGGGTAAGTCCGGCCGTGGAATACAGCATCGCTAGCGGCAACCCGAACAAATAGCCCCCGGCGATCTCCCACGGCACCGGCCAGAACATGGTGAGCACCTGGACCACCTCGAACAGGATGTAAACCACAGGGGCCCAATTGCCTGCAGCCCGCAGGATGCCGCCGATCTTTTCTTTATCGGCCATGAGCGCATAGTAGGGTTGCACATGCGGCCACAGGTAGAAGTATCCCAACGCCGAGACAATACCCAGAGAAACCAGGATAGAAGCGGCTAGAAAGAAAAAATACTCCCTGCGGTTGGTCATGGAGGGACCGACTCCCAGGTATGCGACGATGCCGACTTCCAGGTCATCTTTGACCTCCATGGCGCCGGCGGTAACCGAATCTGAATGCATCGGTTGCGAGGCCATATTCTCAGTTTCCTTCATACGAAAAAACTCCCCTGACGAGTGTCCCGGCGGGTGAATTCCTCCCGGAGGAGTTGCAGAACCCGTGGTTTATCCAGGCACCAGGCTGGAGCCACCAACTCTTCGGGATGGGGGTCGCCGGTGAGCCGGTGGATCACCAAGTGAGGCGGCAGCCGTTCGATGAAATCCACTGCCAGGTTGACATATTGGCCTTCGGTGAGGCAGACGTACTCCCCCGCTTGCTGGAGATGGGCCAGGCCGGAACCTTTTATCACATAAAGTAAGTGAATTTTGACGCCGTGCAAGGGGAGGCGCGCCAGATATGCAGCGGTAGCCGCCATTTCATCCGGTCCCTCTCCGGGCAGCCCCAGGATCACGTGGGCCACCACCTCCAGCCCCCGGGCGGCGGCCCGAGTGGCAGCGGCGGTGAAACAGGCCACATCATGCCCCCGGTGGATCCGCCGCAGGGTGGCGTCATGGGCGGATTGCAGCCCCAACTCCAGCCAGAGCAGCCGGTCCCGGGCATAACCGGCCAAAAGATCCAGGACGTCATCCGCCAGGCAATCCGGGCGGGTGCCGAGACTCAGGCCCACCACCTGAGGGAAGGCCAGCGCCGTGTCGTAGAGTTCCCGGAGCTTCTCGATGGGGGCATAGGTATTGGAAAAACTTTGAAAATAGGCGATAAACTTCGCGGCCCCGTAGCGCCGGGCCAGCCGGGCGAGGCCCGATTCCATCTGGGCCGCAATGCTTTGACCCCGCCCCCAAGCGCCGGTCCCGGAACCCCGGGCATTGCAGTAAAGGCAGCCTCCCGTGCCGGAGCGGCCGTCCCGGTTGGGGCAGGTCAGCCCGGCATCCAGGGTGATTTTCTGCACCCGCTCGCCGAACCGTTCCTTCAGATAAGAATTGAGATCCCGGTAGGGCAGGTCCGCGGCCATCAGGCCAGGTCTCCCCAGGCGAACTGCAGGAGGGTGATGGCGGCCAGCGCGGCGGCGGCCACCTTGAGGCGGCGAGGCCCCAGGCTGGCCACGTGAAAACCGGCCGCCCGGGCCTGGTCCGCTTCGGCGGCGGAAAAACCGCCTTCCGGGCCGATGAGGACCCGCACGTCCCGGGGCCGCGGCCTCCTCAGGAACAAGTTGAGCCCGCCGCCGCGCTCTTCTTCCCAAAAAATAAGTTTACATTCCTCGGCGCCCTCTAAAGCCGCGGCAAAATTCTGGAGGGGCTCGATGCGGGGCAGAAGGGAGCGCTGACAAGATTTAACGCTTTCCCGGGCCAGGCGCTGCCAGCGTTCCTGACGCGGTTCCACCCGCTCCGGCGGCAGCCGTTCCGAGCGCTCCGAAATGAAGGGAAAAATCAGATTTACCCCCATGGCGGTGGCCTGGCGGATAACCTCATCCAGGGCTTCTCCCTTGGCCAGGCCGATCCCCAAAGCCAGGGGTAAGGGCGACTCGCCCCAGGGGGCTAGTTTTTGCAGGATGCGGAGCGTGGCCCCCCGGCTTTCCAGGGTGGCCACCCGGGCGACATAATTGCCTCCCTGGCCGTCGCAGACCTCCACCCGGGCCCCCACCCCCAGACGCAGGACCCGGGCCAAATGCAGGGTCTCTTCCTGGTCCAGAGTCACCACCTGCTGATGAAATTGACGGGGGTGGGCGTAAAATCGCCGCATAATTAACCCGGTTTCAGGTTTTAAAAGTTTTGCTGCCGGAGTCAATGTTAGTTCTGACCCCTAATCCCTAACCCCTGCTTTTCAGCGCCTCTTCCAGGGCGGCCACCCGCTTTTCCAAGGCCTCCAAATCCGAGGCCTTGGCCACATTGATTTCATCGATGGCGGCTTTGGTGAGTTCTTTGACTTTCTCCCAGAGGGCCTGTTGAGCATCCTGGGCCTTGGCCAACAATTGTTTGACGGCTTCAGGGCTTTCCTGCTGGGTAATCTCACCCCGCTGGACCATCTCCTGGACCAGGCCTTCGACTTTCTCTTTGGTGAAATCGAACATCCCGATACTAAACAGCCACGCCTTGTGCAATAATTCTTTCATGACATCCCCTTGTCATACCGCCAAGCTTATTGCGCGGTTTTAGAGTGTTCCTGCTTAGGGACGCCGGAAAATCAGGGCGCCCCAATCTTCATGAGTGAGAAATCCAGTCTTGTGCAAACCCAGACCCTGGTAGCGGGTTTCCAGGGCGGGGACGTCTTCGGCCAGGAAGCCGGAGATGATGAGAATTCCTGCGCTCAACAGCCTGCCAGCGATGGCCTCGGCCAGTTGGAGCAAATCCGGGGCGGTGATGTTGGCCAGGATGAGGGCGAAGCGCTGCCGCAAAGAGGCGAGAGGCGTCTCCTCCACCCAGACCCGATCCAAGAGGTTGTTCAGGCGCACATTTTCCAGGGCCGCCGCCACAGCCTCCGGGTCCAGGTCGATGGCCACCACTTCGGCCCCCAGGCGGGCCGCAGCCAGGGCCAGAATTCCGGTGCCGGTACCTACGTCCAAGACCTGCCAGGGGTTGCCCGAGGGGGGCAGGCCCTGCTCCCACACCTGCTCTAAAGCCTGGAGGCACAACCGTGTGCTGGAGTGTCGGCCGGTGCCGAAGGCCATGCCGGGGTAAATGGTGATCACCGTCTCCCCCGCTTGAGCGGCGTATTCCTCCCAGGGCGGCCGAACGACCAGATGGTCCGTGAGCTTCATGGGTTTAAAATGCGCCTTCCAGGCTTCGGCCCAGTCCTCCTCCGCCACCTGGCGGATTTCCAGGCCCAGAGGATAGAGTTCATAAGCGCTCAGGCGCTTCAGGTAGTCCTGCAACTCCTGGCGCTGCCAGGCGCCGTACTCTTCCGGCCGGAAATAGCCCCGGATGACCACGCCCCCGGCCGGAACGTTATCTTCCTCGATGATCACGCCGCGCCCGGTAAATTCCGTCAGATACAGGGAGGCCTCTTCCTGCATCCGCGCCGGCACCAGGACGCGCACCTCAATCCAGGTTTCTTGAGCCATGTTTAAATTATAGTGATATTACTAAGTTATTGCAATAACGGAAAGGATATTATGGAAAGATTTTTGCCTATGTACTAAAAATCATTTCTGAAATAACTGACCCAAGATCATTTGAAAATGGTTGGTCAAAGAAAGGTCGAAAATGAACTTTTAAATCTCCGCATTCATTTATACTCATAAGACCGATATTTGATTTTCTGAATTGTTCAAGATTAGATATGGCAGGAGCCGCATGGTCCATGTCAACCACCACATATGAATAATTTGCAAATGCTTTATATCTAAAAGCCTGAATCAAAGCTCTTTTCCATTTCGTAAGTTTCATTTCAAAAGCGAAGCTTTTTAAATGTTCTTTACAACCTACTTGAGATGAATCAGCATTTACAATAAGCAGATCAGGAATTCCGAATAACCCTTTCGGCTCAACAAAATAATTCAAATGCATATCAGAATTTATTAAATTCTGAATATAATTACTGGCAAATGCTATGTCAAATAGATCTTTTTCTCTTTTGAATGCCATGATTTTATATCCATCCTTGCGCGGCTGCAAACTGATTTGCTGCTGTGATCCACGCATATAAATGCGAGCCATCACTATCAGGATCAAATATAATACCTTTTTCTTCAAAAAATGAATAATTTTCAATAGCACTCTTTATAATAGTACACACTTTCTTATACCTTTTTACATTCTCAATATTACTAACACTATTCAACTGTTCAGAGAAAACAATAAAATAATGCTTATAAAGTTGAGGGCGTCCAAAATGCCAATTAAAAGTTGGCTCAAACATTTCTGCTTGGTAAGCATTTTTATCGAAAAAATCTAGATCATTATTTACTCTTTTGATAGCACCCAAATATCGATGATCCATCCATTGGAGTAATTTCGATATATAAATACGAGCCGTTGGTCCTTGTTGCCTCGTATCTTCTTTGTCTTCGAAAGCTGAGATATTAAATCTCCTAGTATTTTCATAACTCCCAATTGTCATAATATGAGGGTTAGCGATTGATAAAAGAATAGATTCACAATTGAGATATCCCAGGATAACTTTAAAATTATTCATACTTAATGCATTGATAAATTTAAGATAAGAAAATAGGAAATCAATATCCTTTATTTGCTTGCTTCGAGAAGAAACTTCCGTTATAAGATAAATACCAGCTATTTCATCCAATCCAGTAATCCAATTTAGTAAATCTGAAGAATATTCTTCGTCTTTTATCATATCATCATTAAGTACTAATTGCAATACAACTTCCTTTGTAACTCCTTGTTTGCGAATTACTTTTAAAAAGGGGTCTATAAATTGACTCTCTTGACTCCGTATAAAATCAGTAGGCATGCCAGTTTTATATCGAGATGGAATTACTATATATCTAAAATCATTTTGCCTCTTCGCTATTTGGTGTGGGTAAGCTGGAAATCAAGTTGCCCAGCGATG
>DZCR01000176.1 GCA_022736495.1 Desulfobacca acetoxidans
AAAAAGTGCGGAGCCCCACCAGGGGGCGGTCCTCGGACAGATAATCCAGGCACGAAGGCACGCCGGGATCATCGGCAAAATCGATGTAGGCCTCATCCAGAACCACGGTGGCGGAGGGGGGAATCGCCGCCAGAAAATCTTCCCATTCCTGGCGCCGGAACGCGGTGCCGGTGGGATTGTTGGGGTTGTTGATGATGATCAGCCGGGTTTGGGGAGTGACCGCCTGGGCCACGGCCGTCAGGTCCACCCGCATCTCTTGCAAGGGCACCGGACGAAAAATGCCGCCCACGGCCTGGGTGAGGAGGCCGTACATGAGGAACGTGTGAGTAGTGCTTACCACATCTCCCCCCGGAGGCACCAAGGCCCGGACCAGCATGTCCAGGACCTCGTCGGAGCCGTTGCCCAGGATTAATTGCTGGGGGGCAATACCGAGATGGCGGGCCAGATCTTCCTTAAGATAATAGGCGTGGCTGTCAGGGTAGCGGTGCAAGCTTCCCAGGGTGTCCCGGATGGCGGCCAGGGCCAGAGGTGAAGGACCCAGGGGATTTTCATTGGATGCCAGCTTGATGGCATCGGTAAGTCCCAGTTCTCTTTCTAGTTCTTCTAAAGGTTTGCCGGCCTGATAGGGCGTTATTTGGGTGAGATGAGGCAAAACGAGCGCGGTAAGTGGGGTGCTGGCTGCCATATAAACTGATTACCAAGTGTTTCCGGAGCCCAGGGAGGGGCGGGGGTAAAGGATAGAAGCTTGTAGAGGACTGCTGCAGGTGATGATTGGTTGATGAAAATCAGACCAGACATCCTCCCCGAAACTCTCGGGGTCCCGGGTGAGGTGTGCCTCCTTTACCCTATTTTACCTTTAGTTCAAACCGGTTACTCTTGGACCCGACTCCTTTGTTAGCTGATCTTATCTGTCGTTATGTATTCAACATTAACTATTTAACCCGAGTTGCTACAAAAATCAAGCAATTTCGGCACAGACGGCAAAGTTCCCCAACCGGCCCCGCGTCGTCTCAATCGCGGTTTTTACGCCTTTGTTTGGGCCAATTTTCCCACCCGGGCCGGCGGCGTTGTCTCCCCAAGATCACCTGGAATCATGCGGCATCATTAGGGAAATCTCTCCCTTGCCGTGCAATGATGGCGCAACGCTTGACCCGCCTGGCAATCCCAGATGATCCCGTCCCACACCGCCCCTGGCGGCCTATGGACGCACTCGCTATTAACCTTTAACCCTGAACTTTTCCAAGCAAGCGTTGACCTGCGGCGCCATTCTTGTTAGGCTGGATTAGGCTAACCGAAGCAGGAGACCCCATGCTGAAAGCAAATCTCTATGTAGACCGGATCGACCTTGCCCCCTACCTGACCTCCGAGGAATGCCAGGGACTGGGAGGCCCCGATTGCGCTCAGGTGGCGGCCCGGCTCAAAGAGGGCGCTCTTGCGCCCGAAGATTGCCTGACCCTCACCCCTGCCCGGCGCCAGGCCCTGGCCCTGGCCGTGCAGGCCTTGGCAATCCTGCCGGTGGTGCAGTCCCTGGAATTCCCCCGGCCGGTGCCGCCGGATCTTTTCGAGATCAACGAGCCCGGACCCGAGGCTCCGCTTTTAGTCACCGGCAACAGCGAATTTACCCTGGCGGTGGTCACCGGGCTTCTGGCCTACTCCGTCAGCCCCTTTTACCTCTTGCTGATAGATACCCGGGGGGACACGGTGGATATGTCCATGATCTACCGCAGCTTCACCCCCCAGCGCCTGGATCAGGGATTGGAGCACCACCGCTTGGCCGAGAAGCTCAAGCGCCAACAGCTCATTATTCCCGGAGTGGTCGCGCCCCTGAAAGAGGAGTTGGCCAGTTACACCGGCTGGGATATCCGGGTGGGGCCCATCTGCGTGGCGGAGTTGCCCCTGTTTTTGGGAGAGACCTACTGGCAGCCTCCGGCTGAGGCGTGACCGAACCTGGGGAATTTTTCACTCTCACGGTTGCCCTTGTGATTGAGAAGACTTAATCTTTGAGAAAAACGTGCAGAAAGGCAGTTCATGAAAACGATTTTGGTGGTGGATGACGATGAGGCGATCCGCACCCTGCTGCAAGAGGAGTTGGAGGAAGAAGGCTATAAGGTGATGATCGCCACCAATGCCCGGGATGCCCTGAAGGCCGTGGAAACCGAAGCCTTGGACCTGGTCATTTTGGATATTCGCATGCCCGGCATGGACGGCCTGGAGGCCCTGCCCCGCATCCTGGGGCTCAAAGAGGGCCTGCCGGTGATCCTGAACACCGCCTATACCCAGTACCAGGAAAGCTTTATGAGCTGGGCCGCGGACGCTTATGTGGTGAAGTCTTCCGACCTCACCGAACTGAAAGCTAAGATCAAAGAATTGGTGAACCGATGACGGCTGCGCGGCAAAAACTCACCACCATCATTATGGCCGGCGGCAAGGGTGAACGGCTCTTTCCCCTGACCCGGGACAAGGCCAAGCCGGTAATCACCTTCGGGGGCATTTACCGGATTCTCGACTTCACTCTGTCTAACTGCCTCAATTCAGACATTCGCCGCATTTACGTGCTAACTCAGTACGGCAGTTTTTCCCTGGATCAGCATCTGCGCCAGGCCTGGGACCTCATGCACCCCGATTTGGGGGAGTTCATCTACTCCATGCCGCCCCAGCAAATCATGGTGAACCGCTGGTATCGGGGCACTGCCGACTCCATCTATCAGAACCTCACCCTCCTGGAACAGGAGCGGCCCCGGCAGGTGCTCATCTTATCCGGCGATCATGTTTACAAGCTGGACTACCGGGAAATGATGGATTTTCACCTGCGCCAGGACGCCGACCTCACCGTGGCCGCGGTCATGGTGCCCCGGGTGGAGGGCAGTTCCTTCGGCATCCTCAAGGTGAACGAAGCCTCCGAGGTGGAAAATTTCCTGGAGAAGCCCAAGGACCCGCCGGGCCTGCCTGACAATCCCGACTTTTCGTTGGTCTCCATGGGGGTCTATATTTTTAAGGCCGAGGTTTTGGTCGCAGAGGTCATCAAAGACGCCAAGAAAAAGACCAGCAAGCATGACTTCGGGGGAGACATTATCCCCCAGATGGTGGGGCGCAAAAAGGTCTATGCCTACAATTTCCAGGACCCGGCCACCAATACGCCCCGGTATTGGCGGGATATCGGGCTGCTGGACGCCTATTTCAAGGCCCATCAGGACCTGTTGGGCCAGACGCCCGTTTTTGAACTGTACGACGCCGACTGGCCGGTGCGGAGCCGGCCCCAGCTCTATCCCCCCAGCAAGTATATTTGCCGCGGGTCCCATGTGACCATAGAAGATTCCCTGATCGCTTCGGGATGCGTCATCGAAGGCACGGTGGAGCTCTCGGTATTGTCTCCCCGGGTCAGGGTGGGGGCCGGCGCCACGGTGTGCGAGGCCATCCTGTGGGACGGGGTGGAAGTGGGCCCCGGAGCCCACATTCGCCAGGCCATCATCGAAGAAGGGGTGCGGGTGCCCCCGGGCTTCACCATCGGGTTGGACCGCGAGCGAGACGCCAAGCGCTTCCATGTCACCGAAAACGGGGTGGTGGTGGTGCCCAACAACGCCGTCATGGTGGGGGACTAGCCCCTTGTCTTCCATGGCCGCAGCCGCCAAGGGCGCTTTGGTCCCCACCCGCCTCTATCTGGTGCGCCACGGCCAGGTGGCCGACGGCCACACCGACCGCTATCACGGCCACAACGACATCGGCTTGAGCGCCAAGGGCGTGCGGCAGTTCGAGGATTTGGCCGCGCAACTGGCACCCGTGCCCCTGGCCGCGGTCTATGCCTCGGATTTGACCCGGGCCCGGACGGGGGCGGAGATCATCAGCCGGGGCCGGAAGGTTAAGGCGCAGATTATTACGGAATTTCGAGAAGTTAACTTCGGGGTGTGGGAAGGCCTGAACTTTACGGAGATTGCTGAACGTTACCCGGAAGAGCTCCAGGCCCGCTTCCAGGACCTCACTAGCTTCCGCATCCCCGGCGGCGAAAGCCTCACGGACGTGCGCGCCCGGGCCCTGCCCCGCTTGACAGACCTCATCCAAAAACACCAGCAGCAGGCCTTCCTCATCGTGGCCCACGCCGGGATCAACCGGGTCATCTTGAGCGACGCCCTGGGCCTATCCCTGGAGTTTCTCTTTCGCCTGGACCAGAATTACGGCTGCCTCAACGTCATCGACTATTTCCCCGACCTGGCCGTAGTGCGCCTGATAAACGGCGGCGTCAACGGCATCGCGACGGGACTTTAGGATAATAACCGAAATTCCTGCCCCTGGTCTGGAGAATGGGAACCAGGGCCACAAACGATACTGTTCTCAGCGGCGGCCAACATCAAGAGCAAAACCCCTGCCAGCCACCACCGGGGCGAACTTCAGATCAATTTTTGCATTGCACCAACTTGGGGGGGGAGAGGGGGAGGGTGCCAGAACTCCCGGCAGGAGGTTTACCGGGCAAGCCTGCTGCGCATTCCCCTGTAGTCACCACCTCGCCGTAAATGTATCTGCTGTCAGCCGCGCCTGTATCCTTTATTTCGGTAATTTTGAACGGGACAAAGTCAATGATCTTTATATCGCTATTGTTAAAGGAGTCTGTTTCCACCACCGGGATAAAGGTATACAACTCGCCGCCATTGCTGCTCAATTTGTCACTTAAGTCTTTGAGGTTAGAAGTAAAGCCGTTATTGAGGTTGATGAGATCGCCAATTGCTAAGGAGGGACAGCCTCCATCAATATATGCTCCAATTGTTTTATCACTGGCTGCTTCGTCCTTGGTAAACCAACCGCCGCTATCACTAGGAGAAGGACCTAAAATGATAGTGACCTTTGTGCCCGCGGGAGAATATGTTTTATTGATGGCAATGGGCATCGACCCCCCCCCAATCCCCACGATAACGTCCATGACGGCAGTGGCGGTGGCCGACTGGTTTTGGGAGGAGAACCCTAAAATTTGGGCCAAAAACATTGGGACGTTGTTTCTTTGGGTGGTCACCCTGACACCGTTGGCGGGGCTAATTCCTGCATTGAACTGTTGGGAAGTATAATCATATTGACCCACCTGCACGGTTACCTCCCCCGCGGACAGATTGACCCCGTCAACCTTATTGCTCGTCGTGGCATTGAGGGCCCAATTCGTGGCCTGGGTAGGATCGGGGGTAGGTCTAGTGAGGGGTGGCGGAGTCAGAGTAACTGGCCAAAGGCCCCTGGCTCCGGCCAAGGATCCGGCCTCGGCGGCCTTTTCCAGTTCATTATGCACCCAGGTAATATGCCCGATATCAATGGCTAAAGCGCCCGTGCCCAGCAACACCACCAGGAGCAAGCTCACGACCACTGCCGTGGCCCCGGACTCGTCAGAAAGAAATTTCTTCCATTTTTGATTCATAGCTCGGCCACCTTCTCAGGTGCGATTACTCGCATTCAGGTTGGAAGGTTAGAAAATTAAAGCCTACGGCTACCAAATTACCATTTTGAACGCTTTTCGTAATATGGCTCATGCTATGGGTATTACTCGTAAGCCTCCGGCCCGTTTACTCCAAAGACATTATCGTAGTGGATTCCAAATGTTGGGGGTTTGTCAAAACAGGAATAAAATTATTTAAAAAAAGCCAGTACTTATCTGCTGAGACCTTAACGCTGACCGAAGACCCCGCCATATAAACGGTATATCCTGTCCCACCAGGGACGGCATCGGGGTTGGCGTCACTGGGCAGAAGACTGGCCAATCCGAAACCGCCTTTGCCACCATTTTCCTCAGAAGTTTTAAGCACAAAATCCTTTACAGAGGGGTCGGTCAAGGTAGAGGGAGCTTTGGCGTCGTTATACCGGGTGGCATAGCGGGCGCCTTCCCGAGACCCGTGGGCGACCAGCGCTTCCATATACCAGAGGTGGCCAAAATCTATGATACCCCCCACAATAAGGAGCAAGGGGATGAGGCAGAGAGCAAACTCCAGCGCCGCGGCCCCTTCCTCCCGGCGGCCGAGTCTTAAAAGCCGGTTCAGTTTGACTATCATTCCCTAGTCCTCCCTGTCAGGTTTGACTGCTGCCATGAGGGACGCAGATTGCCCACGCCTTTTTCTCCTTATCGGCACCACCGTCAATTTCCATTAATTTTTTTATAAGGGAAGCGGAAGTTGAGCCATTAAAATTAAATTATTTTTAATAATATAATATATAAGAAAATATTTTTTATCCCCGTTGGTCGAGAGATAAAGGGGGTTGTGCCCCCCGTATCTTTTCCAAACCCCCCGGGTCGTTTCCGGCAGCGAAGGACTTGTAAAAGAACAGGAGAGGGTGGTATCATGGCCCCATGCAAGAGGGCTTTAGCCG
>DZCR01000032.1 GCA_022736495.1 Desulfobacca acetoxidans
CTCCTTGCCCAGCACCATATATTATATCTATTATTAATGCAAGTAAGCACTAGGTTTACCTTTCCCAGGCTAACGGCGGCCAGTCAGAGTCTTGGGAATTCTGCCGCTGTGAGCGCACTCCGAGCGCAGCCGCCGGCCGACAATGCGCTCCACCATGCGGCCGATCTTTAGCACCGCATCTACATCCACGCCGACATCGATCCCCATTTCATCCAGCATGACGACCAGGTCTTCAGTGGCGACCAGGCCGGTGATGCTCGGATCCTGATAATAGTATTCGCCGGTGCCGGCCACCGGCACCCCGTCCACAAAGTTGGCCGGCTGGCCGCCGATGCCACCCAGGGTGGATTCGAAATGGGTGATCCCCGCTTGCAGGGCCGCCAGGACATTAGCCAGCCCCCAGCCCCGGGTCATATGAAAATGGGCTATGTGCTTGGTCGGGTCAGGAATAGCGTCGAGAATCATGGAAAAATATTCATAGACCTTATTGGGCGGCGCCGACCCATCATGGTCGGCGTGTTCGACGTCGTCCGCCCCCATCTCCAGCCAGCGCTGGGTGAATTCCACCGCCTTGCTGAGCTCAGTGGGTCCCTCGATGGGGCAGCCCCAGATGGTGCTGACCGTGCCGTTGACCTTCATGCCGGCCTCGTGGGCCAGGGGGATGTACTGCTCGCACATCTTCCAGTAATCGACCAGGGACAGGCCTGAATTGACCTTATGATGCGACTCGCTGGTGGACACCATGAAGAGGATGCGGTCGGGACCGTAGCCTTCCCGGCGGGCCTGGATGGCGCGCTCCACCGCCCGCTCCCGGATGGTGATGGCGGTGAGTTCCACCTCTTTTAGAAGATGGCCCACCTTTTTGCTGCCCCGAAGCCGTTTCATCAACTCATCGGCGTCCTTGAATTGCGGCATGCCCTTGGGACTGCCGAGATTGGTAACTTCGATACGTTTAAAGCCGGCCAACACCAATTGTTCCGCCACCCAAAACTTGGCATCGGTAGGGATGAACTTCTCTTCGTGCTGAAAGCCGTCCCTGACCGTGATATCACCCAGAACCACTTTTTTAGGGTAATTCAGCAAAGCCATGTCAAGTCTCCCCTTATGGCATCAATTTGCGAACAACGATCGTTTTCCCTGGTGGCATAGTCGTCTCGCCTGTACGGCGCGAGCTAAAGCCTGCGGCCACTCTAAAACCACCTTTCGAAGCTTAAAACCGTAGATTCCCAAAAGACGGCTCGCCGATGGGCCGGAGCAGACTCACTTCGAAGGCCAGGGCCAGCCAGTCGCGAATCTCCCGGAATTTCAGCACCCGGTCATTGAGGAGCTGAGCGCCGCAATAGAAGGGATGCGCCTCGCCCTCGTATTTGTCGATCAATTGCTGGCGAAAAACCTGCTTTTCCTCGGCACTCATAGGGTTGCCGGCAACCTCGCGTTTGCGTTCCTCAATGGACAGGAGCACCTCCCCGGCGGAACGCCCACTCATCACCGAGGTGCGGGCCCTCATGGTGGAAAAGAGAAAATGCGGGCGATACCCCCGTCCGCACATGCCATAGTTGGCCGCGCCGTTGTCGGGACCGATCACCAATTGCACCCGCGGCACCTGGGCGCAGGACACTGCCCGCACCATATCCGCCCCATACTTGCCGATGCCCATATGCTCGGAATCCGAGCCTACCATGTAGCCCGGCGAAGCCTGGACAAAGAGCAGCGGGGTCTTCTCCTGGCAACAGCGGACGATCCATTCCGTGGCCTTTTGCGCCGCCTGGGTAAAAATGATGCCGATGCCGTTGGAGGCGATGACCCCCACCGGGATGCCCTTGAGGCGAATCTTGCCGGTGACGATGTTGTCACCTAGTCCGGGGGCGAAGGGCTTTTTGTATTCGACAAAATAGCTGTCATCGGCCATGGCCTTTAGGAAGGCCCGCACATTGATGCCCTGATGAACATTGACCGGCAGCATCTCATAGATGGTTTCCACCGGCACCCGGGGCCGAACTTCCTCATAGCGATGATTGTGCAGCTTTTGCGGGGGCTCCATAGAGAGAATCTCGCGCACCCGCTCGATGGCCTCATCCTGAGTCTGGCAGAGATGGTCGGCGCCGCCAGAGCGTTGCGTATGTACCTTGGCCCCGCCCAAATCTTCGGCAGAAATGACTTCCCCGGTGGCCGCCTTGACCAGCGGCGGGCCCCCCAGAAAGGAATACGACATCCGGTCGATCATCAACGACTGGCAGGCCATAAAGACTATGTAAGCGCCGCCGGCGGTGTTGCCGCCGGTGCTCAGGGTGATCTGCTTTAAGCCCATGGTGCTCATACGCGCCATGTTGTAGAACATGGAGCCGAATTGCTGATCATCCGGGAAGACTTCGGCCTGCATAGGCAGATAGGCCCCCCCGGAATCAGCGATGTAGACGCAGTTTAAGCCGCAGCGCTCGGCTATCGCCTGGGCGCGCATATGTTTCTTGAGGGTAATGGGGAAATAGGTGCCGGCCTTCACCCGGCTGTCATTGGCGAAGATCATGGTCCAGTTGCCGTGGATCTTGCCCAAGCCGGTCACCAGGCCGCCGCAAGGCACATTCATGACATCGGGATAATTCATGCCAAAGCCTGCGATGCGGCTGAATTCATAGAATTCCGTGCCCGGGTCGATGAGCTTGCTGATCAGGACCCGGACCGGCTGTTTGCCTTGCTTGGCAAGGCGCTGTACCGCTTTCTCGCCTCCGGGCCAGACCGCCTGCTGGACGTGTTCATCCAGCTTCCTTTCCTCATTTTCCCAGTGGGTGCGGTTTTGCAGGGTTAAATTTGACATCTTGCTCCCTTGTTGTGTTCAGGTTCGAGGCCAGGGCCAGGGAGAAGCCGCCGCCGGCGGCCACGCCGTTGATGACGGCGATGACCGGTTTCTCCATGCGTCGAATCTCGATGATGGCCTGGTGGAAGTACCTCGCGGTTTGGTGGATGGCCCGGCCCGGCCCTTGGGGATCGGACAAGAAGTATTTCAGATCGCCGCCGGCACAGAAGGCCTTGCCCTCGCCGGAGATTACCACCGCGCGCACCGGATCGACAGCCAGGGTGATGAGCTGGGCGGCCAAGGTTTCGACCAGGTCCCGGTCAATGGCGTTAAAGGCGTGGGGCCTGTTCAAGACGAGACAGGCTATTTCAGCATCGCGGGTAAGCTTGACGGATTCAGTCATACCGATCTCCCAATCTGAGGATAGACCGCTACATCTCACTTGCCCTTATACACCGGTTTCCGCTTTTCACGAAACGCCGCCAGTCCTTCGAGACGGTCTTCCGAAGGGATGGTCACCCAATAGGCATTGGATTCGATGGCCAGGCCCGTATGCAGATCGGCCTCCAGACCGTAGTTGATGGCATATTTGGCCTGCTGAATGGCAATGGGACCGGCCTCGCAGATCTGCGCCGCCATGGCCTTGCACTCGACCAGCAAGGCTTCCGGCTCGCAGACCTTATTGGCCAGCCCAATCTGCAGGGCCTCCTGGGCTTCGACTTTGCGGCCGGTAAAGATGAGTTCCTTGGCCTTACCGCGGCCGATCAGGCGGGGCAGGCGCTGGGTGCCGCCGGCCCCGGGGATGATGGCCAGCCGGGTTTCGGTCAGTCCCAGGGTGGCCGTGGCCGAGGCCAGGCGGATATCGCAGGCCAGGGCCAGTTCGGTGCCGCCTCCCAGGGCAATGCCGTTGACCGCGGCGATCACCGGTTTGTTGAGGTATTCGATAAAGGTAAAAAGATTGCGAATCGTAAAAATAAACTCCCGCACCTGCTGTTCGCTCATGGAAGCGCGTTCTTTTAGATCGGCGCCGGCGCAAAAGGCCTTTTGCCCCGCCCCGGTAATGATCACTACCCGGACTTCCGGATCAAAATGGATAGCCTCCACCCGCTCCTTCAGGGCCAGAAGCATCGGGAAGTTGAAGGAGTTCATTACTTCAGGCCGGTTCAGGGTGAGCACCACCACCTGTTCATGCCTGTCCTCCAGAACTGACGGTTCATTCATGATTTCTCCGTAGGCTCAGCGGCTACCGCCTAGCCGGACAGACCTTCCTGATTGGGGAGGGCCATCATGGTCGCCAGCATGGTGGCGACCGTTTTGACTTGGCCTTGATGGCGCGCCATGACCTCTGCCGTGCAGACGCTGAGAGTCTTTCCCGGCCTGATGACCCGGGCCCTGGCAAGGAAATGTTCGCCCACGGCCGGGGACATCAGGTTGATTTTGTATTCGACGGTCAACACCGCGGCATCGGCGGGCATGAGGCTGAAGGCGGCATAGCCGCAGGCAGTATCCGCAATGGTGGCGATAATGCCGGCATGGACAAAACCATGTTGCTGAGTCAAATCATCCCGATACGGCAGACTGATCTCCGCCTCTCCAAGCACGAGCCGAGTCAATTCGGCGCCAATGGTGTCCATCAGCTTTTGCCGGGTAAAACTGTCGCGGACGCGCTTTTCGAAGTCGGGGTCCGGGACCTTGAAGCGCACGGGTTAAAACCCTCCGTTACTCGTTTCGCCTAGCGCTGCGCCTTCCTGGCGAAGGCTTCCCGGGTGAGCTCCCGGGCAATGATCAGGCGCCGGATCTCGCTGGTGCCCGCCCCGATTTCGTAGAGCTTGGCGTCGCGCCACAGCTTTTGCACCGGAAATTCGAGACAGTAGCCGTAACCGCCGTGAATCTGGATGGCCTGGTCGCACACCCAGGTGGCGGTCTCCGCCGCCAGGAGGATGGCCGCGGCGGCCAGGCGGTTCAGTTCCGTGCCTTTGCCGCCCCGGGGGAATTTCTGCGCCAGATCGGCGGCCCGGTAAACCAATAGCCTGGCCGCCTCGGTGCGGCTGTACATGTCAGCCAGTTTCTGCTGAATCATCTGAAAATTGGCGATGGGTTGGCCGAACTGTTCCCGCTCCACCGCGTAGCGGATGGAATAGTCCAGCGCCTGTTGCGCCATGCCGATGGAGCCGCCGGCTAGCACGATGCGCTCCACGTCCAGGCCGCTGGTCATGACATGGACGCCCATATTTTCTTGCCCCACCAGATTTTCGGCCGGCACCTCGCAGTCCTCGAAAATCAGCTCCGCCGTGGGTGAGCCGCGCATGCCGCATTTCCTCAGCTTGCGGGACACGGAAAAGCCGGAAAAACCCTTTTCCACGATAAAGGCGCTGATCCCTTTGGCGCCTTGCTCCGGAGCGGTTTTGGCATAGACCAGCAAGGTATCGGCCACCGGCCCGTTGGTGATGAAGATCTTGGTGCCTTTCAGGAGGTATTTGTCACCCTGGCGAACGGCGCGGGTGCAGAGGCTCATGGCATCGGATCCGGCGTTGGGTTCGGTGAGGGCCATAGCGCCGATCTTTTCGCCTCTGACCAGCGGCGGCAAGTACTTCTCTTTAAGGGCCTCACTGGAATTTTTGTGGATATTATGGGCGCAAAGGTTGGAGTGGGCCCCATAAGTCATGCCCAGGGCCGGGCAGATGCGGCTCATCTCTTCAATGGCCAGGGTCTGCATCAGGACATCGCCGCCCAGGCCCCCATATTTCTCATCAATTGTGATGCCTAGGATGCCGATCTCGGCGCATTTTTTGAAAAAATCGGGAGGAAACCAATCTTCCTCATCGATCTTTTCCTGCAGCGGCCCTAGCTCATTGACCGCCCATTTGTACACGGTTTCCTTGATCATCCGCTGTTCATCGGTGAGTTGGAAATCCATTAAAACCCTCCTAAGAAAGCTGGCGCTAATTTGTTACTTTTCAAAGGCACAAGATCACTCTCTCATTAAAACCCCAGCCACCTCACTTCCCGCGGTTTGCGGGGAGGCGCAGGCGGTTCTTTGGCAGAGTAGCCGATGGGGGTAATGGCCAGCAGTTTCTGATCGGTTTTGCCCAGGTACTCCAGGATTTCCTTTTCCACTATGCTTCCCGCGGTCATCCAGCAGGTCCCCAGGCCCTCGGCATGAGCCGCCAAGAGCATATTTTGCATCAAGGCGGCGCCGCTTTGAATGTTGGCGGCCCCGGGTTTGTCTTCCTCCCGCCAGACGGTCACGGCAATGACCACCGAGGCGCCCCCCAGGTCCTTGAAAAACGCTGCCACCTGCCGCTGGCTCTTTTCCGTCACGCCGACTTTCTCCATTATGGGGACCAGTTTCTCCAGGGAGCGGTTAATCAGTTTGACCAGTTCATCCCGGGCCTTGCCGGCCAGCACCGTGATATCCCAGCATTGGGTGTTCATGCCGGACGGGGCCCACAGACCGGCGTTAATCACCCTTTCCAAGGTCTCCCGGGGAGGCATCCCCGACCGATAACGGCGGTGGCTGCGCCGATTATAAATAGCTTCGTAAAGATCCATCTGGCCTCCTTTTCGCTGTGGAAGAGACTCTGAAAATTTCTGCAAAGGCTATACCATCACGATTTATTGAGCTAATAGGCTGAAATTAAACCATAAAAAATTTATCCAGGGAATACTGGGACGGAAAGCAGGGTCTAGCAAATGCTGCACTTTTTCCTCCGAGGTCCGAACAGCCATCCAGGTGAGTGATAAAAGTTGAAATTACTGCAAGTTAGGCGAGCCAGAGGATTAGCTTCACCCCTGTAGCATATGAGACAGTGCCCATGATGCTGGAAACGGAATTCTTTGATTTAGTTATTATCGGTGGTGGTCCTGGCGGCCTTCCAGCCGGGCTCTATGCCCCATGCGGGCAGCACTCAAAACCTTGTTGATTGAAAAGGGCCTACCCGGCAGGCAAATTAACCTGACGGAAAGCGTGGAAAACTACCCCGGTTCTGAAAATATCAGCGATTTCGACCTGTCGCAGTAATTTTTGCAACATCCAAATCTTACGGCTTGGAAGTAGACAGGAGGAAGTGGCGGTGGAACCGGGGCTGGATTACCATACGGTGCGTCTGGCCGATGGTACGGCATTGTCAACCCACGCCGTAATCTTGGCCACTGGCGGCAGTCCTCGCAGGCTCAATATCCCCGGCGAACTGGAGTATTACGGCAAGGGCGTTTCCTATTGCGCCACCTGCGATGGCTTCTTTTTCCAGGATAAGACGGTGGTGGTGGTGGGCGGCGGCAACACCGCCCTGGAGGAAGCTCCTTATCTCGCCAAGATCACTCGCCGAGTTTACCCTCCTTTGGCCATAAGCCACCTCCTGGGATGACATATACCATATTAATTGTGTGACATGACACTAGGACGTCAGCCGTACCGGTCGCTCACTTGTTGAAATTTATTATTGCCATTCAAATACAGGTTAACTAATATTCAACTCAAGGAGCGATACCAAATGGGCAAACGATTTATCGCGGGTTTGCTAATTTTATTGGTGGTGTTGCCGTTCTCCGCGTCGGGCACGGAGTTAGGTCTGACCTCCTATCCCGATGGCATCGAGAACTTCTTTGCCGGGGCCTTTCCACCCCCGGGATCTTATTTTCAGAATTATTGGCTATTCTATAAAGCCAATGCATTCCCCGGAGGGCCCCCAAATCCCAACGCCTTTCTCTTCGTAGAAGCCGTGCGCTTCATTTATTCTAGTAAAATTAAGATCTTGGGCGCAAATTGGGGAACGCATGTGGTAGTGCCGCTGGTCTATACCGATCTGACGTCGAAGGTTCCGGGGATGGTTATTGCCGATGATCAGCGCTTCGGTTTAGGGAACACCGCGTTTGACCCCGTCATCCTCGCCTGGCATTTTGGGGAATTTCATCTGATTTCGGCCTTCGAAGTGGAGTTCCCTGGAACTTATAATCGTCATCACCCGGCCAGCCCCTCGCGCAATTATTTTACCTTTCAACCGATTGTAGCCTTCGCTTGGCTACCGAAGTGGGGACTGGGGATCAATGTCAAAATGATGTATGACTTCCCGACGCGCAATTATGACCCGCTGGTAATTACCGGAGCGCGAAGGTATTATCAATCCGGGCAGTCCTTTCACTTTGACTACTGTGTCGATTATGCCGTACTGCCCAAACTGAGAATGGGAGTGGCGGGTTATTATTACACTCAGATTACCGGGGATGTCGCCGATGGGGTCAATATCGGCTTCCATGGCCGGGGATTCGCGCTCGGTCCCGCGATCAAATATGACTATGGCCGTTTTAGTTTCTGCGTTATCAACCAGTTCGAGCTAGCTACCATCAACCGTCCCGAAGGGGTTCGCAACTGGGTCAGGATTTGGTACGCGTTCTAATTGAAAGACCGGGGATACCCTTTATTTTTCTTGAGATAAGGCTGTCTTAACCCTTTCCGGCAACTCCCGGGCCCGCCAGTCGGCGCCTATGGCCACCAGGGTGGCGGCGCCTTCGGCCAGGAGCTCCCGGCCGGTTTCCGGATAGAATTCAAAGCGGAAAACCACTGCTTTGGAGCGCACCTCCTGGACGCGGGTTTCAATCCGCAGCAGGTCGCCGTACTGGCTGGGCCGGCGGAAGCGGCCCCAGGCCTCCACGATGGGCAGGCCAAAGCCTTCCGGCACGTTCTTGAAGGTCTCTACGGGCGGCAGGCCCACGGCCCGCAGGAACTCTTCGATGGCCCGGTGGCAGTAGCGAAAGTAGCTGACAAAATAGACGATGCCATAGGGGTCAGTGTCCCCGAAGCGCACCCGCACCTGGATGCGATGGACGCCGCCTTCCAAAGGCGAGTTCTTTTCCATTGTCAATGCTCCAAGCCTGACACCAGCTTGTTTAGGGTTAGGTAATAAAAAGGGTTTTCAGTTTAACCAGCAGGCCCAGGTCGCCCTTGATCCGAAATTGGCCGGAAAGGTAGGCCTGGGTGCCGTCCAGCTCCCCCCGGGAGATAGCCAGCCACACCTCTGCGGGGGTCCTGATGAGAAGATTAGGTTTGTCCGCCGGTCCCTCATGGAAAGTGGCTTGCCCGTCAGCAATCACCAGGTGTGCGGTAAAATCTTCGCTGCCGCTCACATCAAACTGATAGGTGGCGGTGAGACCTGCGGCGGCCGCCTGGTTCAAGGCCCCAGGCATAAGCTCCAGGAGCTCCCGGCAAGTGTCGGGACCGGCCGAGGGGGACTTAGTCTTGGCAGGGGAAGCCGGGGCGGCAGCCGTTTTCTGCCGGGTTCTGGCTTTAAGTAGGGGCGCCTGCATATCCGGATTCTGGAGCGAACGGCTCTGCCCCACATAGGCCTCGAAGCTCTTAAACAGGCCTAGTTCCTCCCAATGCTCGTAGTCTGCCGCCATAGCATCCCGATTTTCCTTGATCAGTTTGCTCATAAACTGCCAGTAGAGCAGATCCTGGTCCGTAGGGGGATAGCGCCGCTCCCCCTTGACGGCCTGCGCCAAATCTCGGGATAGGTCCGCGGCCCGGCTCTCCACCGCCTCCCGTCCCAAAAACTCACCCGGGCCCACTGCGATGGCGGTGAACTGTCCCACGGGAAAAGCGCCAAAGGTCCTCATAACCCGGCCCAGGTAATCGGCTACCCAGGTCTCGCCGTGACCTGCGGAAACGCTCAAGGCCAATCCGGGCTTCCAGTCGCGGCGGGGGCGGTGGCCGTACCCCAGGGAGCGGTCCAGGAAGGTCTTCATTTGGGCGGTGACATTGAAAAAATAGACCGGAGAGGCCAGGATAACGGCGTCCGCCTCCAGGACCGAGCGGGCCACCGAATTGTAATCGTCCCGGACCCAGCAGGCCCCCGTTTCCAAACACGTGGCGCACCCGGTGCAAAAGCCGATCTGGTGCTGACTCAGGAAAATCTCTTCCAGTTCCAGCCCGGCGCGGGATAAGTTTTCTCCCAGCATAGCCAACATTTGGGAGGTGTTGCCGAAGCCTTCGTGCGGGGAGCCGTTGACGGCCACCACCCGGTATGGTTCAGTCATGACTATCTCCTCTTCCTGCCGTTCTTGTCCTCCTGGGCACGAAAGGCCCGCGGTGGGAACTGCCCATATTGACCGACGGCCCCGTCTCAGTATACATATATTTCGGGTTGCTGGCCCCACAATCTTTGCGTATGAGGGAGAAATGTGACTACTGCCATCGTGTTGCAAAAAGTTCCCCTGGCTCAAATCGACCTGGATGATGTCACCCTGGAGATGGCGGGGACGCCGGATCTGAATCGGTTGAGGGTTTCTCTTGAGGAAGTGGGATTGTTGAACCCTGCCTGGCTTAAGCCGCAACGGGGCGGGAGCCGCTTTCAGGCGGTTACCGGGACCAGGCGTCTGAAGGTGGCGGCTGAACTGGGGTGGCAGGAGATTACGGCCCGCCTGCTGCCCCAGAGCACGCCCGATTTTTACTGCCTGTTAGTGCATCTTTTCGACAATGCCTTTACCCGGGGGTTCAACCTTTGGGAGCAGGCCACCCTGGCCACCCGGCTTCTGGAACATAGTGACCGGGATACGGTCGCAACCAAGTATCTGCCGTACCTGGGCCTCCCTCCTTCCCACGCGCATCTGGCGCGCCTGCTCAAGGCGGCCACCTTGAAGCCGCCGTGGCCGCTGTTGTTGGCGCACGGCCGCCTGGCCCTGACTGCCGCAGCCGTGCTGGCCGACTGGGACCCGAAGGACCGGGCCGCGGCCGGGCCTTTCCTCGAGGGCTTACGGCTGAGCCAGAGCAAACAAGAAGAATTTCTGGAACAGGTCGCTCTTTTGGCCCGGCGGGAAGGGCTTACCCCGGCAGGCATCCTGGCCAAAGACGATCTCCTCCTGGCCCTAACCGATCCCGACCGTACTCCTCAGGAGAGGGCGGAGGGCGTACGGCGGCACCTGTACCGCTGGTTTTATCCCCGCCTGAGCGCGGCGCGCGAGTCCTTCGAGACCGCTTTGGGCAAGCTGGGGTGGAAGCGCCTCCCCCGCATCCGCCTTACCCCCCCTGCCGCGTTTGAGGGCCCCGATTTCCACCTGGAAATCAAATTCCGGGACGCCCCGGAGCTGCACCAGCTTTTGGCCGAAATTGACCGCTTGAGCCGACAGGAAGACTTCACCGACTTAACCAGCCATTAAGCGCAGTTAACCGTAGCCAGAGAAAACTACATTGACATTATTTGCCGTTGAGTTATGATGGCTATAAAGTTGTTATAAATTTACAAATATAAACAGCCGGAGGATAGTCAGATGCTCGTATTTATCAGTGACCTGCATTTCGTGGACGGTTCCGCCGGTCAGCACAATCTTCCCTCCCGGGCGTTCGAGTATTTTTTCGACGATCTGAAGGCTATCGCCACCAAACCCAGTAATCATATCCAGGAAATCAAGCTTGTTCTGCTGGGGGACATCTTTGATCTTTTACGCACCGAAAACTGGTTTGGTTACCCGGCGGACGAGAGGCCCTGGGGAACTAATGAGCATGCTCTTGAAGTCCATGCCCTCACGCTCTTTGATTACATCACCGAACATCCCGAGAATAGCCGGACCTTCCGGTTATTCCGTCAAGGAATGGCTGATTTGCAGGCGCAATGCGGTCTGGCCATGGAGCCCAGGTTGTTTTATCTGCCGGGCAACCACGACCGTCTGGTCAACCGGTACCAAAGTTTAAGGAAAAAAGTCTGCGACTGCCTGGGGATACCGTCTGTCGGGCACGATCCGATGAACCTCTTTCCCCATACCTATGCGGACCCAGCATATGGGGTCTTCGCGCGCCACGGCCATGAGTTCGATAAGTATAACTACGAGGGCGGCAGCGCTTATACTGAGCTGGATTATCAGCGGGTGCCCATTGGCGACCCCATCACTACTGAGCTGGTGGCGCGGCTACCCTACGCCCTGGGTCGGCGCCTGGAAGGCGTGACCTGGCTTACCCCTGACGAAAAGGCCAACATCACAAGAAATTTCCAGGAAATTGAAAATGTCCGGCCCCTGTCGTCAGTTATCGAGTGGCTCCTCTACCAGGTGCAGCAAACCCGGATCCTGAAAGAAATTATTGAGGACACGGTGGAGGAGGTTGTCGATTATTTTGACGCTCTGGATTTTGTGCAGAAGTGGTATGACCGACACGACAAGTGGACCGAATGGCGGGACGAGGCTGACAAAATCCAGGCCTTTCTCTTCCTTTTGCGGCATTTCAAGCTTGATCGCACCGAAAAGTTATGGGAACTGGTCATGCAGGCCAAGGACTATTTTATCAAGGACGACCTCCTGGCAGCCGCTCCCCAGGAATTCAGGCAGATTGACAACAATACCCGTTACGTGGTCTATGGTCATACGCACGATCCCCTAATTTCGGCAGTGATGAGCCAACCGGCTTCTCCGGCTCCCTTGGAGAAAATCTATCTGAACACCGGCACCTGGCGGGGCCGCCACTTCAAGTCCACGCAAGACAATTCGTTCATCCCCTGGAAGAACATGACCTATGTCATCTTCTACCGGGAAGGGGAACGGGCAAATCCTTTCCCGGTGTTCGAAACCTGGACCGGGAGCCTGAAGACCATTTAGGCGCCCACCCTTCCGCAGAAAGTCCCGGACGCCCCTTCTGACGATTTTGGGTCCGAAGCCAATCATCCTTGCAATTGGCCTGGGCATACTTATCTTTTTAGCCATTATGTGTGAATGGCCTATGGCAGGGCCAGGGGTGCGCTCTTATTACTCGGAGCAAAAATCAAATCCTTTTTACCGACACGGGGATGAGGAAAAAACTATTTTGCCCTTAAAAAAAATGAATAGCTCATCCAGTAAAGGAGTTTGCCATGTCAGATCAAGACCGGAAGCCCAACCGTCTCATTGATACGACCAGCCCCTACCTCCAGCAGCACGCCTATAATCCGGTAAATTGGTACCCCTGGGGGCCGGAGGCTTTAGAACGGGCCCGCCGGGAAGACAAGCCCATCTTCCTGAGCATCGGCTACTCCACCTGCCATTGGTGCCATGTCATGGCTCATGAGACCTTTGAAAATTCGGCCATCGCGGCCATTATGAATGAAAACTTCATCAATATCAAACTGGACCGGGAAGAGCGCCCCGACCTGGATGAGACCTATATGAACGCGGTCCAGGTGCTCACCGGCCACGGCGGCTGGCCGCTGAGCGTCTTTCTCAGCCCGGATCTGAAGCCATTTTACGGCGGCACCTATTTTCCCCCCGAAGACCGGGGCGGCCTGCCGGGATTTTCCCGCCTGCTGCTGGCTCTCAGCCAGGCCTACCAGCAGAATCGCGAGCAATTGACCACCCTCTCCCTTAAGGTGGAAAGCCACCTGCAGCGTCTGGGCGAAGCCGCGGGGGCCGGGGGCGATCCCACCCGGGAGGCCGTGGCGGAGGCGGCGCAGCGCCTGGTGCAGGATTTCGACCCGGTGCACGGCGGCCTGGGGAACGCCCCCAAGTTTCCCCGCGCTTTAGAACTGGAATTTCTGTTGCTCTCTTATCACCTGGCCAGGGAAAGCCAAGTTCTGGATAAGTTGTCATTAAGTTTAGAGAAAATGGCCCGGGGAGGCATCTACGATCAGTTGGGCGGAGGCTTTCACCGCTACAGCGTGGACTCAGCCTGGGTGGTGCCCCATTTTGAGAAGATGCTCTATGACAACGCCCTTTTGCCGCCCCTCTACCTGACGCACGCTCAGCTCACCGGCAGCGCCTGGTCCCGGCGTATCGCCCGGGAGACCCTGGATTTCATCCTGCGGGATATGCTAGCCCCCGAAGGCGGCTTTTATGCGGCCTGGGATGCGGACAGCGAGGGGGTGGAGGGCAAATACTACGTCTGGAGCCTGGAGGAAGTGGAGCGCCTCGCGGGTCCCGGGGCCGCGCCCCTGGTGACCGCGGCCTTGGGGGTGACCCAGGAGGGCAATTTTGAAGGCGCCAACATCTTGACGCGGCCTTGGTCCCGGGAAGATTTGGCAGCGCGCTTTTCCATGGAGCCGAAAAAAGCGGAACAAATCTTGACTGACGCCATGGAGCGCCTGCACCAGGAGCGGGGCAAGCGGGTCCCCCCCCACCGGGATGAGAAGATCATTGCCTCCTGGAACGGACTGGCGATCTCGGCCCTGGCGCGGGGCACGCAGGTCCTGGGAGACCGGCGCTATCTAAAGGCCGCGGTTCGGGCAGCCCGGTTCATCTTGCAGGAGCTGTTCCGGGACCATACCCTTTTCCGCATCTGGGCTGCGGGCCGGAGCAGCGTGCCGGGTTTCTCGGAAGATTATGTCATCTTCGCCAATGCTCTTTTAGACCTGTACGAGACCGATTTCGAGCCCGCCTGGGTGCAGGAGGCTCAGCGCCTGATGGCCCTTATGGACGAGAAGTTTTTAGACCCTGCCGACGGCACCTATTTTTACGTGGATCGGGAGCAAGAGAGCCCCCTGGTGCGTTCCAAGAGCATCTATGACCAGGTCCTGCCTTCGGGGAACTCCATGGCGGCCCGGGTGAGTTTCCGGCTGTACCGCTTGACGGAGCAAGGGCAGTACCAGGAACGGGCCCAGGCGATCATCCGGCAGTTCCAGACCCAGGCGCAACAAAACCCCTGGGGTTTTGCCCATCTCTGGACGGTCCAGGCTCTGGCCCTTACCCCGCCCCTGGACCTCACCCTGGTGGGTGACCCAGGGGACTCCCGGACCCAAGCCCTGGTTCGGGCGGCTAACAGCAGCTATCTGCCGGAACGGCGCTTGGTCCTGAAAGATCCGCACAAGAGCGGCGCCCTGGAAAAACTCTTGCCCTGGACGGGAGCCTACAGCCAGCCGGGCGAGGAGCCGGTGGCCTATCTCTGTCGGGATTTTACCTGCCTGCCAGCCATCAGCGATCCTGCAGAGTTAGTCATGAAAATGGCTGGGGCTAAAACTTAATTAATCCTTAGGCCTGGTCCCCAGGCGGCCTCTGCTGCGCTATCTCACCCGCCCAGCCGTTCCAGCTGTTTTCCGCTATCTGAACAATATTCCTTCTATAAGTATTGAGAAGTATTACTATAAAATTTTTGCGTCAGGCTTGATTAAGAAAAATCTGTGCCTTATTGTAAATAATAAAGAGGAGGGAGTTGCTATGGCAAGGCGTATGCGGTGGCTTATAATCGCGGTTTTCTTGGGATCAGGCTTGACCTGGAATCCGGTTACGGCGTTGGCGCAAGGTCAACAAATTTTTAACGATAAGTGTGCTATGTGTCATGGGGCCGATGGTAGAGGTAATGGCCCCGCAGCAGCCGCCCTCAGTCCTCCTCCGGCGGATTTCAACACTGCGTCCTTCTGGCAAAGTACCAGCAGAGCCAGGATGGTTGAAACCATCGAGAACGGCCGCGGCCAGATGCCTGCCTTCGATTTGAGCTCAAGCCAGATTAACGCAGTGATCAATTACATTACTGAAACTTTCAAGCCCTGATATTCAACAAAAGCCGTAACAGCTAAAGGAGGCAGGCACAGCCGGGTTGGGGAAGCCTTAGAGAAACCATCGGAGGAGGGCGAAGAGATGCGTGGATCAAGATTTTTTGGGGTAACGAGGCTGATGCTCTTGATGGCTGGGCTAGGTCTAGGGGGCTGGGTAACCCAAGCCTGGGCGGTTCCCAGTTTTGCCCGACAGACCGGCATGAGCTGTACGGCTTGTCACACCGTCTGGCCGGAATTAACTCCCTTAGGCAGAACCTTTAAGCTCACCGGCTACACGATGAGCAAAAGTGAGAAGAAATATCAATTTCCACCGCCTCTGGCAGGCAACTTCCAGGCCTCTTTTACCCATACCGGCACGCCGCAACCTCCCGGAAGCGCGCCCTTTAATTCAGCCGGAAATGACAATGTTAATCTTCCCCAACATGCCAGCGTGTATTATGCTGGCAAGATCTACGATAAATTAGGAGCATTCGCACAGTTCAGCTTTAATGGGGTCAGTAACGCTTTCTTTATCAACAATACTGATATCCGGTTTGCCAACACCACCAAGTTACACGATAAGCAACTGATATACGGCATCTCTTTTAATAATAACCCTACGGTGCAAGATGTTTGGAATTCTACCCCGGTCTGGGGGTTTCCTTATGCTTCCTCCAGCGTCGCCCCCACCCCGGCTGCGGCTGCGGTGATTGACGGCAGCCTGGGGTCACAGGTGGGCGGACTGGGGATCTACGCCTATTGGAACAATCTGATCTACGGAGAGGTGAATTTCTACCGGACCGCGGCCAACAGTTACCCGCAATTTTTGAGCGCCGGCACCCATGTGGACAGTATAGTTGACGGGGTTGCACCTTACTGGCGTCTGTATCTCCAACACCAGATGGGCAAGCACACCTTCATGTTGGGGCACTACGGCATGGTGACCAACATCTTCCCCGCTGGCCAGACCCGGGGCGATAGCGACCTGTTCACGGATATCGCCTTTGATGCCCAATATCAATACATTACCAAAAAGCACAAGTTTTCTCTGGAGGCTACCTGGATCCATGAAATCCAGGACTGGTCCGCCAGTTTCGCCCTGGGCAACACTGCCGGCCGCTTCAACAATCTGGACACTGCGCGCTTTAATATCAACTACTATTATTGGAGCCGCTACGGCACGTTCGGGGGTACGGTGGCCTACTTCAATACTTTCGGAGGACGGGACCGGGTCCTCTATGCTCCGGATCCGGTGAGTGGCAGCAGAAACGGCCTCCCCAACAGTAGCGGGGTCATTCTGCAAGCGCAATACCTGCCGCCCATCTGGGAGCGGCGCACGAAAATCGTGGTGCAATACGTCATCTACAATCAGTTCAACGGCGCGTCCAATAACTATGACGGCTCCGGCCGGTCGGCCAGCGACAATAACACGCTTTATTTGCTGGTCTGGCAGATGTTTTAAGAAAAATTAGCAGGTCCATTCCCTGCGCCGAAGGAAAATTAACATGACCTTTAATCCCCTTTACCGGGCTCTGGCCTATATCGGCTACTCAGAGCCGCTCCATCCGCCTTTCACCCATTATCCCATTGCCTTGGTCACCGCCTGCCTCTTTTTCGGTTTGGTTGCCTTACTCTGGCGGCGGCCGGCTTTTTGGGTTACCGCCAAACATTGCCTGGTGTTGGCCTGGCTGTTCATCTTTCCCACCGTTCTTTTTGGCTACATGGACTGGCAGCACTACTATCACGGGGTCTGGATGGGTCCCATCATCGTGAAGATCATTCTGGCCAGCTTCCTCTTTGTGCTGCTCTCCATAGGCCTGATCCTGATATATAAAGGCCAGAGCGAATCTCTGGCCATCCTGGTCATCTATGCCATCGGCTTTATTACGGTGGTGGGCTTGGGCTATTTCGGTGGCAAGATTGTTTATGAAGGCATAGGGAGAGAAGGGCCCGCTGTGGGTGTGAGTCTTCAGGTCAAGGCCGGGGAAGGCGTATATGAGAAAAACTGCCTATCCTGTCATCCCAACGGCGGCAACGTCATCATGCCGCAAGCTCCTGTCATCGGCTCGCCCCGCCTGGCGGATTTTCCTCGGTTTCTGGCCTGGATCCGGGACCCCCGGCTGCCTGAAGGCAAACAAGGGGCCATGCCTGATTTTCCCCCGTCAAAGATCTCGGATAAAGAGGCTCGGGAATTATATCAGTACATCATTCACGCTTTTGGAAAACCGCGGCTGAGAAAACTTCAATAGTAAAGAGACGCGTTCTATGACCCCTACGCATATGCGGCTTAGGCAGGCCCGACAATTGTATGACTATCTCGGGGTTTTGGGAAAGCCCAAGGCAGCAGGGGGGCCCACTGCTCATTAACTGGGTGGGGCCGCACAGAAAAAGCAAGATAGACAGAGCGATGTGACAGATGTCTATAATAAGAAAATTATAAGATCGTCTAACCTTGTTCTTAAATTACTCATATCTTATAATAAGACAGATTTTATAATTAGACAGAGCCAAGGAGGGCCCTGTATGGACCGCGACGCCACCCTGACCCTGGTGCGCACCTTAACCCGCCCGGTGCTGGAGCTTTTTTCCCCCAAACAGGTAGAGGAGTTTGATGACGATTTTGCTGACTGGGCCCTGAGTGCCGGGGCCTTGGGGGTAGCGGAAGCCTCTTTTGCCCCGGCCCCACCAGGGCGCAATCTCGACACCATGGTGGTGGCGGGCATGTTTTTTCAGGTCATGCTGGAGGCTTCCCGCCTGCCCGGTGGCCAACAGGAGCGGGTGTCTTTTGTCCGCAAAAAGGCCAAGGACTATCTGGTCACCCAGTTGGCCGGGCAGATTACCCTGTCACAGTTTTACCGCCTGCTCAACCTCATCGAGGAAGAAGTGGGGGTCTATTTCGCCAAGAACGATTGGTCAAGGGGCTTGCCCAAGCTGGTGGAAGCGAGCCTGCCGCGGCCGGTGCCGGAGTTGGTCAAGAGCGACGCTTTGCGCCAGGCCCTGGCCAACATCGGCTTACCCGAGAAAGGTCGGCGCAAGCTTATCCCCGAGACCCTGGGGGATTTTCTCCGGGAGACCGAAGGGCGCTGGTTTCGCCTGCTGGATTTCGAGGCCCGGTTTCAGGTGAACAAAAAGACCGCCTGGGCCTACCTCAACCTTTTGCTCCAGGAAGGTATTCTGGTCCATAACGGGGAGAAGGCCAACCGGGTGCGCTATGCCCTGGCCGGCCCCTTTAAAACCAGTCCCATTGCCGGCCCGTCGGTTTGAGGTTCCCCTCCGGTTGGGCCTTCCAAAATAATCCCTGAATTCAACCAGCTTCGGCCCTGCTCGTCCCCCCGGGCGCGGGCCAGATTTTCCTGTACCTGAGCCTGCCCCGACGGTTGGCACCTCGGTAAAATGTAATCTGGATATACGCTAAAGTATAAAAGTTATGGCGCTTGGGGCTGACACAGGATACAATTTACATTTGTGGTTCCAGGCAATCTGCACGGATTGGAAGGCTGAAATGCCCCGATTTACCTTAGCTTCACAAGGAATGATACATGTCCAAAGGCAAAGGCCGCCCCGAACAAGGGCTGAAATTAGATGTGACTGTGATTCCCAATAAATATCTGGATTGGACCCTGGCCGAGATCGCCAGCCATTTTGGGAATGGCCCGCTGTTATGGCCGGGAGGGGCCGGCCGCTCCCAGGGGATCAAATTTGTGCCGTATGAAATCAAGAAAAAACGGGGTCGCAAACCCAAGCAGAAAGAGCCCGCCGACTCTGCCCTGAAGACCGCTACCTGATCATCCTACTTGAGCTCTCTGCAGATAAATAAGCAATGCCCGTAAACCAGATTATTATCCGGGGTGCCCGGGAACACAACCTCAAGAACATCGATCTGGAACTGCCCCGCAACCGGTTCATCGTGATTACCGGGGTGAGCGGTTCGGGAAAATCCACCCTGGCCTTCGACATCCTCTACGCCGAAGGGCAGCGCCGCTATGTGGAATCCCTGTCGGCGTACGCCCGGCAATTCCTGGAACTTATGGACAAGCCGGACGTGGAATATATCGAAGGGCTGTCCCCCTCCATCGCCATCGAACAGCGCTCGGCCTCCAAGAATCCCCGTTCCACCGTGGCCACCTCCACCGAAATCTATGACTACCTCCGGGTCCTGTTCGCCCGGATCGGCACGCCGTATTGCTACCAGTGCGGGCGGCCCATCTCGTCGTTAAGCGTCCCCCAGATGGCGGACCAGGTCATGGGATTGCCCCAGGGCAGCCGCATCACGATATTGGCGCCGGTGGTGGTGAATCGCAAAGGAGAACATCAAAAGCTGCTCGAGCGCCTGCGCAGCGAGGGCTACAGCCGCATCCGCCTTAACGGCGAAGTGATGGAGCTGGAGGAATTGCCCGCCATCGATAAGAACAAGCGCAACACCATCGAGGCAGTAGTGGACCGGCTGGTGATCAAGCCTGATCTGGGGGCCCGCCTCACCGACTCTCTGGAACTGGCCCTGAAGCTGGCCGATGGCGTGGTGCGCATCGCGGTGCTGGACGGCGAAGAGTTGCTGTTCTCCGAGCGCTTCGCCTGCGATCACTGCGGGGTCTCCCTGCCGGAACTCACCCCCCGGTTGTTTTCCTTCAACAGCCCCCAGGGGGCGTGTCCGGCCTGCAGCGGCCTTGGCGCCCGGCTGGTCATTGATCGCGATCTGGTAGTGCCCAACCCGGCCTTAAGCCTCAGGGAAGGCGCCATCCGGCCCTGGGCCCACCGCCATTCTCTCCGCCACCAGCAGATGGTGGAAGCCCTGGAACAACATTACCATTTCTCCATGCACACCCCTTTCCGGGACTTACCGGCGGAGATTCAGGAAGCCTTGCTCTTCGGCTCCAATTCCCACCCGATCAATTTTTTCTATGAGCAGGGAGGCCGGCGCTTTTACAGCCCCCGGCCTTTCCCCGGGGTAGTGCCCTTGCTCAAGGAACGCTACGACGAGACCGACTCGGCGCTGGTGCGGGAGGAGATCGAGCAATACATGAGTTTTCAGCCCTGCCCCGACTGCGACGGCGCCCGCTTGCGCCAGGAGGCCCTGGCGGTGAAGATCAACGGGGCCAATATCAGCGAAGTGACCGGTTTTACGGTAACCCGCGCCCTGACCTGGTTCGGCGGTCTGGATCTTTCTCCCCGCCAGACCGAAATCGCCCGGCGCATCTTGAAAGAGATCACCGAGCGTTTGGGGTTTCTGTCGGAAGTGGGGCTGGATTATCTCAGCCTGGACCGGGCCACCGCCACCCTGGCGGGAGGTGAGGCCCAGCGCATCCGCCTGGCCACCCAGATCGGCTCCAAGCTCTCCGGGGTCCTTTATATTTTAGATGAGCCCAGCATCGGCCTGCATCCCCGGGATACCCAGAAGCTGCTCCATACCCTGAAGGCCCTTCGGGACCTGGGCAACACCGTGATCGTGGTGGAACACGACCCCGAGACCATCCGGCAGGCCGATTTTGTAGTGGACATGGGACCGGGGGCGGGAAGGGAAGGGGGCCGGGTGGTGTTCGACGGCACCCCGGAGGAACTTTTGCACCACGCCCGGTCTCTCACCGGGCTCTTCTTATCCGGTAAACGGGAAATTCACCTGCCCCGGGGGCGGCGCCGGCCCCAGGGGTTCCTGCGGTTGGTGGGCGCCCGGGGCCACAATCTCCGCGGCCTGGAGGTGGACATTCCTCTGGGAGTGCTGAGCTGCGTTACCGGGGTCTCCGGCTCGGGGAAAAGCACCCTGATCATGGACACCCTCTACCTGGCTCTGCGCCAGAAACTTTACCAGGCCAAGATTGCCGCGGCGCCCTATGACCAGATTCAAGGTCTGGAGGCCCTGGACAAGGTGATCAACATCGATCAGAGCCCCATCGGCCGCACGCCCCGGTCCAACCCCGCGACCTATTCCGGCCTGTTCACCATCGTCCGGGAGCTCTTTTCCCAGGTGCCCGAAGCCAGGCTGCGGGGCTATAAGCCCGGGCGCTTCAGTTTCAATGTTAAGGGAGGGCGCTGCGAGGCCTGCCGGGGCGAAGGGATCAATAAAATCGAGATGCACTTTTTGCCCGATGTTTACGTGCGCTGCGAGGTTTGCCGGGGCCTGCGCTACAACGCCTCCAGCCTGGAGATTCGCTACAAGGGCAAAACCATCGCCGAGGTCCTGGATATGACGGTGGACCAGGCCCTGGAGTTCTTCGGGCCCATCCCGGCCCTGCGGGACCGGCTGCAAACCCTGGCGGACGTGGGCCTGGGCTACGTGCAGCTGGGCCAGTCGGCCACCACGCTATCGGGTGGCGAGGCCCAGCGCCTCAAGCTCTCCCGGGAGTTAAGCAAACGGGCCACCGGCCGCACCCTCTACATCCTGGATGAGCCCACCACCGGGCTGCATTTGGCGGACATCGAAAAACTGCTCCTGGTGCTCAACCGCCTGGTGGACGAAGGCAATACGGTCATCGTTATCGAACACAACCTGGAGGTCATCAAGACTGCGGATTACCTCATCGACCTGGGGCCGGAAGGCGGCGACGGCGGCGGCAAACTCGTGGCCATGGGTCCTCCGGAAGAAGTGGCCCTCCACCCGGAATCCCACACCGGACGGTTCTTGCGCAAGTTACTGCATTAAGCTGCGATGGCCAAAACTTGACCTTATAACCTGCCACCAAATTTTCTAGCTCTGTCCTCCCCACAACACCCTTCGGCCATTATGTAGATCATATCCGCAAACGGTGGGAATTTTTGATAAGTTTTGCAGGTGGCAAGTGAGCTGCAATCCATCCAATTCCCTTCCTCCCCCATTTTCATTCCCGGGAGTGGCAGGTGCAGGTGACTTCCGCTTTTTCATTGGCTCACCAGTATCGGGCAATTCTGGCTTGGGCATATAGGTTTCCCAGCCAAATAGCATCAGGTTGCCAGGGGATTGGTATGCCCGAAATCAGGCAACAATTGACTTTTCGCCCAAATTTATGCTATTTTGCCACCCGCGAGAACATTTGGTTTCGAGAAGTGGACCCTTTGGGAAGTTTTACTCGGACACTCTACAACAATTTTTTGAGCGCCTTGGTCAAGGCCGCTACATAATCTCGGCTAACATAAGGAGGCTCCTATGCCGCAGCAGTCAATGCCTGATTTCTTAAAAAGTCTCGAAAAGATTGATCAGGTGAAAAGAGTTCCAGGCCCGGTAAGGAGTGATGAAATACCGTCTTTAATGGAAGGATGCAAGGACAAAGCCCTGTATATTGAAAAAATCAAGGATTATGATTTTTCTTTTCTGGCAGGAGCATATTCGACGAGGGAACAGTATGCGGCTGCGCTCGGTTGCGAGAAAAGAGAGATTCCATTTAGACTGGTTGACATCATTTCAAAAAGAATCAAACCGGTCACCGTCGACACCGCTCCATGTAAAGATGTGATTCTTAAAGGCGATGACGTAGACCTTACTATCTTCCCTCTTTTTCTTCATCATGAATATGACGGAAACGCATATATACAGGACACCAATGTAGTATCCAGGCATCCGGAAAGCGGTCTTATAAACTGGGGCATCTATAGGCTCATGTACCGCAGCAGAAACGAAACAAACGTGGACATGCGCAATGACTCCCACAACTCCAGGATAATAGCCCTCCAAAATCTCAAACAGAGCCAGGACATGCCGGTGGCAATTGTAATTGGCGGACCGACTCTGGATAAAATCGCCAGCATGTACTCATTCCCCGGAGTAGATGACTGGGACATTCTGGGCGGTTTCTACGGAGAACCTGCAAAAGTTGTCAAATGTGAAACCAATGATCTGACAGTTCCCGCCAATGCCGAAATAGTTCTTGAAGGAAGAATCATGACTTCAGAGGGCTGGATATATGACGAAGGCCCTTACGGAGAAGCAACCGGAACTTACGGAGGAGGGTTGCCCCACAACTGCCGCCTTGTAATCGACTGCATAACACACCGCAAGAACTGCGTTTTTCAGCACGCTACCATCGGAGGAATGCTGCCGGGCTATTCCGACATGCAGGTAATGAACATAGCGATAGAAGCTGAGATAATGAAGGCAATGAAAAACGCCGGACTGGATGTGCTGGATATATTCATGCATCCCGGAAGCTGCCAGAACATCCTTTACGCCCGGCTCAAGGTCAAGGCCGCAGGCGACTCCAAGCAGGCGCTGTCAATCATGTTGTCTTCCTCGAGGCAGTGGTTCCCGAAACTCGCCTATGTGTTTGATGAGGACATAGACATTTTTGACGACAATCGAGTCAAATGGGCGCTTGCCTGGAGGTTCCATCCCGGAAAGGGAACCTTGATAATTCCGGACCTCAACACACTGCCGCTCGATCCGATTGCAGGAGTCGACCATCCTCCGGTAAATCTCACAAAAATCGGCTTTGACTGCACGGTTCCTTTAATTGGCGTATACGATGAGTTCTCGTTCCAACCATGCAAAATAATGGAGCCGCTCGGCGAGCCAAAGGCCGATCTCAGGATCATGACCGAAAAAGAACTGACAGAAAAAATGAGCGATTATATAAGACAGTCCCCGAGGACATGGAGAGACATAGTCGCGTATTTCCATGGACAGCCCAATCCGCTTATATACAAAGCATTCGGGAACATCAGGAACAAGCTCGGAAGGATGGCTGACCGGCGCCCGGATTATCCGTATACCTTCGCTGACACATGGTTTGTACATGAGAAGAAATAATCCGGGATCATATCGGGTTCAAACTGGATTCCCAAATCTCCATCAGGGTAATCCTTGCCGGGGGGGCCAGGGCTTACGGTGGTTGAGCTTTCCCCTCAAGCTGGCTGAGGGGGTCCGTTGAAAAGGATCGTTGTCGCAATTAGCGGCGCTAGCGGGATCATTTACGGTGTTCGACTTCTCGAAGTGCTCAAACAAACCAATGAAATTGAGACGCACCTGATTCTCAGTCACGGTGCGTGCATCACAATGCATCTCGAAACATCCATGACTCCTGACGAAGTGCGGGGATTAGCGCATCGGTCATATTCCCCCGATGATCTTGCGGCCTCTCTCTCAAGCGGGTCTTTTCGCACGGAGGGAATGATTGTTGCTCCGTGCTCAATGAAGAGCCTCTCGATGATCGCTCTGTCTCTCAGCGAGAACCTTCTGGTGAGGGCGGCGGATGTTACGCTAAAAGAGCGGAGGAAGCTGATCCTTGTCCCTCGGGAGACCCCTCTTCATCTGGGACATCTCAGGGCCATGACAGCCGTCACAGAAATGGGCGGAATAATTCTGCCACCGGTCCCCTCATTTTATCATCGTCCGGTTACCATAAAAGATATTGTAGATCAGACCGTGGGAAAGGTGCTGGATCAGCTAGGAATTCCAAATCGTCTCTTCGATCGCTGGGGCGGAGGATGACGCTGGCAGAGCTGGAAGGCATTGTTACGCGTTATATGGACTCTTACTCGGCCATGACGCTGGCCTGCAGCCTCGACGACAAGCCTTGGGCCGCGGCTGCATATTATGCTCGACAAGGACTTGATTTGATTTTCTTCTCCTCGCCCACTTCCCGTCATTCAACGATCTTTTCTCAGAATCCTCAGGCCGCTGCCACAATACATGGGGACTACCGAGAATGGAGAGAGATCAAAGGATTACAGATGGAGGGGCACATCGAATCCGTGGCCACGGTACAAGCCAAAGCTCGTGCGATTTCCACGTATCTGAAACGTCACCCGTTTGTAAGCGAGTTCTTTTCTGAGCCCCTGTCCATCAGCGCGGAAGTTGCAAAGAAAATGTCCAAAGTTGAACTTTACTTGTTCCGGCCTGACACAATCCTGTACATAGACAACGCGATTCGGTTTGGGACGAGATGGCAATTGGAAGTTCGCGAGGGACGGGGATTCGGCTTTACTGGGGACTCAGAACCTCCGGCGGCGAGATCAAAAACCGGTTAAAAGTTATTTGAGTAGCGGTTACTGCTCTCTATGCGTTGCTTGAATAAAAATGATATGTATTCTATATAGTTATCATAACTGCACTTGGAGTAGGCCTCCTTTTTAAATTTTGCTCACAATGTCAAATTTATGCTTACCGAAAAATGATGGTTGTCAGCTTGGATCTTGCTCATTTAGGGCTGTCTGGTCGGCATTTCATCTGGAAGCCCGATAAAGAAGATTGAGGGCTAAAACTGGTAAAGTCCGATAAATCGCAGGAGCAGACCTGTTGGTCTGCCCCTCGATTCTTAGGGTTCGGCTCTCCGCGCCAGAGGTCTGCCAGGTTTATATGCGAAGCACCCCGGCGACCCGTGCGGCCACGTCGGCCAAATCCGCGTCGTTAGGCCGGCCTGCGATGTCCCCAAGACGACCCAGGCTGGAGAAATCTTTAAATCTCCCCTCAGCCGGGTATTCGCCGATATAATACCATTCCGCTACGATTTCAAAGCCCAGATGATCGAATAACTGGCCCATGAATTTCACCGCGGGGATAGCTTCGTTGACCCCGGTATGCGCCCCGCCGTACGTACAGTAAATGACAACCTTTTTATTGGCGCGCCGGGGGGAGGCGGGTTTGATCTCGCCTGCCGCGGCAAAATGGGCCAGTCTCTTCTGGATAAACTCCTGCAATCCCTTGCCGGGAAGCCATTGATAGACGCCGGAACCCACAAAGATGAAATCATAACTGAGTAAATCGATATCGGTGTCTCCACTGATTTTCACCGCATCAATCTGGTGTCCCAGATTCTCTATCGTTGTGGTTATGCGGTGGGCCACTTTTTCCGTATTGCCCGTGGAAGAAAAATAGAGGTTGAGAATCCTCATGGCGTTCTCCTTTTGAAATTTCGATCATTTATGAAGGGTGGGTTCGCCCGCCAAATCAGCGGGGACACACCTCAATAAAACATAGATGCGATTCCTAAGCTATAGGATTTTGCCTATCGGAAAATATAAATAAT
>DZCR01000177.1 GCA_022736495.1 Desulfobacca acetoxidans
AAAAAGGCTTTGCCTTTTTAAACCCGTTCCTGACCGTAAAAAAGCTGAAAGAGCTGCTGCCGGACATGGCCGGGTTTGACATTGAGAGATATGAGCTGCCCAATCTCTTCGCCCTAAATTTTTACATCAAAGGCGTGCTGGAGGACGGGGTGGCCGCCTCTTTGAGAAGTGACCCCCAGGCCAAAACCCTGGGCGAATACCTTCGGGCAAAAACCATATACATCCCCGAATCCCTGAAACCCTGAAAAGGAGGCCGGATTGAAACCCACCTACCAAGACAAGCCCTGGCTGAAATTTTATGATGACGAGGTGCCTGAATTCGTTCCGTTTGAAAACACCCTTCTCCATGAATTCCTTGAAAAAAACAGCAGGGACATTCCCAACCATACGGCCTTTATTTTCCAGGGATACCGGATGACCTTCAAAGAATTCAATGACATGGCCGACCGGTTTGCCGCCTTTCTCCTGGACCAGGGCGTACAAAAGGGAGACCGCGTTGCCATCCTCCTGCCCAATGTCATTCCCTGCCCGGTGAGCTTTTACGCCGTCTTGAAAATCGGGGCCGTGGCCGTGATGAACAACCCCCTTTATTCGGACAGGGAACTGTTGCACCAGTTCAAGGATTCAACGTCCACCCATCTGATCACCCTGGATCTTCTGGCCGGCCGGATGATTGATCTGAGGCCCCAAACCAGCCTTAAGACCATCGTCTATACCTCCATCGGCGATTATCTTCCCTTTCCGAAAAACCTGCTGTTTCCCCTGGTGTCCAGAAAAAAGAAACTCTCCGCCCCGGTCAAACCCGCCCCCGAGGTTTTTAAATGGAAGGATATCATCAACGCCTATTCGCCTTCCGCGCACCGGGTTGATCTCCATTTGGACGATGTGGCCATGATCCAGTATACCGGCGGCACCACCGGGGTGTCCAAGGGTGCGGTGCTGACCCACGGCAACCTGAGCCGGCAGACCCAGCAGATCGATGCCTGGCTCCCCGGATTCAAAGAAAGCACGGATGAGGTCATGATCGGGGCCCTGCCCTTTTTCCACGTCATGGGGCTCACCGTGTCCATGAATTTCGCCGTCTTCAAGGGATGGTCCAATATCCTGGTTCCCAAACCCCAGCCCGAACCCCTTTTGGAAGCCATTGAAAAATTCAGGCCCACCTTTGCGCCCCTGGTTCCCACCATGTTCATCGGGATGCTGAACCACCCGAGGCTTTCAAAAACCGATCTCTCCTCCATCAAGGCCTGTGTTTCCGGAAGCGCCCCCCTGCCCCTGGAGGTGATCCGGGGATTTGAGGAAAAAACCGGCTCCGTCATTATCGAAGCCTTCGGCATGACCGAATCCAGCCCGGCCACCCATGTCAACCCCTATGCCAACGGGTTGAGGAAGGTGGGCAGTATCGGGCTTCCCCTGCCCGACACCCTGTGCCGGATCACGGACCTGAATGATCCCCTGAAGGACCTGCCCGTGGGGGAACCCGGCGAACTGGTGATTCAGGGTCCCCAGGTCATGCAGGGTTATCTGAACATGCCTGAAGAAACGGCCAAAACCGTTATCAACGGCTGGCTCCATACCGGGGACATCGCCTATATGGACGAAGACGGGTATTTTTTCATTGTGGACCGGATCAAGGACATGATCCTGTCCGGCGGTTATAATGTCTACCCCAGGGATATCGACGAGGTCCTGTTTGAACACCCCAAGGTCCGGGAGGCCTGCGCCATAGGGGTGCCCCATCCCACAAGGGGGGAGCAGATCAAGGCCTTTGTCGTGCCGGTGGAAGGACAGACCGTCACGGAACAGGAACTGATGGACTATTGCCGCCAAAAACTGGCCGTATACAAGCTGCCCACGGAAATCGAATTTATTGGCGAGCTGCCCAAAACCAATGTGGGAAAGGTGCTCAGGAAAAATCTCAGGGCCATGGAAATGGCAAAACGGTCATAACACCAAAAAGCATAAAAAGGATGATGAACCATGGGGAATGATTTATATTTTGGAAAAGAGCATGAACAGGTCAGAAAAGCGGTCCGGGATTTTGTAACCAAAGAGATCAATCCCCATGTGGATGAGTGGGAGGAGAAGGGGATCGCCCCCCTGCACGATCTGTTTAAAAAAATGGGGGGCCTGGGGTTCCTGGGCATCCGCTATGATGAAAAATGGGGAGGCGAAGGCCTGGACTACTGGTATGAAACCGTGGTGCTTGAAGAATGCGCCCGGATTCATTGCGGCGGTATCCCCATGGCCATTGCCGTTCAAATGAATATGGCCACCCCGGCCATCTATGATTTCGGGTCCGATTATCTCAAGGAAACCTATCTGAAACCGGCCCTCAGGGGCGATCTGGTGGCGGCCATTGCCGTGACCGAACCCGATGCCGGGTCCGATGTGGCCGCCTTAAAGACCTTTGCAAAAAAAGACGGGGGCCATTATATCCTGAACGGGTCCAAAACCTTTATCACCAACGGAACCCAGGCCGATTTTCTGACCCTCCTGGCCAGGACCAGCGATGATCCGGGGTATCACAGTTTTTCCCTGTTTGTGGTGCCCACGGACATCGCCGGATTCCAGGTCAGTAAAAAACTGGACAAGCTGGGCATGAGAAGCTCGGATACGGCTGAACTGTATTTTGACGGCATGAGGATTCCGGCCGAAAACCTCATCGGCCGGGAAGGCGAAGGCTTTATCCAGCAGATGATGCAATTCCAGCATGAACGGTTCAGCGCCATTCCCATGGCCTATGTCTGGGCCCGGCAGATGATCGCCGATGCCGTGGAATACCTGAAGGGCCGCATTGTCTTCGGCAAACCCCTCATCAAAAAACAGGTGCTGCGCCACAGGATCGCCAAATGGCTCACGGAAATCGAATGCCTTCAGCAACTGGCCTATCATATCGTGAGAATGAAGATGGCCGGCCAGGACGCCACCCTCATGATTTCCATGGCCAAGCTGAAAAGCGGGGATCTGTTGACCGAAGTGGCCGACGGCTGCCTCCAGATGTACGGAGGCATGGGCTTCATGAACGACATGAAAATCTCAAGATTTTACCGGGATTCCAGGCTCATCTCCATTGGCGGCGGCGCCAGCGAAGTCATGTGTGATGTCATCGCAAAATTTTCCGGGTTATAAGGAGGCCCCATGTATACCCAGCTTTTCAGCCCCATCCGGATCAACGGGCTCACCATCAGAAACCGGATCGCCTATCCTTCCCTGGGTCTTTTGTATTCCTATGACACCAGGCTGAACGATAAATATTATCATTTCTATGCTGAGATCGCCAGGGGCGGGGCCGGTATTGTCACCATCGGCCCCGTGGGAATCGATTTTACCGGGTCCGGGTTTGCGGTCCTGTCCCTGGCCAGGGATGATGCCGTGGATTCCTTCACCAAGGCCACGGACATGATCAAGGCCCAGGGGGCAAGCCCCTGGATCCAGCTTTTCCACGGAGGGGCCTATACCCATCCCTTTCTCATCAACAACGAAACCCCCATGGCGCCTTCGGCCGTGTTTTCCAGATACTCCAAAACCACCCCCAGGGAAATGAGCCCGGAGGATATCCAAACCGTGCAGAAAGCCTTTTGCGACGCCGCCCTCAGGGCGAAAAAAGCCGGGTTTGAAGGAGTGGAAATCATCGGGTCCGCCGGATACCTCATTACCCAGTTTTTATCCCCCCTGACCAACAAAAGGACGGACGAATACGGCGGCAGCCTTGAAAACCGGGCCAGGTTCCCGAGGCAGATCCTGGAAATGCTCCGGGATGCGCTGGGACCTGAATTTCCCCTGGGCATCCGGATGGCCGGCAATGATTTTGTCCCCGGCGGCACCACCGATGCCGAAACCCCGGACATTGCCCGGATCTATGAAAAAGCCGGGGCCGATATCATCAATGTGACCGGCGGGTGGCATGAATCCAAAATCCCCCAGCTTCCCATGGATCTGCCCCGGTCGGGCTTTTCCCACCTGGCCTGGAATATCAAACAGGCCGTGTCCATCCCGGTCATGGCCTCCAACCGCATCACCACCCCGGACCAGGCCGAAGGGATATTAAGGGACGGCCTGGCCGACATGGTCAATCTGGGACGGGTGCTCATTGCCGATCCCTTCTGGCCCCAGAAAGCCAAAAATGGAACCCCTGAAGAAATCAGGCCCTGCGTGGCCTGCTCCCAGGGCTGCACCGATGAAATCTTTTCCGGTCGGCCCGTGTCCTGCATCGGAAATGTGCGGGCCGGATTTGAAGGCGAACGGCGGATCACCCCCTGCGCCCGGCCCAAACGGGTCATGGTGGTGGGAGCCGGCGTGGCCGGCCTTGAGGCGGCCCTCACGGCCAAAATTGCCGGGCATGAGGTGGAAATTTATGAACGGGCCGATGATATCGGCGGCCAGCTCTGGATGGCCGGAGCCCCGCCCCATAAACAAGAACTCCTGGAATATGTCCGGTATTACCGGGCCATGCTGAAAAAACATGGAATCCCGGTTCATTTGAATACAGCGGCGGATCTGGACCTGATCAAAACCATAGGCCCGGACCACCTTGTCATCGCCCAGGGCGCCAGGCCCCTTGTTCCGCCCATTGAAGGCATAGACGGCCCCGGCGTCATCTCCTCCTGGGAGGTCTTGAAAAACAATCCCTTCCTGGGAAAAAATGTGGCCGTCATCGGCGGGGGGGCCGTGGGACTTGAAACCGCCCTGTTTGTCGCCCATAAAGGAACCCTCTCCCCGGAGATGCTTCATTTTCTGGTCACCTACGATGCCATGGATCTTGACCGGCTCAAACATTATATGTTCACCGGGTCCTGCCGGGTCACCGTCTTTGAAATGCAGGAAAAGGCGGGCCAGGATGTGGGAAAATCCACCAAATGGATATTGATGAACAATCTGAAACGCTATGGGGTCAGGGTCCTCACCCAGACCCGGGTGGTTTCCATCAAATCCGGACAGGTTGAATTTGAAACCCAGGGAAAAACCGGAACGGAACGGTTTGACACCGCCATCCTCGCCTTGGGCTCGGCCCCGGTCCGGGATATTGAAGAACAGGTCAAGACCCTTGGAATTCCGTTTTCCGCGGCGGGCGACTGTGTCACGCCCGGAAAAATAAGCCATGCCATATTGGGAGGATTTTCAGCAGCCATAAAAATATAGAAACAAAAAATAGATGTCCAACCATTATCAGGAAAAGGGAGATGCAAAGATGAAGGCGTTTTGGAAATTATCCTATGATCCGGGGATCGAGGATCTGGACCCAATGCTGTGGGAAACCACTTTGGATCAGGTGTATCATCAGACCATGGACGCATTTCCCAAAAGAACTGCGCTGGCGTTTATGGGGGTTGAGATCTCCTTTTCCGAGCTGGATCAATATGCCAACCGGTTTGCCCATATGCTCCTGTCCAACGGGTTTAAAAAAGGGGACGTGGTGGGCATCAGCCTGCCCAATATCCCGGAATACGTCATCAGCGTCATGGGCGCTCTCAAGGCAGGCTGTGTGGTTTCCGGCGTGTCCCCCCTCCTGTCCCTGGACGAAACGGCCTTCCAGTTGAAAAACTCCGATGCCAGAGGCTTTGTGACCCTGGATGCCCTGTTTGAAAAATACCTGACCCGGATTCATTCCACACTTCCGGAATTAAAGCTTGTGGCGGTAGCAAGCGTCGGTGGATTTCTGCCCGCTCCGAAACGCTTTCTCGGCAAACTCCTGGGCAAGATTCCCAAGGGGAAAATAAGCCCTTTGGAGGGAAAGGCGATCTTTCCATTCCGTGATATCCTTCGCTCAAAACAGTTTTCCCCGGCCCGGCCCCGGGTGGACATCAGCCCCGGCGACACGGCCTATCTGCAATATACCGGGGGAACCACGGGAACGCCCAAGGGAGCCGTCATCACCCACCGGAACGCCCTGGCCGACATGGCCATTGTCTCCTCCTGGCTTCATCTGAAAAAAGGACAGGAAAACGCACTTTCAGCCTTTCCGCTCTTTCATATTGCCGGGCTGTTCACCAGTTCCATCTTCCTGTCCTACGGCATCACCCAGATCCTGATTCCCAACCCCAGGGATACGGACCGGATCTGCGCCGACATGGCCAGATACAAACCCTTTTTCACGGCCAATGTACCCTCCCTCTACCACCTGCTCATGGAAAACCCGAAATTCAAACGCATGGACCATTCCACCCTGAAGGTCTGCGTAACGGCCGCCGCCGCCTATCCCGAAGATTCCCAGAAAAAACTGGAACAGATCATCGGAAAAGGAAAACTCATTGA
>DZCR01000178.1 GCA_022736495.1 Desulfobacca acetoxidans
AAATTGGCGTTGAATCTGGCTGATGGCATTGTCAACGCTGTCGCTTCTGCTTTTTCCTGAATCTACTGCTGCTGCCATGAAGATTTCCTTTATTTTGTATTTATGTAACTGCTCAGGTGGATAGTCTGAAGGTCGCTTTTGCTTGCGCAAAAGCTGGAAGGCTGAAGGTAAAAGCACTTCGGACCAACAGCCTGTCTGTTGTTACTTACAGACTTAACACCTTCAGACTATCCACCTGCAATTATGTCGGGGAATTGACGTTTAACTTTAGCAGGTATTTCCTGATAAGGTCAAGTGCTGTTACGGCCGAAATCATTTGAATCTGCTCTCTGGTTCCAAAAAAATGAAAATGATGGATCTGCGTGGAGTCTTTTGCCTCCAAACCGATAAAGACGGTGCCAACCGGTTTCTCTATCGTCCCGCCATCAGGCCCGGCAATACCGGTCACGGCGATGGCGATATCGGCGTTACTTCCGGCGCGGATACCCTTGGCCATTGCCCCCGCCACCTCACGGCTGACCGCGCCATGACTTGCCAGAAGAGCTTCGTCCACCTCAAGATAGTCTGTTTTCATGCTGTTGGCATAGGCAATGACTCCGCCCAAAAAAAAGCGAGAACTCCCGGCGACCTGAGTCAGCAGGTGGCCAATCATGCCGCCGGTGCATGATTCCGCCACCGCCAGTCGAAGATTGGCCGTCTGAAGCAGACGACCAGTGATTGCGGCCATGCTGTCGGTATCGACGCCATAGATCACATCGCCCAGGTCGTGTTCAATGGCCTTGCACGCGGCCTCAAAGAGCAGAAGCCCCCCCCCTTGCCGCCTATCGTCGGAGATTCCCCCCTGTCGTTCAGGACGAGATCCCATAGGCGTGCGAACGGTAACGCTCAAATGCACTTCCGGAAAAACCGGGTAATAGCCGATGTGAACTTCTTTGGCCAAAGACAGCGTGCTGATTCGCCGGTTGACCTCAGCCTCAGCCATACCAAAGATCTTGTACAGCCGCTGCCAGGTTGCAAGGTGGTGGCCATGGTGCCAGAGAGCGAGTCGCGGGAGTACCTGCTCCATGAGCAGAGTTTGCATCTGGAAAGGCACCCCGGGCAGAAAGAAGATCGGCTTGTTGTCGTGAATCAGTTGATAGCCGGACATCCTTGACTGAAGGGTCAGGGCCTCGGCCCCTTGTGGCAGCCAGGCCAATTTCTCCAGCGGGTTCATGGGAGAGGCGGAGATGGAGTCAAGATGGTGGCGGATCTGGGAGAGCAGTTCAAGGTTGGGGATGGTGGGCAAATCGAGGGCCTGGGAGACCGCCTCGGTAGTGAGATCGTCATCAGTTGATCCCAGTCCGCCGGTGACCAGGACAAAATCAACCCGGCCGAGAGCACGCTTCAGGGCCTCACCAATCATGGCCGGCGAATCGCCGATGGTGTGCATGGCATGAATTTCATACCCGGCCGCAAAGAGGCGCCGGGCCGCAAAGCCACTGGTGGTGTTGGCAATCCTTCCTGAAATCAGCTCGTTGCCAATGGCGATTATTTCACCCCGCATAATTTTCCTGCCCGTTCCGGTTCGCGAGCCTGCCTTTGACCTGACCGGCGGAGACACTTTCCAACGTAACCTGGGTGATAGAATTCATCAGCGACCGGGGGCCGGGGAAACTGACCGGGATATAGTTGTCGGTAAAACCCCGCAGATTCCCTTCCCTGTCCCGTTTATGTTCAACCAGAACCGGTCTGCTGGCCCCCACATGCCTTAGATAAAACGCCTCTTTTTTTTCACCATCGAGTTTTCGCAATCTCGCCACCCGCTCATCCTTGACTGCTTGCGGGATCTGCCCGCCAAAAGTGGCGGCCAGAGTCCCTGGACGCTGGGAATAGGGAAAAACATGGAGGTAGGTGCAATCCAACTCCTGGAGCAACTCACAGGTGAGGGCAAAATGGTGATCGCTCTCGCCAGGAAAACCAACCAATATATCAATGCCGATTGCCGCATCCGCTCGTCTTTCTCGACACAATCGTATGATTTTACTGAACTCTCTGACGGTGTAGCCTCGCCGCATACGGGCAAGAATAGTGTCATCGCCGCTTTGCAGCGGGATATGGAGATGCGGCATGAAATTTGTTTGTTCCACCATGAGGGCGAGTAGCTCCTCCGTAATCTCCATGGGCTCAATGGAACTCAAGCGAAAACGGATGTCGGGATAAGCCTGACAAAGCTGGCGTAACAGGGCAACGTATCCCGTGCCTTCAGACAGGTCTCTGCCGTAGAGCCCCACATGGATACCGGTGACCACAATCTCCTTATGGCCATCTGCGGCAAAAAGGCCGGCCTGTTCGAGGACTTCCCCCACGGGCAGACTGCGACTGGGGCCACGGGTATAGGGGACGATGCAGTAAGTGCAGAAACTATGGCACCCATCCTGAACACGAAGATAGGCGCGGGTGCGATCTGCAAAATGACGCACGGGCAAACGGCAGATCTCTTTTTTCTGGGAGATCCGATCGGTTAGCATGGTGAGATCACAGGGCGTATCGCTCAAGGCTGCCTCCACCAGGCGATCCTTATTGCCGTTTCCAACAATGCAAAGGGGGGAGTTGACCATAGTCAGCAGATCCTGGGCGGCTATCTGGGAATAGCAACCAGTGATCACCACCCTGGCCTCGGGATGTTTGCGCATAAGTTGCCGCACCGCCTGTCGGGACTGGGTTCCGGCCTTGGCTGTAACGGCGCAGGTATTTATAACGATAATATCGGCAACCTCTTTGGCCCCGACCATGCGACATCCTGCCGCCTCAAAACCGGTCTGAAAGGCGGCGGATTCGTACTGGTTGACTTTGCACCCCAAGGTGCTGATAGCTATTTTTTTCATTTTATCTCGATACTTAGTGGCCGTTTGAAAGTTCTTCTCCCAAGAAGCACTCATTCAATCTCGCCGCAGCCTACCACCCGGTCAGCCTCATACATGACCCCGAACTGGCCCGGAGTGATGGCCCGTTGCGGGCTTGCAAATTCGACTTCCCAATGTTGTTCATCAATCTTTCTGATCTTGGCCGTAGCACCCTGATGACGATAACGGATTCTGACCTGATAGGTCTGCCCCGCATCGGGATGCTGGCCAATAAGCCAATGGGGCTGACGTATTACCAATGTGTTCCGGTAGAGATCAGCCTCTTTGCCGACGATGACACGCTTGGTTTTGGGGTCAAGCCCCGTGACATACCAGGGAGTAGGGTCGGCCAGACCTAACCCCCGGCGCTGACCAATGGTGTAATGAAAGAGCCCCTGATGCTTGCCCAGCACCCGCCCATCCTCGGTGACAATATTCCCTGCCTGTTCGCCCGGCGGGATGCGCGAGTTCAGGAACTGACCTATCGGGGTATCGCCCAGAAAACAGACATCCTGGCTCTCCTGCCCCCGAAAATCGGTAAATCCATGCTCTTCCACAAACCGATAGACCTCTTCCTTGTTCCTCTCGCCCAAGGGGAACAAGGAGTGGCGTAATTGCTGCTGATCCAGCCGCGCCAGAAAATAGGATTGGTCTTTGGCTTTATCGACCCCCTGACGGAGTCGGAAGATGTTGTCTTCTTGCGTAATCCGGGCGTAATGTCCGGTCGCCATGCCATCCATACCCCGCGCCAGGATGGCATCCAGAAACAGACCAAACTTTATGGTGGGGTTACAGAGTATACAGGGATTGGGGGTTCGTCCCTGTTGATAGGTCGTCGTAAAATAGTGAAGGATGGTCGCGGCAAATTCACGACCGAGGTCGATCACGTGGAAATCAATCCCAAGTTGTCCGGCAATATTTCGGGCCCGCTGTTCCTGAGCGGCCTGCATGGGAAGATCGGGCGCAGCCAGGCGCATGAAAAATCCCTGGACTTCATAATCTTGCCGCAAGAGCAGGCCACACGCAGTGGAGTCCACCCCGCCACTCAGAGCAATGCCAATCTTCTTTTTCTTCACCGAACTCCTTGCATTCCCGCTCTGTGTACAGTATTCAAAAAAATGAGAGCATTACTGTCGCGCAGTACGCCCGAAATATGACAACGGCCGCAGCTTATAGCAAGGGTCGTTATGCGATTCCCACTCATTTTTTCTCTTTCTTGGCGGCCCCTTATTGTTTGTGAACAATGGTTTATCGGCGCATTGCCTTCTGCTATTTATCTTTGAAGATAGTACCTTACCATGAATAAAAAAGAAAGCGGCAATGGGCCTGTTCCCGCCCTGCCGGAGCTTCTGGCCCCGGCAGGGACCTTTGAAAAATTAGTCACGGCCATTCATTATGGGGCCGATGCCGTTTATCTTGGCGGCAGGCAGTTCAGTCTTCGGGCCAAGGCTGGAAATTTCAGCCCTGAGGCCATGGCTGATGCTGTCAGTTATGCCCATGCTCGCAGGGTCAAGGTCTATGTGACCATCAATATCCTGGCCCATAATCAGGATTTAGCCGGCCTTGACCTTTATCTCCTTTCTTTGCGGAAAATCGGGATAGATGGGCTGATTATTGCCGATCCCGGCATTCTCACCCGAGCCCGCGCGCTGACCCCTGAGATTCCTGTGCATCTGTCCACCCAGGCGAATGTGACCAATTATGGAGCCGCTGCCTTTTGGCTTGGCCAGGGTTGTTCACGTTTGAACCTTGCCCGGGAACTTTCGCTCCCAGAAATTTCGGAGATCAGGCGACATGTGTGCGGCGAGTTGGAGATCTTTGTCCATGGCGCCCTCTGTATATCCTATTCCGGCCGTTGCATGTTGTCGAATTACATGACCGGACGTGACGCCAATCAGGGGAATTGCGCTCATCCTTGCCGTTACAGCTATGCCCTTACCGAAGAGAAACGCCCCGGTCAATATTTTCCGGTTGAAGAAGATGAGCGCGGAACCTATATCTTCAACTCCAAAGACCTCTGCCTCCTGGAACGGCTCCCCGAGCTGGTAGCCGCCGGTGTCAACTCCCTGAAGATCGAAGGGCGGATGAAGTCTATTTTCTATGTGGGCGGAGTCGTCAGAATTTATCGCGCAGCCCTTGATTTCCTGGCTACCCTCCCCGCTGATGCCTGGCGGGAACCTGCCGCCATCTCGCTTCCATCAATTTTCAGACAGGAGATCGCCAAGACCGGCACTCGAGGAACCACCGAGAATTTTATTGATCAGCGACCGGGGAGCGGCGAGATGGTTTATCATACCTCGCGCGAAGAGCAAACGGTTCATCCGGTGGCAGTGATTCGGGAAGAGGGCGAACACCCTTTGGTTGAGATAAGAAATGTAATGGAATCTGGTGATATTATTGAATATATGCTTCCAGGAATTGAGACTATATCGCTCACCGTCGTCACCATGCGTGACGAAAAGGGAGTTGTAACACAACGGGCTAATCCTGGGAACAGGGTTTTTCTGACGACCGCCCCCTTGCTATCAAACGGAACAAAAAACAGCATCCTGCGACGACAGGACAGAACGGCTTAAGGGCACCCTTAAAACCATATTTGTAAAACTATCTTCTTACCCCAAAAGGAAGTTCATCATGACATCCGCACTTTTGCAAAAATTACGTACCCCGGGAGATCTGTGGGGCGGCCTTGCCTCCATGCTGGTTGCCCTCCCTGCGGCGGTGGCCTTTGGCGTCACGGTTTACGCGGCGATTGGCCCCCAATACGCGACCCTTGGGGCGCTCGCGGGAATCCTGGGCGCAGCGGCCCTCGGTCTGATTGCCTCTCTCTTTGGCGGAACCGACCGCCTGATCAGCGCTCCTTGCGCACCGGCTGCGGCAGTGTTATCGGCCTTTGCTATCGAGCTGGTAAAACAGGAGGTAGCGCCGGCCGCCATTATCGTGCTCTTGATTGTATTAGGGGTCTTAACAGGCTTGGTGCAAATTCTTCTCGGTTTTCTGGGGATTGGCCGCATGATAAAATACATCCCATATCCCGTGGTCAGCGGCTATTTAAGCGGAGTTGGCATTATCATTATCTCCAGTCAAGTGAAGAACTTCATGGGGGCCACGACAACTTCATCCTGGTGGCAGGTCGTGGTTGATCCCGGACTCTGGGATATGCGCGGCATTGGGGTAGGCGCCGCAACCGTGTTTGTCGCCCTGTTGGGGCCCAAGGTAACCAAGGCCGTTCCCGGCACCATTCTGGGTATCATTGCCGGCGTGCTCACCTATTTTGGCATGGC
>DZCR01000179.1 GCA_022736495.1 Desulfobacca acetoxidans
GGAACCAGCGCCTTGTGCATGGGGGTTCGAGTCCCCCTTCTCGCACCATGTTTGCAACCCGGGTATGAAATCATGTGTTTCAATAATCTCTAATGAAAGGATGTCTGTGATGGATGTAGTCATTGAAAAACTTGCTGACCTGACGAGGAAAATTACTGTGTCATTGCCGGAAGCGATGGTGCAGAAAGAATTGAAAGCTGCCTATGATAAGGTGCAGAATGATGTGAAGATCAAGGGGTACCGGCGGGGTAAGGTTCCTCGTTCGGTGATTGTCAAGAATTACAAGCCGCAGGTTGAAGGAGAGGTTGCCGAAAAACTTGTGCAGGATACTTATTTCACGGTCATTGAGCAGGAAGGGATTGATCCGGTGGTCCATCCAGAGATCAGCGAGCCACGATTTAAGGAAGACGGATCGTTCAGTTTTGTGGCCATGATTGATGTCAAGCCGGAATTTGAGTTGTCCGGTTACAAAGGGTGTGAGGTTGAAAAACCGCTGGTGACGGTGAGTGATGAGGAAGTTGCGGCTGAACTGGAGTCCCTGCGCAAGGAGATGGCCCCCTTGCGCTCCGTGGAGGGAAGGCCGGTTGCCAATGGTGATGTCGTGGTGGTTGATTTTCAGGGCTATTACAACGACAAGCCCATGAAAGAAGTGAAAAATGAAAATTTCTCCGTGGATGTTGGTTCTGGACGCATCAGCCCTGAATTTGAGGAAAAGTTGGTTGGTATGCAGGCAGGAGAAGAAGCCAGGCATGAGGTTGATTTCCCTGAGAAACATCCAAATCCCGTGTTGGCCGGTAAGAAGGTGATTTTTCTCGTGCAGATTAAAGATATGAAAGAGCGAGTTCTGGCCGAGCTTGACGATGAATTTGCCAAGGATGTGGGTAGTGAGTTTGCGACTCTGGCTGAGTTGAAGGCCGCGATTTATGAGCGATTGCTGCAACAAAAAACAGAAAAGGCCGAAGGGGATTTAACCGATCGGATCATGCACAAGCTGTTGGAGGCTCACCCCTTCCCAGTGCCTGTTCGTCTGGTGCGTTTTGAGGTTGAGCAGATGATCAAGGCCATGGAAAAGGATCTGGAAAAAAATGGTCACAATCTTGAGTCGGCAGGACTTAATCGGGGTGAACTGGCTGAGCGGAGCCGAGAAACCGCCGAAAAACGAGTTCGGGGCGATTTTATCCTGAAAAAAATTGCTGAACTTGAATCCATCAAGGTCAGCGATGAAGATCTTGATCGGGGATTCAAGCGCATTGGCGACCAGTACAAGATGTCGGTGGCCCAGGTGAAGCAGTATTTTGGGGGGAGCCGTGACGATCTCCTTCCTTTTATCAATGAGTTGTTGAATGAAAAAATTCTGGCCTTCCTGCGGGCCGAAGCCAGGCTCGTGGATGCCCTGATTGACGAAGTGGCCGCAGCTGCTACGGAATAAGTGTCTGGGTTTGGTTTTTGAGTGCATTTTTTCGACTGTAGATCGCTGTTAATCTTCTTTCGCGAAGAAGTAGCGATAGCTGTTTGCAGTTGAATTGTTTCGGGGCATCGCTTTCCCTGATTTTCAGGGACTTGGAAAATACCAAAATGCCGTTGCTGGCAAGGGGCGTCGAGCGCACGGCGTGCCCTCCGCAGAAAAATGGGATATCGGCCATTTCCACATCCCTTAGAAGGAGTGATATATGAATCTGGTTCCAATGGTGGTTGAGCAGAGTCCGCGAGGTGAGCGGGCCTTTGATATTTATTCCCGTTTACTCAGGGAGCGCATTATTTTTCTCGGAACGGCCGTGGGTGATGAGGTTGCCAGTTCCATTGTCGCCCAGATTCTCTTTCTTGAGGCGGATGACCCCGAGAAAGATATCACCTTTTATATCAACTCCCCTGGGGGGTCGGTGACAGCGGGTATGGCCATTTATGATACCATGCAGTATGTAAAATGTGATATTGCCACCCTCTGTATGGGGCAGGCGGCCTCCATGGGCGCGCTGCTGCTGGCCGCCGGCGCCAAAGGCAAACGCTATGCCCTGCCGAATTCCCGGATTATGATTCACCAGCCCATGGGCGGGTTTCAGGGGCAGGCGACTGAAATTGATATTCATGCCCGGGAAATCCTGCGGATGCGGGATGATCTCAACAAAATTCTGGCCCATCATACGGGGCATCCCATGAAGAAAATCAAATTGGACACCGATCGCGATAATTTCATGGGGCCACAGGAGGCCTTGCAGTATGGGCTCATTGATGAGGTATTGGTGAAACGCAAAGAGACGGTCGCCAATGCGGATGAGGTACAGAAAGATGGCCGGTAAGAAAGGAAAAGACATTTTCCCCAATTGTTCATTCTGTGGTCAGTCCGAGAAGGATGTGACGAAAATGATCGCCGGCCCCGATGTTTATATCTGTGATCAGTGTGTCGCTCTCTGCAATGAGATGATTGAGCATGGGGATGCTCCGCAGTCCACTGATCCTGACAAGAATCTGCATTATGCCGCGCTCAAACCCATGCAGATCAATGAGCATCTCAACCAGTATGTCATTGGTCAGGAATTTGCCAAAAAAGTCCTGTCAGTCGCTGTTCATAACCACTACAAACGAATTGATGCGCCGCTGGATGATGGCCAGGTGGAATTGCAAAAATCGAATATTATCCTGATTGGCCCCACCGGCAGCGGCAAGACCCTGGTGGCTCAGACCCTGGCCCGGATTCTCAATGTCCCCTTTTCCATTGCCGATGCCACGACTCTGACTGAGGCCGGCTATGTGGGTGATGATGTCGAAAATATTCTGGTCAGTCTGGTGCAGGCGGCTGATTATAATATTGAGCGGGCCGAGCGCGGGATTATCTATATTGATGAAATTGATAAGATTGCCCGCAAATCAGACAGCCCGTCGCTGACCCGTGATGTCTCCGGAGAGGGCGTGCAACAGGCCCTCCTCAAAATTATTGAAGGAACCGTCGCCTCCATCCCACCCAAAGGCGGGCGAAAACATCCACAGCAGGATCTGGTAAAAATTGATACCACGAACATTCTTTTCATCTGCGGCGGGGCCTTTGTGGGCTTGGATACGGTGGTAAAACGACGGGGTGGCAGGAAGTCCATCGGTTTTGGGGCCAAGTTGAGCCATGACGGTCAACAGAGTATCAGTGAACTGCTCTCTGGAGTCCAGCCCGAGGATCTTCTGAAATTTGGCTTGATCCCGGAACTTGTTGGCCGCCTGCCGGTTATTGCCACCATGCAGGAGTTGGTGGAGGAGGATCTGATTCGCATTTTACGAGAACCCAAAAATGCCTTGATTAAACAGTATCAGCGCCTTTTTGAAATGGAAGGCGTGAAACTTTCGTTTACCGAAGGGTCGCTGGTGGCCATTGCCAGGAAGGCGCTGGAGCGTAAATCTGGAGCCCGGGGGCTGCGCTCGGTGCTGGAGGCGGCGATGCTGGATGTCATGTTTGAGTTGCCGTCGCGGGAGAATGTGGAAGAATGTATTGTCAATGAAGAGGTGATTAACAATGGTGAGTATCCTCTGATTCTTCCCCGCCTCTCTCCAGAAAAAATGGCGCAAAATGAATAAGGGGCCGCTTCTATCGGGGGTCGTTGATTCTTTAAAGAAAAATCCTGCTGTCTCAAATAATTGAGAAAAAATATGGAAAAAAAAGAGACACAATTGTATCCCCTTATGCCTTTGCGGGATATCGTTATTTTCCCGCACATGGTCGCCCCTCTGGTGGTGGGAAGATCCCGTTCCATTCAGGCCCTGGAAGATGCCATGGAGAAGAGAACGGAGATTTTTCTGGTGACCCAGAAGGAATCCAGGGTTGATGATCCTGACGAACATGAATTGAACGGTGTTGGCACTCTGGCGGTGGTAATGCAGCTTCTTCGTCTGCCGGATGGGACCATCAAGGCCTTGGTGGAAGGGAAGAGACGGGCCCGGATTGTTTCTTTTGTTTATCATGAGGTTTTTGTGCAGGTGGAGGTGCAGGAGCTGGTCGCCATGGAGGAATCCAGCGGCAAGATTCTCGCCTATGATCGTGAACTGCGCAAAATATTTGATGAGTTTGTGGAGACAACCAAAAAATTGCCGAAAGAGGTGGTGAAATCGGTCCACGCGATAACCGACCCCAGCAAGCTCGTGGATGTGATTTGTGCCCATCTGCCGTTAAAGAGTGAGGAAAAACAGATCATTCTGGAAACTGAATCCCTGATATCGCGTCTGGACAAGATCGTTGAGTTTATCCAGCGAGAGATTGAAGTCGCTGAGATGGAGCGGGATATCAATGAAAAGGTGAAGAAACGGATGGGCAAGATCCAGCGCAATTATTACCTTGGTGAGAAGGCGCGGGTGATCCAGAAGGAGATGGGGCAAAACGAGGATGGGGTTGATGAGCTGACCGAGCTGGAGGGGGCGATTCTGAAGAAAGAACTGCCCAAGCTGGTTTTGGAGAAAGCGCTCAAGGAGTTGAAAAAACTGCGCAACATGCCCCCCATGTCGGCGGAGACCACCGTGGTGCGTAACTATATTGACTGTATTCTCTCTCTGCCCTGGAAAAAAAGAAGTAGGGCCAGTATTGATCTGGACAAGGCCGAGACCATCCTCAATGAGGATCATTATGGCCTGGAGAAACCAAAGGAGCGAATTCTTGAATATCTGGCCGTACAGGCCCAGGTGAAGAAAATCAAAGGCCCTATTCTCTGCCTGGTTGGCCCGCCAGGGGTGGGGAAAACCTCCATCTGCAAATCCATTGCCCGGGCCATGGGTCGAAAATTTGTCCGCCTCTCTCTGGGCGGGGTGCGGGATGAAGCCGAGATTCGTGGTCATCGCCGCACCTATATCGGGGCTATGCCCGGCAAGATTATCCAGTCCATGCAAAAGGGGGATGTGATTAATCCCGTTTTTTGTCTGGATGAAGTGGATAAGATGAGCACTGATTTTCGGGGCGATCCCTCCTCAGCCCTGTTGGAAGTGCTTGATCCAGAACAGAATAATGCCTTTAACGATCACTATCTGGATCTGGATTATGACCTGTCCGAGGTCTTTTTTATCACCACGGCCAACAATCTGCATGGCATTCCCTTGCCACTTCAGGACCGGATGGAGATAATTCGCCTGAATGGTTATACCGAGGAGGAAAAACAGAAGATCGCGGAAGGGTATCTGCTGCCCAAGCAACTGGAGGCGAATGGGTTTCAACCAGAAGATATTCAGTTGAGCGAGGGGAGTATCCTGGAAATTATCCGTCGTTATACCAAGGAGGCCGGGGTCAGGAGCCTGGAGCGGAATCTGGCCTCCCTGTGTCGTAAAATCGCCCGTGATCGCTTGAAGAAAAAGGTCAAAAACAAGCAGTATAAGTTGACCACGCAATCGGTGCTCAAATATCTGGGAACGCCTCCGTATCGTTTTGGTCTGGCGGAAGAGCGGGATGAAATCGGATTGACCACCGGTCTGGCCTGGACGGAAGTGGGGGGCGAACTTTTACAGATAGAGGCCACCCTGATGCCTGGCACCGGGAAAGTGACTATCACCGGCAAGCTGGGTGAGGTGATGCAGGAATCGGCCCAGGCCGCTTTGAGTTATGTTCGTTCTCGGGCCTTACGGCTGGGACTGGAGGCTGATTTTTACCAGAAGCTCGATATTCATATCCATGTGCCGGAAGGGGCTATTCCCAAAGATGGGCCATCGGCGGGGATAACCATTGCCACAACCCTGGTGTCGGCCTTGCTCAAAGCGCCGGTTCGACACGATCTGGCCATGACCGGCGAGATTACCCTGCGGGGACGAATCCTGCCCATCGGTGGTTTGACGGAAAAACTTCTGGCCGCCAAACGAGGAAATATTACTCGCGTCCTGATTCCCAAGGACAATGAACGGAACCTGGAAGATGTGCCGGCCAATATCAAAAAAAGTCTGGTCATCGAATGTATAGCCCATGCCGATGAGGCCCTGGAACGGGCAATTGTTCTGAAGGAGGGAGAGTCGTTATTCAAGGAACTGCCTCTGCCAGCCGTTTATGCTGGTGAGGCCGTCGTTACGGTGGATAACAGCCCCCACTGATCTTTTTTACAATTTTTTGCCCTTCTTTTTCCTTGACGACAAGTGGCCTTCTTGGTAAAAGGGTGTCCACGCTTGATTGCGGGGGCGGTTAGCTCAGCTGGGAGAGCATCGGCCTTACAAGCCGAGG
>DZCR01000180.1 GCA_022736495.1 Desulfobacca acetoxidans
CCTCCTGATCCTGGCCGCCCTGACCTGGCATCTTGCCGCCGTCTCCCGCCTGGACCCGGAAGCCCTCAAGCTCAAACCCGGCCCCCTGGTGCTGGACCGGGCCGGCCGCATCCTGCGGCTGGTTCCCGAAGCTCAGGGGCGCAAACTAGTTGTTCTCCCCGATGGACCGCTTCCCGCCATCGTCGCCGCGGCCTTCGTGGCCGCGGAGGACCAGCGCTTCTGGCATCATCCCGGCTTCGATCCCCTGGCCATCGTCCGCGCCGCACTAACCAACCTGACCCAGGGTCGCATCGTCTCCGGCGCCTCCACCATCCCCCAGCAACTGGCGCGCCTCATCGACCCCGGCCCCCGCAGCTATTATCGCAAGCTGGTGGAACTGGCCCGCAGCCTCAGGCTTTCGCTGCTCTATAGTAAAGCGGAAATTCTCCGGCACTACCTCAACCGTGTGCCCCTGGGCAGCAACCTCATGGGGGTGGAGGCCGGAGCCCAGGCCTATTTCGGCAAAACCGCCTCTCGCCTGGACGCCAGCGAAGCCGCCACCCTGGCCGCGCTGGTCAAGGCCCCCGGCGCCCTGAACCCGTACGGACCTCGACGCGAGCGTCTTATGGCGCGGCAGCGCTGGGTCCTCAGCCGCATGGCGCATCTGGGGTATCTCACGCCCCAGGAACTTCAGACCTGCCAGGCCGAGCACCTCCGGTTCCGGGGGCACGGCCACCGCCCCCCGGCCTTCCCCTTTGAAGCCCCCCACTTTGTCAACCTGGTTCTGGCCCGGGAAAAACCATCGGAGTTGAGTTCCCAGCGGCTTCGGACCACCCTGGATCTGCCCTTGCAGCGCCGGACCCAGGCCATCGTCCACTCCCACCAGGCCCGGCTCATCAAAGCCGGCGCCTCCCAGGCCGCCGCGGTGATCATTGACAACCGCACCCACGAAGTTCTGGCCCTGGCGGGCTCCTGCAACTATGATCCCCGGCATCAGGGCTTTAACAACGGCGCCGCAGCCTGGCGCTCCCCGGGCTCCACCCTCAAACCCTTTCTCTATGGACTGGCCCTGGACCAGGGGTTCACTCCGGCCACGGTAATGGAGGACGTGGAACGGCGCTACCGCACCCCCCGGGGCGAGTTTATCCCCTCCAATTTCGATCGCGTCAGTCAAGGTCCGGTGTCCTTCCGGGAGGCCCTGGGAAATTCCCTTAACCTTTCTGCCGTTTACCTGCTCAACCTGATCGGACCGGAGAATTACTACGACACCTTGACCAGCTTGGGCCTGATCAACCGCCCGGAATTTGATCCGCAGCACTACGGCCTTGGCCTGGTGGTGGGTAACCCCGAAGTCAGCCTGCTGCAACTGGCTGCGGCTTATGCAAGCCTGGCCAACCACGGCCGCTTCGCCCCGGTGCGCTTGACCCGGGACGCTCCCCGGGAAGCGGGAATACCGATATTTTCCCCCCAGGCGGCCTTCATCATCAGCGACATCTTGAGCGACCCCATGGCCCGGGCCCGCATCTTTGGCGGCGCCGCGGCCATGAACCCGCCCTACCGCCTAGCCATCAAGACCGGCACCAGCAGCCGCTACCGGGACGAATGGGCCGTAGGCTACACCCCGGCATATACCCTGGCCGTCTGGGTGGGAAATTTCAATGGCCGGCCCACCGCCAATCTCAGCGGCGCCACCGCAGCCGCCCCCATCCTGGCTGAATTGGCCGCAGTTCTGTTCGTCGGCTCCCCGCCGTCGGCCTTTAAAAAACCGGAGGGGGTAATCGCAGCGGAAATCTGCTCTTTCTCCGGCTTAAAACCCGGTCCCGGTTGCGTCCACCGTCGCCGGGAAGTGTTTATGGCTGCCACCGAACCCCAGGCGCTTTGCACCTATCATCACCTTAAGGAACCCTGGCACCGCATGCCCACAAATTTTGCGGGCTGGCTGCATCAGCGTTACGAAAAAGGCGGGGAAGGGCGCTTTCGCTTGGCCGAATTTGACCAGGACCTGCGGAACACCTTTCAGGACCCAGTGCCCGCCGCTCCCGATCCTCCCAGGCAAAGTCACCGTTCCCATGCGGCGGTGGTCGCCGGACTCCCCTCCGCCTTCAACGGCACTGTCCCCGCCTCCAGCCGGACGGAAGGCCTGGCGCTCCGGGTCAGTATCAGCTCCCCTCTCAACGGCGACCGTTTCCTGTTGCCGCCTCGCTCCGAGGTGGTCCGCGTGACTTCTAAAGCCCTGTGCCGTGAGCCCTTTAAGAAAATTAACTGGTTCGTGAATGGCCGGGAAGTGGCCGCCACCGGCCCTCCCTATGCACTGCCCCTGGAATTGTCCCGGGGCCGCCATCGGATCACCGTAGTGGGGCCGGGCAGTCAAGGCGATTCCGTGGAGGTGTTCGTGCAATGAAGACCTGATTTTGGGTCATCAATGATCCGCCAGCATTTTGGGGACATAATTAAGGCGTCTGGGTTTGATTTGGAGTCAGCCTGAAGCCCCCCATTGAAAAAGGGGGGTTGGGGGGATTTATAATTCGTTCGGTTTGGGCGGGGCTTAAGGTTAGGGGGCGGACGTCCGTGTCCGCCCTCGAGGTGAGTGTCTGGGGCCAAATATCACTTGGGCACCGGATTTTCAATCTGCTCAATCTTTAGAGGTTTCTTGAGTCTGGCGCTCATTTCTTTTTCTGCGGCTCTGGCCTCGTCTTGGGAGGAAAACGGCCCTTGCCAAACCTGAAACCCCTTTAGATCTCTCGGGTCGCGCTGCACAAACGCGGGTTGCCCCTGCTTTTTCAGCCTGGCCAGCATCTTGGCGGCGTCCTGGTAATTTCGATAATTGCCCACCAAAATTCCGTAGTGTTCTTTCATCATAGGCGGCGGGAGAATCGTAATTTTTGGCGCCAGGGGGCTCAGCTCCTGAAGAGGAGCGCTGCCTTGGGGGGCCTCCGGTTTGATGGGGGGAGCGGCGGGCAGTCCCTGTGGACCAGGTTCTTTGGGTGCTGGAGCTGCCGGGGATGCCACCACCGCCGGCTTTGAGATGACCGCGGGAGCCAGCCCGGCCGTCGGAGGACCGGCAAGATAGAGCCGCCACAGCACCACTGCGACAATAATCACGACCATCAGGATTACCAGGCCGCGGGAAGTATTTTTGTTCATCGCCCCTGCCCCGTAAAGTAATCTTGCCTCTCAAATTATGGCTTTACCCTTATACTATACTGGCTTGACTGCCGCCACAACTGTCAGCCCCCCACCGCCTTGCCGGGGGTTCAAGGCTGCATCAGCATCTGGCAAACCTTGTCAAGGTCTGCCCCTTGAGCCTGGATAATGCGCCCCGCCTCGATCTTCAGGGCCGCCAGGTTCGCAGGCGAGGCATCATCCATATCGTCATTGGCCGTGTCCAGGGTGGTCTGGAACCGGAAAAAGTGCTCCCCCAATATCTCCCGCAACTGATAATCCACCGCGGCGCTGACGCCGTCGAACACCACGTTGAGAATGGGCAAGGCCCACTGCGCCTTGCCCCAGTCTTTCGCATCCTCGAAGGAGATCCGCCGGGTCAGCTGTCCGGTGCCCAGGGATACGATGAGAAAGTCCGTCTCTTGCGGAAAGAGGCGCCGGGCCTCAGAATACGCCGACATGGCCGGGTTGTTAACGAAAACGCCGCCGTCAATCAAGGCCTTTCCCTGCCCCGCCACCCAAACCTGCGCGGGCTCAAAGTAAGTGGGCGCCGCCGACGTGGCCCGGGCCGCATAACGCATCAAAACCGGCTTGCATTCCTCACGCCAACTCTTGAAGAAAAAGGGGGTCCGGGTCTCGATTTCGTAGCTGCTCACCAGGACCCGGGTCAGAGCCGCCTCCAGGGGCGTGTCCTCGAAGTACTCCAGGAGAATTGTTTCCAGAGGGGTCTGGGAATATTTCTCTTGCGTAATCCCCGCCACCGAACTGACCCCCTGCCAAAAATCGCGGAAGAAGATCTCCGGACCCCGATTCACATAAAGGTCTACCAAGTCCAACGCCCGGTACTTTGGCGCACCACCACCACCGTCCCGGCTCAGCGCCAGGCTGATAATCCCGCCGGTGGAGGTCCCGGCCATGAGGTCGAACAGAGCCGCGGCCGGTTTGTTGGTCCGCTGTTCGATCTCGGCTAAAATCATGGCCGGAATAATGCCCCGGATGCCGCCGCCGTCAAGAGAAAGAATTTTTTTCATAGCGGTTGACCCCTCCTGCGTCATCAAAAGGTTTATGGGGGAGAATCCTCTGGCTCCTCCGAAAAAAAAGCATTGTTTACTATCTAAGAATACTACCAACCATAGTCAAGTTTAGATTGACGGCGCCACCCTGATCCTTGTTTTTTGGTCTGCCGCGAGACCTGCCCCCAGAGCTTGACAGGCTGGCGCGGCTGGGTAACAATTACCTAAAAAATAGCATTGATATTTCTTGATTTTTTCCACAATAAACCGGAACAGAAAATAGTATAAGAGGTCCCGATCATGGAATTGTTATTTCGGCCCCGGCGCTTAAGACGGCGGGAACCCCTGCGGCGCATGGTGCGGGAGACGCATCTGCGCCCCGAAGACTTTATCTACCCCATGTTCGCCGCCCCCGGCCAGGGCGTACGCCAGGAAATTACTTCCATGCCCGGTGTTTCCCGCCTATCCGTTGACCTGCTGGTGGGCGAGGCCAAAGCTGCCCTGGACGTGGGCGTACCCGCGGTGCTCCTCTTCGGGCTGCCCACCAGGAAAGACGACACCGGCTCCGAAGCCGCCTCCCCCAAGGGCGCGGTGCAGCAGGCGGTGCGGCAGCTTAAAAAACAGGTTCCCGAGTTGGTGGTGATTACCGACGTCTGCCTGTGCGGCTACACCTCCCACGGCCACTGCGGCCTGCTGACCGGGCAGGAGGTGGACAACGACGTCACCCTGGAGGTCCTGGGTCAGGTGGCGGTGTCCCACGCCGAGGCCGGGGCCGACATGGTAGCCCCCTCCGACATGATGGACGGCAGGGTAGGGGCCATCCGGGAGGCCCTGGACGAGCGCGGTTTCGAGATGGTGCCCATCATGAGCTACGCGGTGAAATACGCCTCCAGCTTCTACGGCCCCTTCCGGGACGCGGCCGAGTCCGCCCCCGCCTTCGGCGACCGCCGCTCCTATCAGATGGACCCGGCCAACGCCCGGGAGGCCTTGCGCGAAGCCGCCTTAGACGTGGAAGAAGGGGCTGATATCCTCATGGTCAAGCCGGCCTTGCCGTACCTGGACATCATCTCGCAGTTGGCCGCGGAGTTCGACCTGCCCCTGGCCGCCTACCAGGTGAGCGGCGAGTATGCCATGATCAAGGCCGCCGCGGCCAACGGCTGGCTGGACGAAACCGCGGTCATGCTGGAGTCTTTGCTTTCTATCAAACGGGCCGGCGCGGATATGATTTTGACGTATTTCGCCAAACAGGCCGCACAGGTTCTGACAAAGCAGCTGTAAAGAATCGAAATACGCACAGGTTACAAACCTGTGCCACCAAGATAACGCAAAGCATATAATTATATTTTTGAATAATATTACAATGGAACATAATAACGAGAGTAAATTATCATAATCATAGATTATGAATCATCCAACCGACATACTTGAAAAAACCTCCCCCTTGCGCCTCCTGGCCTGGGAGACCACCCGGCGCTGCAACCTGGCCTGTCTCCACTGCCGGGCCGCGGCAGGGGCCGGGCCCTATCCCGGGGAGTTGACCACCGACGAAGGCATCAAACTCCTGGACGACCTGGCCTCTATGGGCCAGGTGGTGGTCATCCTCACCGGCGGCGAACCCCTGCTGCGGGCGGATATCTTTGACCTAGCGGCTTACGGCACGAAACTCGGCCACCGCATGGTCATGGCGGTGAACGGCACCCTGCTCACCCCGGCCATCGCGGCGCGCCTTAAGGACGTGGGCATCCAACGGGTAAGCATCTCCATTGACGGCGCCACAGCCAACTCCCATGACCACCTCCGGGCCGTGGATGGGGCCTACGCCGGGGCCCTGGCGGGCATCGCTGCCTGTCAAAAGGCCGGGCTACCTTTTCAGATAAACCCCACCGTCACTCGGGCCAACCGGCTCGAACTTGCTGCCATCCACGAGTTAGCCATAAAACTCGAAGCCGCGGCCCATCACGTCT
>DZCR01000181.1 GCA_022736495.1 Desulfobacca acetoxidans
ACCCCTTTATACAAACGCTGTTAACGGTAGTTAATTGCGAAACATACCACTAGCTTATATCGATCACCTCCTGGACAAGAGGCTCAAACCCAGCACGATCAACTATCACCTGCTCAGCGTGCGGCAGTTCTATGACTACTTAGCCCATGAGGAAGGAGTCGCGGTGAGCAATCCGGTAAGACGCGGCCAGGCCTTACGGCTTCCCCGGCCGCTGCCCCGGTGTCTCAAAGAGGAGGAGCTGACCACTCTGTTCGGCGCCATCAAGCGACCCCGGGACCGGGCCCTCTTCTTACTGATGCTGCGCAGTGGCTTGCGGGTGGAAGAGGTGGCAAATCTTACCCTGGAGGCCCTAGACCTCACGCGAGGCAGGCTCCTAGTCCAGCACGGCAAGGGCGGGAAGGATCGGGTCGTGTATATCAGCCCGGATACCCATCAGGCCCTGGAGAAGTACCTGCAGCTCAGACCCCGGGCCAAGGCCAAGCAGGTCTTTTTGGTGGAAAAGGGGCCTTACACCGGCAAACCACTCTCCGTGCGGGGCATACAGAAACGGATGGAATACTATGCCCGGAAAACCCGGGTAACCGTGTCCTGCCATCACCTCCGGCACACCATGGCAACCCAAATGTTAAATGCCGATGCGGACCTGGCCACCATCCAGGATCTCCTGGGGCATACCTGGATTACCACCACCCAGCGCTACTGCAAGGTTTCTAACCTTAAGGTCAAGAGGGATTACTATAAAGCCATGGAGGTGGTCATGCACCGAACGTTACCGGAGTGACGATCATAAGGTGGGGGCGCTGCCCCCACACCCCCGGAGTTTACCGCTTCAGGGGAATCTGGAGGGGCAGGAAAAAGAGAGGCAGAGCACACAGCCCTGCCCCTCCGTCATCCCCCGCCGCGGCGCTCGGGTTGCTCTCCAGCAGAGCCCTATCCTCCGGGCGGATGAGCCTACTATACCGGGTTCCAATAAAGAATCGATCTTAAAAAAACTTGACACCAGAAAAAAACTAAGGCATAAAAGAAAGCACCTAACCAACCACCATTACTGGAAAAAACGGCATTTGTTACGTATAACTGATATCAATCCACCCTGGTAAAATCCATTAAAGTGAATTGATATGGATATGTTAGCTTGATCTAAGACCCAGGCGACATGTAAAGTATTAGTCCCAAAATGTCAGCTCCTCGCCTGGTCAGGACAGATCCTTACACCGCCCGGTTGATGTCCCGGACAATTTCCATCAGCCCCGGTTGCAGCACATCCACCAACGCTATCTGTAGCCCCGCCCCCGCCAGGACCCCGAGCGCGGCCGCTTCGACCCCCACGGAATAGGTGCGCCGCAACCCGCTCCGCAAGTTGGAGAGCCCCGCCATGGTCCGGGCCGGGGTTTGCAAAATCTCCCCGCCAGCCAGGAGACGCACGGTCTTGACCGCCGCCCTCGTCTGCTCCCAGGCGTCGGGCCATGCGAGGTTGGGAAGCACCGGGTCATAGATCAGGTGCAAGTCCGTGAGCCCGGCGGCCAGGGCCTGCTGCCGCAACTCCAGGGCCAGGGTGATTTTGTTTTCCAGCGAAGCAGCGGGAAAGGACCGGGCATCCAGGAGCAGCAGCACCAGGTCCGTTTGGTGGGCCGCAGCCAGGGGCAGAATTTCCCGAAGCTTGTCATCCTCCAGGGTGCAGGCGTTGAGAATGGGGGAACGGCGACAGACTCCCAGACCCCGGGCCAGGGCCAGGGCATTCGGGCTGTCCAGCATGAGGCGGACCTTGGTGACCACCTGGACCGCTTCCACCATAAAAACCATGCGGTCCAGGTGGCGGGGGGCCAGGTAGCCGGGGTTGATATCGATGAGCTGGACGCCGGCCTGCTCGACCCGGCGGGCCAGTTCCTGGAGGGGATGAGGGTCGAGGGTTTGCAGGGCCTTGGCGACAACGGGATTTAAGGCATTCAGGTTGTCGGCGGCGAGGCTCAAGGGCATGACTCTCTATCCGTAAGTTCGGCGCTCACCTGCTGGAGCAAGGCCTCCGCCGCCTTCAGGGTGTGGGCCAGATCAGCGGCCCAGACGGCGCGCCGGGGGCTGTCGCTCATAAGGCAGAGGTTGGCCCAGGCGATGTGGTGCGCCCCCCGAAAGGCCGCGCCCAGCAATTCGCAGGCCACCAGCAGATCGGCAAGCAGGTGCATTTTGCAGCGGGCGCCACCCTGGGCAATCATGGCCAGACCCTCCTGGGCCTGTTGCATAATACGGAGAGGGCAACTGAGCGCCTCCTCCAAGGCCCCGGCCCGGCTCGAAGGGTCGCGGCTCTCCCGAGCCTTCACGAGGTTGAAGTAGGCCAGAATATCTGCCTCTTGCAACCGGAGCACGGCGTCAGCCACCTGACGCACCCGTCTCAGGAGATCATCCCAGGGAAACTGCGGTCTTGCAGCACCCTCCTGCCGTTGGTGCTCCAGCCTGACCACCTTCTCCAGCAAGGCCAATCCCAGGGCGGCCCCATGGGCTGCGGCCGCGCCACCGCCGGGATCAGGCCTCGCCTGGGCCAGGGTGTGCAGAAATGGTGAATCCATGGTCCTCCCACTGCGGTAAGCGGCGGTTCGCCTCTGCCGCCGATTTCATCGCGACTATCCCATTGTGGGGCCTATTTGAGATCAGGTCAACCACCCTGAAGAGAAAATTTTACCTGTGGCAAGTGGCAAGTGAAAACCCGGGAATAAATTCATCCGCGGCAAGCTACCGGGACTTCAGACCCACCCTCTCTTGCACTATTCCGCCAGACAGTTATAATTTAATGAAAAATATTCCTATAACAGTGGTGCAGCCTGCCAAGAGTCATGAGCCATGGAAAAAATTCCTGATCCAAAAGAACTTGAAAAAGAACTGAGTGAGTATCTCAGTAACAAATATGGCAGCCGTATAAAAGTGTTGGCCCCGCATTGGGTGGCCAAACCCGAGAAAGACGATGAGAGTCAGGTGAAAAACCCCAAACTCGGCCAGATCAAATTCGACCTGAAGCCGGAGGAGTTGGAGGCCTATCTCGATGAGTATGTGATCAAGCAGGACCTGGCCAAAAGTGTCCTGGCCACCAAGGTCTGCACCCATTTCAACCGCATCCGTCATTCCCTGGAAATGGGACGGGACCCAGAACCCGGGGTAGGCTCCATTAAGAATAACATCGTCCTCGCCGGTCCCACCGGGGTGGGCAAAACCTACCTGGTCAAGCTCATTGCCAAGAAGATCGGCGTGCCGTTCATCAAAGGCGACGCCACCAAATTCAGTGAAACCGGCTACGTGGGCGGCGATGTGGAAGACCTGGTCCGGGACCTGGTTTACGCCGCGGGCGACGACCTGGAACTGGCCCAATACGGTATCATCTATATCGATGAAATCGACAAGATCGCCTCCTCAGGGCATTCCTGGGGGGGGCCGGATGTGTCGCGCACCGGGGTCCAGCGGGCCTTGCTGAAACCCATGGAAGAGACCGAAGTGGACCTGAAGGTGGCCCATGACCCGGTTTCCCAGATTCAGGCCATCGAACACTACCGCCGCACCGGCAAAAAAGATAAACGGACTCTCAACACCCGCCACATCCTGTTCATCGTCAGCGGCGCCTTCAACGGCCTGGACAAGATCGTCAAGGAGCGCATCAGCAAACAGGAGATCGGCTTTCGGGGCGAAATGACTTCCCGGGATCTGGACCGGACCTTTCTGAAACAGGTAACCGCAGAAGATTTGATCAAGTTCGGGTTTGAATCGGAATTCGTCGGCCGCCTGCCGGTGATCGCCGTGCTGGAGGAGCTCACAGCCGACGACCTCTATGCTATCCTGCAAAACCCCAACAATCCCATCATTACCAGCAAAAAGAGGGACTTCCGGGCCTACGGCATTGACATCACTTTTGAAGACAAAGCCCTGAGGAGGTTGGCCGAGCAGGCCGCGCTGGAGAAAACCGGGGCCCGGGGTCTGGTCAGTGTCATCGAGCGCGTGCTTATTCAATTCGAAAAACGGCTGCCGTCCACCCCGGTTATGGAATTGGTAGTCACTTCCGAACTCGTAGACCACCCGGACGAGGAACTGGCGCGTCGCCTGAACGACCCCGAAGACCCCGATCTCAAAGCAAGGTTCCACCAAGCCGCCGCCAAGGAACGGCAGATTCTGAAAGAGTCCATCTGGCGCCGGGAATCGGAGTTGCTCACCCGCTACCACCTGCCTCTCACCAAAAGCCGGGTGGAATTATTGGCCGACCAGTACTATCATTGGGACTGTGACCTGAAAACCGCGTTTGAAGCGCTGGCCCGGCTCCATGACCAGATGCACCTGTTCGAAGAAAAGTTCCTGGATAACCACGGGATACAACTCAATTTCGAACCCGGGGCCGAGGATGAAATTTTCCGGCAGGCGGTGACCCGGGATACCTCCGCGCTGGCCATCTGTCAGGAGATGTCCAAGGACCTGGAATACGCCCTGAAACTGGTCCGGGACCGCACTTCCCAGGACCAGTTCATTCTCACCCGGGAGGCCCTCTGCGACCTGGACGCCTATCTCAACCGGGTCATCCGCGAACATTACCAGACCAGCATATTCAGAGAGTAAGCCATCCTTATGATCGGAGTCTCCAAACTCTATTGCGGCGCAGTGGAAGCCGGAGACGTGCTGCGTTACCGGGATCGCCGGGCCCAGGACCTGCCGTCCCATCTCTTGCAGTTTTCCGCGGACAAAAAGCCGGTGGTGGTCTGGAACGTCACCAAGCAGTGCAACCTCAAGTGCCTGCATTGTTACGCCAAGGCTACCGCGGGGGCGGCGCCGGATGAACTGGGCCACGTCGAAGGACTGGCTTTGCTGCGGGACTTGAAGGAGTTCGGCGTTCCGGTAATCTTGTTTTCCGGGGGCGAACCCCTGATGCGGCCGGATTTACCGGAACTGGTGGAGTGGACCGTAACCCACGGCATGCGCGCCGTGATCTCCACCAACGGCACCCTCATTGACCGGGACACGGCCCGGCAACTGCGCGACCTGGGCCTGTCCTATGTGGGTATCAGTCTGGACGGCACCGCGGCCACCCACGACAAGTTCCGGGGGCAGGCCGGGGCTTTTACTGCGGCCATGGCCGGGGTACAGAATTGCCAGGAGATGGGGCTTAAGGTGGGACTGCGTTTTACGGTAAGCCGTCTGAATTATCAGGAAGTACCGGCCATTTTCGACCTAGTGGAAGAGCATGACATTCCCCGCATCTGTTTCTATCACCTGGTCTATGCCGGCCGGGGCAGCAAGCTGGTGGCAGAAGCCCTGACGCAGGCCCAGACCCGTGACCTGGTGGATTTGATCTGCGCCCGCACCCGGCGCTTATTCGAGGCGGGCCGCACCGTGGAAGTGCTGACGGTGGACAACCACGCGGATGGGCCCTATATCTATCTTAAACTGCTCAAAGAGGACCCGCGGCGGGCCGCCGAAGTCCTGGAATTGTTGAAGATGAACGAAGGGAACAACTCCGGGCGGGGCATCGGCTGCGTCAGTTGGGACGGCCAGGTCCACGCCGACCAGTTCTGGCGGCATGAGTCCTTCGGCAACGTCCGGCAGCGCCCCTTCAGCGACATCTGGACCGACCTGACGAACCCCCTGATGGCCCGCCTGAAAGACAAGAAGCGCTTTGTGACCGGCCGCTGCGCCCGTTGTAAATGGCTGGAGATCTGCGGCGGCAACTTCCGCGTCCGGGCCGAGGCCTTAACCGGCGACCTCTGGGCCCCGGACCCGGCCTGTTACCTGACGGATGATGAGATCAGTTGAGCGGGTGCTCCCCTAACAAGACTGTTTCTCAACCTCACCTTATCGCTTCCTCGACTTTTTTGATCAACTCCGGCAGACCGACTTCCGCCTCCCATAAAGCGCCAAGGGCATCAAACCAGACCCCAAGAGGAGCAGGGCGCCGGGGACAGGAACCGCTGTGGTATCAATCACGTTCCCGGTCACGGACACAATGAAAGTGTAATCAACAGAGGTGCTCCCACTGCCAGAATAGTAGCCACCAACAGAACCATCGTAATACGTGTGCTCCTGATACTACTCAGTGCTATAGCGTTTGCCAAAAGTTTTTTCCGATAGGGCAATAAAAAAGTTTACAAAA
>DZCR01000182.1 GCA_022736495.1 Desulfobacca acetoxidans
AATATTTACTCCATCCGGATTACAAAAATTCTTATGGCTCTTGAGATAATGACCTCCTGAAATGCTTCTATGCAGAAGTGGAATGAGGTTAACTTTACCTAAATCAAAAATATGTATACTTTTATTAAATTCAATACCTAAATTTTTAGTATTCCAATGCCTGAATGGTTTTGGGTCAATGATGGAGGGAAATAGGCCCCTTCTGGCAAATTCAAAAGAAAAACTCCCAAAAGAGATAACTATTTTAAGAGTATTTTTAAATTCAGTTGTTAAATCAATTAGTCTCCTTACTTCATTATTAATACTATTGTTCCAGTTAGTATCAAATTCGATGCCTTTTTTATATTCACTATTCTGAATAGCGTTCCGAATATAAATTCTTGAGGTATCAATTCTTAATTTTTCCGCGAAAGTCCTATCTTGTATTACATCAATTACTGGAGTCCAGATATTGTGAACGACTGGATGGCGGGGATCGAAAGGATAATCAAGTTTGTCTTCCCATTGTGCTGGATTAGAATCGCCTAATAACCAGATTGGGAAATTTTTATCGCCACCATTATATTCATTATCTTCTTTCATCATTTGTTCCTGAATAAAGAAGTCGCGTAGGGTGCGCACCGCGCACCATGGTTGTTTGTTTCTAAAAGCGCGTTCGAAGGTGCGCAGGGCGCACCCTTGTGTACTACATTAATTCAGGGTTTCTAATTTGTCCAGCACCGCCTGAAAATCCCTCGGCAGCGGCGCCTCCCAGGTTATTTTCTCACTGGTGCGGGGGTGGGTGATGCCCAGGCGCCAGGCGTGGAGCAACTGGCGGTGCATCAGGGGTTTGAGTGCCGTCAGCGCCGGGTGGCCCGCCAGGCGGCTCACCCCGCCGCCGTAGGTGGCATCCCCCAGGACCGGATGGCCCTCGGAGGCCAGGTGGACCCGCAGTTGATGGGTGCGCCCGGTTTGGGGTGAAAGTTCCACCAGGGTCAGGGGACCGGGAAATTCTTTAAGGACCCGCCAGAAGGTGACCGCGGGTTTGCCCCGGCGGGCGTGGACGCTCATTTTCTGCCGCAAAGTGGGGTGGCGGCCCACCTCTTTTTCGATCCGGCCTTCGGTCCCCGGCAGGCGGCCCCAGACCAGGGCCTGATATATTTTAGTGATGGCGTGGACCTGGAACTGGGCCACCAGTGCCGCGTGGGCCAGGGCGGTCTTGGCCACTACCAGAAGGCCGCTGGTGTCCTTATCCAGGCGATGCACCAAGCCGGGCCGGCTGACCTCACCGATGTCCTTGAGGTCGGGGCAGTGGTGCACCAGGGCGTTGAGCAGGGTGCCCTGGCGGTGCCCGGCGCCGGGATGGACCACCAGCCCCGGGGGCTTGTTCACCACCAAGAGGTCTTGATCCTCAAAGAGAATTTCCAGGGGCAGGGCTTCGGGGGCCAGGTGACTTAGTTCCGGCGGCGGCACCGTCACCACGACCCCATCACCGGGCCTGACCCGATAGGAAGCCGGGCGTGGGTGGCCGTTGACCAGAACCCGGCCGGATTTGAGAAGCTTTTGTAGGCGGGCCCGGGACCAGCCTAATTGCTGCGCCAGGAATTGATCCAGACGGGCGCCGGTCCCCGGAGCGGTCACGGTAAAGGCCAGGGGTTCAGAGGCTTCCATGAATTTATACGCGCCCGCTTCTCAAAAGCTGAACCAGGGAATGGCGGGCAGTGCATGCGCTACGTCACTTATTAATCCCATATATAGGGGGTTGGGAGGGGAGCTTGAGGGGAGGGCGGGGGACTCTCGTCCGCCGCCCTCCCCTCAAAAACTACACCTTTCGGATGGCGGCGCCGCCGTTTTTGATTTCGCTAAAGATCATGCGTCCCGCAGTGGTTTGCAAGACGCTGGTGACCGCGACCTCGACTTCCCGGCCGATGTGGCGCCGGGCGTTCTCGATCACCACCATGGTGCCGTCATCGAGATACGCAATTCCCTGGCCCTGAGATTTTCCCTCCCGGAGAATCTGGACGTGCAGGGTTTCGCCGGGCAGGACTGCAGGCTTCATGGCATTGGCCAACTGGTTGATATTTAAGACCTCTATCCCCTGGAGCTCGGCTACTTTGTGGAGATTGAAATCATTGGTCATGATCTTGGCCCGCAGTTTTAAGGCCAGACCAACCAACTTGGAGTCCACCCCGGCGGCTTTGGGGATATCGTCTTCGATGAACTCCACCCGCAGAGGATTCTGCTGTTGAAGCCGTTTCAAGATATCCAGGCCCCGGCGGCCCCGGGTACGCCTCAGGTCGTCGGAGGAATCGGCGACATATTGCAATTCCTCCAGGACAAATTTCGGGACAATAAGGGTGCCATCCAGGAAGCCGGTTTCGGCGATGTCGGCAACGCGGCCGTCGATGATGACGCTGGTATCCAGAATTTTCAAGGCATGACGCGGGGGCTTGCCGGCGGGATCCAAAAAGTAGGGGGTGCTAACCTCGGACATTTTCTTACCCCCCAGCACCAGGCCGATATAACCAAAGATTGCCGAAAAAAAAATGTATAAAGGAATTTGCAGGTTGGGAAGTTCCAGGTATTTGTCAAAGGGATAGCTGGCCAGCTTGCCGATTCCCAGCCCGATTAACAGGCCCAGGGTGCTGCCGATGATGGTTTTTAAAGGGATGCGCTTGATGACCTGCTCCAGCCCCAGGGTGAGCCCGGCTATGGCCAGACCTGCAGCCGCCCCGGCGTAACCCGCCCACCACAGATAATCGAGCTGAGGAATTTGCGAGGCGATGAGATAGCCGCTGACCGCACAAATAGCCCCCAGGATGGCCCCGGTGACCATCTTCTGTAGCACGGAGATATCACCTCCTTTCTTAAAGACTTAAGAAAAATCCCAGGCGGGACGATAACGCCCCGACGCCAGATTATAGGGGGTGCGCGGTTGGCGTCGCTGAGAAGGCATGGTCCCGGCACTCCTTGCCGTGGTGATGGTGAACTTCTGGAAATTGCGGTCTAATCTAATAAAGCGACTGGGAAAGGTGATTACTCGCCGGCTTCCACCAAAGCCAGGAGTTGGGCTTCAATTTCGTCTTCGTTTGAGTTGTTTACCAGAGAAAGTTCTTTAACCAAAAGATTCTTGGCAGTATCCAACATCTTGCGCTCGCCAAAGGAGAGATCCTTTTCGGTTTTGAGCAGGGTCAGGTCCCGCAAGACTTCCGCCACCCGGAATAGCGAGCCGGTCTTGATTTTATCCATGTAGTCCCGGTATCGGCGGTTCCAGGTCTGATTATTCAGGCGGGAGGGACGGTGACGCAGGATGTCATAGATCTCGGTGACCGCCTGGAGGTCGATTATGTCTCGGAGACCGATGTTCCGGGCATTTCCGGTGGGTATCATGATGATCATATCGGTATCCAGGAGGCGCATGATATAGAATTTTTCCTGATCATTTCCCGAAACGGCGCGTTCTTGGACGGATTCGATCCTCCCAACTCCGTGGGCCGGGTAAACGGCCAACTGGCCAACGTGGAACATTTTTCACCTCCTTGCCGCCCTCTTTTTATCACAAAGTTGCATTAAAAGCAAATGCTCCGGCTCGGGGGTCAGCGTTGGAAGCGAAATAGGAGGATGTCGCCGTCGGCCACGAGATAATCCCGGCCCTGCACTTTAAGCTCGCCGGCCTCCTTGACCCGGGCGGGAGAACTCAGGCGGTCCAGATCGGCGAACCGCATGACTTCGGCCCGGATAAAGCCCTTTTCCATGTCGGAATGGACCTGGCCGGCAGCCCGGGGAGCCGGCGTCCCGACCGGCACCTGCCAAGCCCGCACTTCGGGGCCGACGATGGTATAGAAGGTCACCAACCCCAACAGCCGGGAGGACTCCCGGACGAGGCGGGCCATGCCGGGTTCCGTAAGACCCAAACCGGCCAAGAATTCCAGGCGTTCCTCGGGGGCAAAGGCCTGGAGTTCCGCTTCCAGGTCTCCCAGGATGGGTATGAGTGGCCATAGCCTCTCCCCGGCCAACGCTTGCAGGGCGGCATAGTGGGAGCCGCCGTGAAGTTCGGCCTCGCTGAGGTTGGCCACGAACAGACAGGGCTTCAGGGTTAACAGCGGCGTATCTTTGAGGTTTTCGATCTCCGCGGCGGTCAGCCTGAGGTTCCGGGCCCAAGTCCCCTGGTTGAGTCCGGCCTCGACCCGGGCCAGGGTGGGGTAGGCCAGGGCCGCGGCCTTATCGCCGACCTTGGCGCGTTTTTCCAGCTTAAGCAGATGACGGCTTAATACCTCCAAGTCGGCCAAAAGCAGTTCGGTTTCCACCACCTCCACGTCCCGCACGGGGTCAACCTGGGACAGGGGATGCGGGCAGGCTTCGGCCTCGAAGCAGCGCACTACGTGGACCAGGAGGTCCACCTCCCGGATGGCGGCCAAAAACTGGTTGCCCAGGCCTTCGCCCCTGGAGGCACCGGCGATGAGACCGGCCACATCCACGAACTCAATGAAGGCCGGAGTGAGTTTCTCGGGCTTGAGCAATTCTCCCAGACGGGTAAGTCGCTCGTCGGGGACGGGCACCACCCCCGTATTGGGGGCGATGGTGCAGAAGGGATAGGGGGCCACTTCGGCGGTGCCGGCGGTCAAGGCATTGAAGATGGTGGTCTTGCCGGCGTTAGGCAGACCGAAAATGCCGCAGCGGAAAGACATGGTTTTCGGTTTTCCGTTTTCGGCTTCCTGTTGGAAATCTGGGCATGGTTGGCTTCATGAGTATAATGCATTTATAGGGCATAGATTACATCAGTTGGATGGAATTAATTGTAATGACTAAGATTGAAGCTGACAACCACCAAATCGAGATCAGATTAATTGTGACATTGAAGGTTATAATTTAACAGGCGTATCCGCTTGACCCAGATATATATTTAATATCAGGTTATTTTATATAATTAAGAATCTTCTTCTTTTCTGAATTTCAACAGCTTGCTAGCTAGTGGCAACCGTTATTTTGCACCTTGGCCCGCCAAAACCGCCCTTTACCATCCGCCTCACCAAGCTGCCCGCAGGGGAAATTTCTGCGGCTTGCCGTTATTGTCCCGCCAGGATTTTTTTCACCTCTTCCCGGATACGCTCCGGGATGAGGGCCCCGGCGAACCGCCCCTCGCCGTTGATATAGACCAGCGGGGTGGGGTAGGACAGTGAACAGAGCAGTGCGGTTTGGGGGAGGCTCGGCCCCCGGGGGTCCTTGAGCACATTGATGTACTCCACCTGCACCTTACCGGGAAACGCGGTATCCAGGGTCAGGGCCAGGGCCCGTGTCTGCATCTCCAGGCTGACCCCGGCCAGGGGGTCATTCTCTTCGCCATGCTGGTGGTGGCCGCCACAGCCGCAGGCGCAGCTTTCAGCCTTGGGCGCAGGGGCATCATAGATTATCACCTTTACCGACTCCGGGGTCATGCCACTCTCCTTCGCAATCACCATCATGAGATATCGTGTCCGTCTGTACCGGCCATCGCTGCGAGGATAACCGAGCTGAAGATCAAAGACTTTGGTTTAAGTTAAGCGCTTGAGCGGCCGGCTGCCAGTCCTGCCCCCATATTTTTATCACAGTCGCCGACGCCGACCATTCACCATCGAGGCCATCGTTATTTTGCCCGATCACTTGCAGGCATTTGGACTTTGCCTTCCGAGGATGCGGATTTTTCCACCCGATGGCATGATGCGAAAGGCGGGATGCGCTTCGCTTTCGCGCCCTACTGTCCTACGGTCCTCACGTCCAGGACCCCTTATTATCAGTTCTTACTTCTTTAAATGCATAGTCCACGTTTCACGATATCCATCTGTGAAAATAACAGTCCTAAACCACATTTGCTCCCAACGGCTTGGAAGTACTCCATCTTTGGTAAGTTCATTCACAAGGACTCGAGATACAAGTATAAACTTGATCTTGAGAGTTGTATCATTCTTGCCTGATGTAGTAATAGTAGTGTCCATTCTGGCGTTGTTAAGTAAATGATTCTCAAGTTCTTTAGCATAGTTCTTCCTATTACTTGCCATGAGTTTTTCGGTAATTATTTTAGCTTGTCGATCAATTTCTTTTTCTAATTGTCTAATTTTTGGTTCAAGTTTTTTAACCTCCTTATACTC
>DZCR01000033.1:0-14383 GCA_022736495.1 Desulfobacca acetoxidans
CTTTGGCATTCAAAATAGTTACCATAAATTGCTGAGCAGAGTCAATAGGCCATTTCAAAATTAGGATCTTTTCAGGGCTCTGTCCAGAGGCAAAATACCTTTTGCGGGTCTTTACCCTGTTAAGCTGCGAAGTCTCCATAATGATATGCTCTGGTCGACTCAGGATGGGGGGATTGCGTCTAAAGTGTCGCAGTTTTGGCATCTTCGGGGACCTGAGATACCCCTAATTCAGGTCTAATTCCGGGTTTAATCATAGCCTTCCACCAAGCCTTCGGCATGGCGGACCACTTCGGGGGGAAAAAGGTTGAGTTGGGACGAGAAAAAATAATACTGGGGCAGGAAGCGCAAGATCAGCTCCGCCAGGGCCAGGGCCTGGAGACGGTCCTGGTTTCGCTTCGCGGGCTCCCGGTCCTCTTGCTGGCTCAACCAGAGCTTTTGCAGGGCCAGGGCCCGGGGATCGGGGACCACCATGGTGGCGGGGGCGCCCCGTTTGCCGATGACCACCTGAGAAAATTTGGGAGCGCCCAGAAGGGCGATAAGATCGCCGGACTCGGCCGGCACCGCAGGTTTGGGGGCGTCAGGGCGCGCAAGTTTGGTGGCGGCCCGGAACGCCGGCGGGCGCATGAATTTCACCAGAAAGCCGGCTTTATTGGCGGCCTGGAAACCGTTGCCGGGAAGGCGACGGAAAGAGCGGTCCGCCTGGCACAGCAGACGCAGAAGGTCAGCCGGCGGCACCGGCGTGGCCGCCGCCAGGGTAAGCTTTTGGGCGGCCTCCCACCAGAACGGCGAATCCTTGGGCGCCTCAATAAAGACCTCTGCGGCAAATTCATAGGCGTGCAGGGCCTGGGCGCCGATTACCCGGAGCGACGCCCCCAAAGGGCCGCTGCACTCCAGGCGGCGCACAATGCGGATGACCGTCTCGGGGACTCGGTGGATCAAGGCGGCGCGGCAGAACCGGGTTGCGGTGGCCAGGCGCTCACGCCGGCTGTGCAGCTGTGCCGCTGAATCCCGGCGCTCGCGCCCGAATTGGGCAAAGAGGCGTTCCGTTTCCGGCGACCGGGCCCCGAGGCTGACGCCGTGCCCAAATCGGTCCCGGTATTTATATAAGTATTCCTTGCCGCTGATTTTTTTCCAATGCATCCCGCCCCTGAGGGGCTGACTGGCCTTGAGGGCGCTAAGATAAGCCTGATGGGCCTGGACAGCCCGGGCCAGGGTCTCCTGTTGAATAGGCTCAAATTCTCGGAAAAAATATTCTGCGGCCATCAGAGCCTCTGGCAAAATAAGGTAGCTGCAAGCTTTAGCCTGTGCCACCGAAAATTTATTTAAGCAGCACGGAAAATTTACGGCCTCAATATGAATTTTGCAAGAGGCCCATCATTATCCTTCATTTAATACTATATAATATATATGAAGGATAATTTATCAGGTCAAGTGATTTTTTATTGCCAAAGGTTTATTAATTTGCGATAAAAAATTCACTAGTTTCTTGTAAAGGAGATCGCCGACATGAGACCCAGCACCGAAATCGATACCTTGCGTCAGCAGCTTCCCTACCACCGGCTGCGCAAAACCCGCAAAGACAAAGTCCTGCCCATCGACTGGCCCACCGAATGGGAGCGTTTTGACGCCGGCGAGCTGTTCGCCTTTGACCTGGACTCCATCCCCAAGACTCTGTTGGATAATGTCCGCAAACGGCAGGAAGTCTTGATGGATGGCAACCAGGCTGCCATTTCGGTGTTGACCCGTCTCGTGGACGGCCTTTGCGGCTACCCCATCACCCCCTCCACTCCCATAGCGGAAAACTTCGCCCGGGTGGCGGCCAGCGGCCAGAAAAACCTGTTCGGCAACGAACTCATGTACTTTCAGCCCTCAGACGAGCTTTCCGCCATCGCCGCGGTGGAGGCCATGGCTTGTCAGGGTGGGCGCTACGCCGACAACACCTCCTCCCAGGGCCTGCTCCTGAAGACCAAGAACCTCTTTTCCGTAGCTGGCAAGCGCTTACCGGTCATCATGACCGTCATGGCCCGGGAGGTCAACAAGGGGTCGCTTTCCATCCACTGCGGCCACACCGATTTTTATGCGGTGCGCAATGCCGGCTGGGCCCAACTGGTAAGTGAAGATAACCAGGAACTGCATGACCTGTTGCCCGTGGCCTTCAAGGTGAGCGAACTCAAGCAGGTGATGCTGCCCACCATGGTCATCGGCGACGGCTTCATCAAGAGCCACGCCATCGAGAACGTTAAGGAACTTTCCGACGCCTTTCTGGAATACTATGTGGGGCCGCCCAACCGGGTCTACCAACCCAATTTCGAGCACGGCACCCTAACCGGTACTTTCACCGACACGGAGCTGACCATGGAAGGCCAGGTGTCCCAGGATTTGGCCTACCGCTTCTTTAAACGGGGCTTTGTGCTGGCCATGAATATCATGAACAAGATTCTGGGCACCAACCTCAAGGTGGTGGAGTGTTACCGCACCGAAGACGCCGACTTGGCTGTGGTCCTTTTGGGCTCCGCCGCCGGCGTGGTCAAAGATGTAGTGGACTACTACCGGGACGTGAAGGGCTACAAGATCGGAGTGGTGCGGCCGGTGCTGTTCAATCCCCCGTGCTACGAAGAACTGGCTTATGGCATGCGCAAGGCCAAGGTGATTTCCGTCCTGGAGCGGGCCGGCACCACCCATAACCAACTCCTGTTGGCCGACGTGCAGGCCTCGCTGCAGATCTCCATCCGGGCCGGCCGGGAAGGCAAGAAGGAACACCGCGTCTATGGCCGGACCGATATGCCTACCCTTTTTCACGGGGTTTACGGTCTGGGCAGCAAAGACTTCAATAAATACGACGCCGCCGCAGTAATAGAGAACATGCTGTCATTTTACGAAAAGAAGCGGCGTTTCCATCGGGATTTTTATGTGGGCATCGAAGGTCCCTTGACGCTCCGGCCAGCCCCGCTCCCGGGCTATCTGGAGCGGGAGTTGGGCATGACTTTTATCGGGGTGGGCGCCGAAGGCGTCAAGACCGCACTGGAGTCCGCGGCCCTGATCTATGCCCAAGACGTGGGCACCGGCAAGAAATACATCCAGTCCGGGGCCCGCTACGGTGCGGCCCGGAAGGGCGCCCCGGTCTTCATGAACCTGCGCATTTCCTCCCAGCCCATCCGCAATTCTTCAGAACTCACGGAACGGGACGTTCTGGCCTTTTTCAATGAGAAGTTCCTGTCGGACCAGATTCTTCGGGAGTATGTGGGGGGCCTGAAAGAAAACGGCCTGCTGGTGGTCAACACCCACAAGAGTTGCTATGACATCATGGCCACGTTCCCGTCTCAGGTGCAATCCATGATTAAGTACCGGCGGATTAAAATCATGACCATCGACGGCACCCGGGCCGCCCTCCAGCACCTCAACCGAAATCTCCCCGGCGCCGCCTTTCTGGGCCTCATTAACCGGGAAATGGGCATCCTCACCGAAAAGGAATTCGAGCAGCGCTTCAAGAAAATCCTGGAAAAGAAATTGGGCACCAAAAAACGGGAAATGCTGGAATCCAACATCTCCCTGCTCAAATACGGGGCCGACATGGCCTCCGGCCACGTCAGTGACAAGGCCCCCGGGACCATCGCCCTGGATGCCACTGCCCCCGCCTACACCCCGCCGGTCCCGGAGAACTTCGGGCAGAGCGCGAGCTCGGCTGGCCTCCCGGTGGTCCTCACCGAAAAGGATCAGATGGGCATCATCAAACCGGTGAACCTGACGGAGAACTACCAGGAGGTCTTTTATGAGAATATGGTCAAGCCTATCCTGGACGGCAAAAAAGTTCCCTGGGACCATTTTTTGCCCATCGTGCCCGCGGGCACCAGCCGCTACCGGGATGTGAGCTATATCGGCGCCCAACTCCCGGTGTACGACGCGGCCAAATGCATCGCCTGCGGTCTGTGCACCGCCTCCTGCCCTGATTCGGCCCTCATTTCCACGGTCACCGACCGGCCGGTGGATGGTGAGGGCGCGGCCCGCTATTTTAAGAAGTTTAAGAACCCGCCCAAGGGCATCCCCTGGGAACGCTTTGCCCTGAACCTTAACGTTGATCCCAGCGCCTGCAAAGGCTGCGGCGTGTGTGTCCAGGTCTGCCCTACCGACGCCCTGAAAATGGTAAACAAAAATGATTTGAGCCCCGAGGCCTTCCTCCCCGCGGCCTGCCGAGATTGGGACAACACAGTGAACCTGGCTCCCTACGTGGACAAGCTGTCCCTCAACCACCAGGTTCTCTTCGTCTTCTCCAAGCTTTATCCCGGCAAGCACACCTTGTGTCCCGGCTGCTCCGAGGGGATCATCAACCTGCTGACCTTTTTTGCGGCGGAGTCTCTGCGCAACAACCCCCAGGGCATCGCCACCTTTTACCAGGGCCTCAAAATCCTGTCGGAGAAAAACAAGCGGGCCATCGAGCACATGCTGGATCACGGCTTCAACATCTATTCCATCAACGCCACCGGCTGCGACCAGGTTTCTGAACTGGTGAACCCCTTCAATACCCGGATGTACCCTTCGGGGCACTACGGCTTCGGCACCGCCTCCGCCGCCGCCCTGGGGGCCAAGTTCAACCTGGACCAGGCCTATCAAAACCGTTACAACAGCGTGCTCACCAAAATCATCGTCTTTGCCGGGGACGGCGCCATCTACGATATCGGCAACGGACCCTTCAACCACGCCCTGGGCGAAAATTTCGATATCACCTGGGTGATCTTCAACAATGAAGGCTACATGAACACCGGCATGCAAAAATCCGGGGCCACCCGTTTCGGGACCGACCGCTCCACCTCCCCCATCGGCAAAAAATACTTCGGCAAGACTACCCTGCACCGCCGGATCATCAGCCAAGCCATGGCCATCTCCCACGTTTACGCGGCCAAGCTCACCATCGACAACCCCTTCTATGCCATCAAGATCCTCAAGGAGGCCATCGCCTACAACGGCCCCTCCCTGGTGGAGTTCTTCTCGGCCTGCCCCACGGGCCACGTGACCAACGACTGGGCCGGGCCGATGATCTCCCGGATGATGGTGGAGTCCCGGAAATGGCAGGTGGCGGTGCGGCGGCCTTTCCAGCGCATCGACATCTCGGGCAACCCCGCTCCCGACCTGATCTATCCCACGGAAGGCAAATCTTTTAAGCGGGGCATCAAGCGGGACGCCGCCACCTTCTATGATGTGGTCTCCATGTTGGGCCAGTACAACCAGCACATCAAGACGGTGAAAAGCGGCGATATCCCGGAGATCGTGCGGATCAACGAAACCGTCAGCCTCTTCCGGTGGCTCAGAAACCAGTACATGGCGGGTTACCGGGACACCATGCCCTCAGAGGAAGAAGTGGAGCGCATCGTGGAAGAACGCTACCGGTTGTAAAATCGGCTTGCTCAAGATAGTCTAAGGGGTCAGGGAGCTCTCCCTGACCCCTGATTTATGTGCGGCTGGTTTGGTCTACGGGTGGCGACCGCAGAGACCCGCCCCATCAGAAAGCCGCGGAGGTGGGCTGGCATATCTGGCCGCCCAACGGGGCCAGATCTTATCGCAGGGGCCAAGCGGATCGTGCGCGAAAACACTAGATTGAACGAGTTGCACATCGAATACCGCCTCAGCTCCCGGCGCAAGAGCATCGGCCTGATGGTCACCGCGGAAGGGCGGGTGGTGGTAACTATGCCCCGGGGAACCTCAAAGGAGAATCTGCTCCGGGCCTTGGAGAAACACCGGGGTTGGATCGAGCGCAAGGTTGCGGAACGCCAGGCGGCCTGGGGGCAACTCAAGGATGGGGAGGCCTACCTTTTGGGGGAGGCTTTCCGGCTCACGGTTCTTAGGGGCGCTGAGGGGGCTATCACCCTGAACGGCCAGGAGGTTCGGGTGCCTCTGCCTCATGGGGCTGATCTTTGGTCCCGTTTGGTCGCGTGGTACGCCGAGCGCGCTTTTGGGCTGCTCCGGGAGCGGGTGAGCCATTTTGGGACTGCCATGGATCTTACGCCAGGGCCGGTGGAACTCAAGGAGTGGAAGCGGCGTTGGGGTGAATGCCATCCGGACGGCACCCTCAGATTCAACTGGCGCCTCATCATGCTGCCCCCGGAAGTCATCGACTACGTGGTGGTGCATGAACTGGCGCACCTCAAGGTACCCGGCCACAACTGCCGCTTCTGGAGCGTCGTGGCCCAGGTAATGCCGGATTACGCATCCCGCCGCCTCTGGCTGAACCGGGCCGGGACGCCCTTCCTCCTCTGGCGCGCCGAGTATTAAGCCAGGAATTATTTTGGGGAAATTTGGTGGGCGGCCATGACGATCAGGGCGCAGGCCTCGGCGTCGGACGCGGCTTGATGGTGCTTAAGGGTGATGCCCAGGTGATCGCAGACATGATTCAGCTTGGTAGGGTAAATGTTCCAGGTCTGGCGGGCCAATTGCACTGTGCAGCGGAAGGGAATTTTGGGAGAATCTATCCCAGCAGCGGCACAGCACCTGTGGAGAACCGACCGGTCAAACGAGGCGTTATGGGCCGCCAAGAAATCGATACCCTCCAGCATGGGGCTGTAGGTGGGCCATAATTCGCCGAAGGTGGGTTGGTTCGCCACGTCCTCCCAGGTGATGCCGTGGAGATAAGTGAAGACAAACCTGCGCCGCGGCGGTTTGATCAGGCTGTAAGTGCGCTGGACGATTTGATGGTTTTCCACCCGCACCAATCCCAGGGCGCAGGCGCTGTCACGAGAATAATCGGCGGTTTCAAAGTCCAGGGCTACAAAGGTTGGGCCCCGCTCCTGCTTGAGGAGCTTTTTGATCAGGGCGGCTTTTCTACCCCTGGCGGCGATACTCTGGGCCGCGCAGACTGCCTGCACTTCCGATTCGGTCAGAATCTCCAGCAATTTTTCGACCGCTACCGACTCATAGCGCATCAACTGGTACGCCAAGGCCAACCGGCTGCGGCTGTCGACTTCTAAGCCATACTCCTCACAGAGGGCTTTCAGCGACTCAGGGCTCATGACAGCAAGGATGGCTTGTTTGAGGTGCATCTCAGGCCCGCGATTTGCAAAAAAATTTTCATAATCTTAGCACCGAATGGGCCGGGGTGCAAATCACGGCAAACCACGATGAAAGCATCGACAAAAACCCAAAAATCTATTAAAAATAGACTTATTAACGAACCAGAACATGAGATTGGCAAGGGGGCCGATTATATTCCCCCTCTAACTTTTCACAACGAGATGGCAACGGGGAGAATTAGCTATGCACGAACACGCCTCGGCCCGCGCAGCCGTTGAAGCCATGATTCGCAATAAGGACCTGGAAGGATTGTTGCGGCACGCCGAATCTATTCACGGGCACCGCTGCCCTTTACTGGCCCTGGGGGTCAAGGCCGGCCAGTATGCCATGGACTATCTGGACCAGGAAAGCACCGGCATGGAGGAAGTGGTGGCCATCGTCGAGTGCAATAATTGCTTCACCGACGGCATCCAGGTGGTCACCGGCTGCACCTTCGGCAACAACGCCTTGATTTATAAAGACCTGGGTAAGACCGCGGTCACTGTAGCCCGGCGCCAGGACGGCTCTGCGATGCGCTTGGTGGTGCACCCCGACTTTCGGGAGCGCATGTTTGCCCGCTACCCCGCAGCGGGGCCGTTGTTTGAGAAAGTAGTGATCCAGCATCAGGGCACCCCGGAGGATCACCACCGCTTCCAGCACTTGTGGGAGGGGGTGGCTAGGCGGGAACTGGAAGAAGTGGACGTGTCGGAACAGTTCCTGATCGAGACCCTCACCATCCGGATGCCGTCGTATGCCCGGATTTTCACCACGGAGGTCTGCGACCGCTGCGGCGAAGGAGTGATGGAGCCCAGGATCAGGGTGCAAGGGGGCCAGAAGGTCTGCCTGGCCTGCGCCGGCGAAGAATACTATTCCCTGACCGGTCAGGGGATCGGCTGCAGCCGGGAAATTTGAACTCGGCCAGGACCTGTCCCCGGCTGGCTACTCAGTTCTGCACTCATATGAAATACTTATTGCAAGGACGGACCTGCATGTCCGCTCTTGCAGGCTGGCAGTGGAGGTGAAGTGGTGGATCCTCTCGAGCAGGTTTCCGGCAAAATGCCGCGATTCTGGTGTGTTCTCCTGCTGATTTTGATAATCCCGACCCTGGCGTGGGGGGTCGAGTTTTCTGCCACGATGCTGGTCAAAGACGGCCCTAACACCTTTCCGGGCAAAATTTATGTCTGTGATGGCAAGATGCGGCAGGAATTTGTGGATGAGCAAGGGCGTACCGTCACCATCGTGCGCCCGGACAAGCAGGTGATCTGGGTGATCATTCCCCCCCACCAGAGCTACTTGGAAATGCCCTTGAAAACCAGACTGCCCGGCCAGTTCATTCAGATTCCCCCTCAAGCGCTGAACAAACGCCTGGTAGGCCATGACCAGGTGGCCGGCTATGAGGCTGATAAATACCAAGTAACTGTTCCCAGCGACCGCAGATGCGAAATCCAGAACTTCTGGGTGGCTAAAAAGCTAGGGGTTCCCGTCAAAATGGAGTGCCGGGAGCGCCACTTTTCCCTGGAATATAAGGATATCAAGGAAGGCAAGGTACCCGAGAGCTTGTTCGAGCTGCCGGTAGGATACCGCAAGACCACCACCCCTGAAGGCTTTGACAAAGAAGTGGGGAAGTGAATCGCAAACCACATGCCGGGAGCCTTTATAGTAACCTGGGCGGGAGGCGGCGGCAGAAGGCGGGCAGGTCTTGACTGATGAGCCGAGCCTGCCGGGCGAGGGTGGCCCAATCCAGGGTGGTAAACTGCCGGTCATAGAGGAGCCAGCGGCCGCCCACCATGACATGGGCGACGTCTGCGGCCCGAGCGGCATAGACCAGATGGGAGTAAGGGTCGTAGAGGGGAGTGAGGTGGGGCGCGTTGACCGGCACCACGATGAGGTCGGCGGCCTTGCCCGGGGTAAGGGTGCCGGTGGTGGGGCCCAACCCCGCTACTTTGGCGCCTTCCCGGGTGGCCAGGGCCAGCACCTGGGCGGCGGGCAGAAGCATCGGGTCATGGCTCCAGACCTTGTGCAGCCGGGCAGCCAGGCTGATCTCACCCCACAGGTCCAGATTATTATTGGACGCGGCCCCGTCGGTGCCAAGACCCACCGTCACCCCGAGCTTAAGGAAGCCGGGGATAGGAGCCACCCCCGCAGCCAGCTTGAGATTGCTGTCGGGGCAGTGGCTGACTTTCACCCTCCGCTGGGCCAGGAGTTCCAGATCGGGGGGCTCAAGCCACACGGCATGGACCGCGACCGTCGCGTCATCCAGCAGGCCCAAGCGATCCAGATAGGTTGCAGGGGAAAGGCCGGTGCGTCGGGTCAGATTAAAAACTTCCTCCCGGGTTTCTGCCAGGTGGATGAAGAAGGGCACTCCATGAGCCCGGGTGAGGTGTTTGGCCTTTTGGAGGGTCTTTTCTCCGCATGTATAGGGCGAGTGGCAGAAGACGCTGGAAGTGAGCCGGCTTGGGTAATCCGCCCCCGTATCTAAAAACTCAGCGGCCACCTCCAGGTTGCGGGTGGGGTCCGGGACTCCGGGCGCGGCAAAGTCCACCACTCCCTGGGCTACATTAGCCCGCAAGCCGGCTTCGGACAGGGCGCGGCGCACCGCGGCCTCGAAAAAGTAGCTGTCGGCCACGGTGGTGGTGCCGCCCCGGATCATTTCCGCCGCAGCTAACAACGCCCCCCAGTAGACCTTCTCGTCGTCGAGCCAACCGCCTTCGGCAGGAAAGATGAACTCCGTGAGCCATTTTTGCAAGGGGAGATCGTCGGCCAGGCCCCGAAACCAGACCATGGGCGCATGGCAATGGGTGTTGACCAAACCGGGGAGCACCAGCGCGCCCTGGGCGTCTATAGTTTGCCGGGCGGGGGGCAGGTCCTGGGGAGCGCGGCTTTGTCCCACCGCGGCGATGTGGTCGCCCTGAATGGCGACGTAACCGTCGGAGATAGGGGCAGCCCCGGGTTCCATGGTCAGAACCAGGGCATTATGGAGTAAACAATCCCGCATCAGTGCATCGAGGATGGCAAGGTTGAAATCAGAACCGACCGTTAACTCGGCAGATTTGGGCCAGGCGAGGAAGCTTCGTCCGGGTATTTTTCTCTGATGGCGGTAATCACGTCGTAAATGGCAAAAAAGGCCTTCACCACGGCAGGATCAAAGTGTTTGCCGGCCTGGGTTTTGAGGTAATCAAGGGTCGTTTCTTCGGTCCAGGGGTCTTTATAGACGCGACGGGAGATCAGGGCATCGTAGACATCGGCCAGGGCGACGATACGGCCGGCGATGGGAATTTCCTCGCCTTTTTTCCCGGCTCCCAAAGGCCGAGCCTCTTGGTAAATATCGTCGATTGCGCCCGGATATCCTGTGCCGTCCCATTTCTCATGATGATTCAGGGCGATTTCCGCGGAGAGGGCATCCAGGTCGGATTCCTGATGGTAGAACAAGCGGGCCCCCTTAATCGTATGATACTGCATGATCCGGTATTCTTCCGGATTCAGCTTCGCGGGTTTTTTCAGGATGAGATCGGAAATGGCCACTTTTCCCAAATCGTGCAGCATGGCGGCAATCCTGACCAAATCTTTGGTGCGCTTGATTTCATCGTCGGCAAGGCCCTGGTCGAGAGCCCATTGATGGTAAACCTCGGCGGCATAGGCGCCCACCCGGTTGACATGTTCTCCCGTTTCCTTGGGGTCCCGCAGTTCGCACATCTTGATCATTCTCAAAATCATCTCTCGGGTCATCATGGCGCGCTCAATGGCGGCTGCGGCATTGTCGGCGAAATAGCCCAGCGTCAGCCGATCTCTTGACGTAAAGCTCCCGGGGTTCCGGTCGTTGTCCAGGGGATTGATAATCTGCATCACCCCCACGGTTTTGTTGTCGCTGCTAGTTATGAGCGGCAACGCCAGGATCGATTTTGTCCGGTAGTGCGACTGCTCATCAAAAGCATGATTGAACTGAAAAGGCATGCCTTCGGGAATATGATACACGTCGTCCAGGATGAGGGGCTTACCGGTTAAGGCTACGTATCCGGCCAGGGAATGATGGTCAATTTTCAGAGTGTTCCGCGTATAAATATATTTATTGCTGCTGGAGGCGCTAAACAGGGTGTCATTGTGAATGTATCTGAAATTAAGGGCGTTGTTTTCGATAAGGTATATGGAACCGGCGTCGGCGCCGGTCAGTTGGCGGGCCTGCAGGAGCACCGCATCCAGCAAGGCATGGATGTCTTTGATGTGATTGAGCTTTTCGACGATTTTAAAAATTCTGCTAAAAATATCTTCATCATCATGAACTTCCCCGATATCGGGTTCACCTTGACGTGGTGCTGGCTTCATCTGCATCGTCCACTCCCGGGGTTCCATTCGGTCCGCCCAGATTATTGCGGTAAGCTTGCAGAAACATTTTCAGACGGCAGGGCTGGTTTATCGGCTAATGTCCACCGGTGCTCCTGTTTTTTCTTCCACCGCCCGCACAAAACGGTTCCAGTCGATACGGGTGGCCAGGCTCTGGTCCTGGACCTTTTTCATGGCATATTGGAGCATATCCGGGATCTTAAAGTAGATATCCTCATGGACCTCCACATAGGTGCGGCCCTTAAGGAAGCCGATCTTTACGGGCTCATAGATCATCTCCACCGAAGTGCCCACCGGAGTCATATCAAAGAGCTTTTCGATGTCCTCGGGGTAGTGGCGGATGCAGCCGTGGCTGACCAGGCGGCCCACCCCCATGGGAGCGTGGGTGCCGTGCAGGCCGTAGTGGGACAGACCCATCCAGCGGTTGCCCACGGGACAGTCATCCCCCGGGGGCATGTACGACATGCCGTATTTGGCCTGGAGGCCCTTGGGAATACGCCAGCCCGGGTTCATTGCTTTATTCTGCACCCGGAAGCGCTTGCCGATGGGCGTCTTATACTCAAAAACCCCGATGCCGATGGGGAAGGTCCAGACTTCGTGTCTGTCGGGAAAAAACCGGTAGCCTCGGAGCTCGGCCACGTTGATCAGGTAACCGGGAGGATTGGCGGCTTGGGGAATGATCCATTGGGTAGGAATGACGATATCGGTTTCCCAGGGGAGATAAAAATGATCCAGGCCGTGGTGGAAATTAGCCAGTTCCCAGAAACCCAGGTCATAGCCCCGGGCGATCTTATACAGGTTTTCATAGCGGACGATGTGGTGGGTTTGGGGTTGGCCCACCACGGTAATGGCCTGGGGGTCTACGCCCGGTCCTTGGGGGAGGCGGTACGAAAACGGCCCTGCGCCCCAGGCCGGGGGTCCCGCCAGGCTCAGCCACCCCACCAGGATGCAGGCGAGAAATCTGAGATATTTCGACATCATATACATTCTACCGGAAAACGGCGAGGCAAACAAAAGGAAAATGGACGCTCTTGCAAGATGTTTGTCAGGCCAGAAAGAAAAATCCAGGTTTTTCGAATAGTTATGTTTGAAGAAATGCCTTGCGCCTCAAGGCGTTTAGGGACATAGTATAAGCATGATTCTGGATGGTCATACCCATGTCTTCCCGGAGGAAGTCTGCCGTCGGCGGGAGGATTTCTTTGCTGATGAGCCGGCCTTCCGCCTGCTATACGATTCCCCCAAGTCCAAACTGGTGGGCCCCGAGGACATGGTGGGGGCCATGGCGGAAGCCGGGGTCGAGGCCGCGGTGGTCATGGGCTTTCCCTGGCGACAGGAACGTCTCTGGCGCCGCCAGCACGAAGTGATTTTAGAGGCCATGCGCCGGTTTCCCCGGACCCTTATCGGGTTTTGTGCGGTGCATGTTTTAGAACCCGGCGCGGCCCGGGAGGTGGAGCGCTGCCTGGCCGCGGGCTTTCGGGGCGTGGGGGAACTGGCCTGGTATGAAGCCGATTTGGGGGAGGACCTGACCCCGGTTCTGGCCCCCATCGCCGAGCTCTGCCAACATTACCGGGTGCCGCTGCTGCTCCACACCAACGACCCGGTGGGACCCCGCTACCCGGGGAAAGCCGCGCTGTCCCTGCCGGCCCTCTACGAAGCCATTAAGGCCTTCCCGAAAGTCGACTGGATTTTGGCCCACTGGGGCGGCGGCCTGCCGTTTTACGGCCTGATGAAAAAGGAAGCCCCCGAGGTTCTGCGCCGGGTCTATTTCGACACCGCAGCCTCCCCCTACCTCTACCGGCCGGAGATTTACCGCCTGGCCGCCGAGATGGTGGGGCCGGAGAAGATTATTTTCGGGAGCGATTATCCTCTGTTGCCGGTCAGCCGGTACCTGAAAGAGATCGAGGCGGCCGGTCTGCCGGAAGAGTGGCGGGAGATGATTTTGGGGGGGAATCTGGCGGGGTTGCTGGGGTTTTAGGGGAGAAGAAGACAGAGGAGTTTTAATCATAGTGGAACATAAGCTTCCAGCTGATCCCTTAGAATTCATACAAAGATGCGTAAGGCAGGGAAAGGTATTCTGGACCTATCATGTAAGTATGCTTTTAAGAGGACGTTTTATTCATAGGCAAGCAATCCTTCAGTCTCACGAACGTTACGAAATAATAGAAGAATATCCAAAAGACAAGTATCTTCCCAGTTATCCGGTCTATTCTCAGCATCAGGGCGATATCTTCCATATTCTCTTTGCCGTGGACCTGGAAGAAGTAAATGTTCGGATTGTCACAGCCTATCATCCTAACCCGAAAGAGTGGGAAGATGGGTTCAGGACAAGGAGTGACTTCTCATGAGATGCAGTGTCTGTGGTTCAAAATTAAGGCCGTTGATTACGGATTTGCCTTTCAAGGTGAGTGAGACGAGCATTGTGATCTTGAAAGGCTTGCCGGTGCTGCAATGCGATAACTGCCGGGAATACTTACTGGACGATTTGGTGATGAGCCGCGTGGAAGAGATCCTGCAAAGAGCAGACACCGCCGCGGAATTGGAGATCATCCGCTACGCGGCATAAAAGGTCATCTTCGGCAGCGACTATCCCTTGTTGCCCGTCAGCCGTTACCTGAAAGAGATCGAGGCAGCCGACCTGCCGGAAGAGTGGCGGGAGATGATTTTGGGGAAGAATTTGGCACGGTTGCTGGATTGGTGACTGTTGAGGAAGATTGGCCACAATTTTTTACTAATTATATAAATTTAATAAAAACTATTATCTATTATTATCAAACTGTTCTTCCTTTACTATGCTATTTAAATTCAATTTCACTGCAGAGCAAGAACGGAATTTGCTTCATGTTATTATTTTGGGATGTTATATTCTAATAGCATTCTATTGTATTATGTCAATTTATTTACTGAGTGGTTTCTGGATAAGACCTGGCCTTTTTTATCGTACAGGGAACCCAGCCGGGGCCGATTTTATACAAATATGGGCCGCCTCATCATTGGCTCTCCAAGGACA
>DZCR01000033.1:14483-25714 GCA_022736495.1 Desulfobacca acetoxidans
AATGAATCAGGCATATGGGATAGGATGCCGACAATTTTTGCTTTGATCAGATTGCAAGGCGGTAGCTCCGTGTTGGCGATGGTCTTTCAGACTATAATGGCGGTCGCTATCATTATATTATTATTCTTGGTTTGGCATTGCGAATATCCTTTGCCAGTACGTGGGTCAGTTTTAGTTTTAGGGATATTTCTCTGCAGCCCTTACGCCTTCGAATATGATTTAACCCTACTTTTACTCCCCCTGGCGTGGTTCGCTGTGGAAAATTTTCAGAACAATTGGCTGACTGGAAACGGGGTTTTATTTGCTGTCCTCTGGTATAGCCCCTTTCTGGACAAAATGATGATAAGGACTGTCAATGTACACATAGAACCACTGATAATTGTTATTTTTATGTTTGCTATAATTAAATCGGCAGTTCAGTTCGGTGTTAAACCCGGAAGTAATGGTTTAAAATCTGAAAATAATCTTATTCTTAATGATTAAAAATTAATTCAAAAATTACAGAAATTTCAAAACCCATAAGTTTTTGAGTCAGCAATTTTTCACTAGAGGAACGATTTTGGAACACACTTCGGATATTCTGGTAATTGGCTCAGGTCTTGCAGGATTAGGGTATGCCCTGAAGGTGGCGGATTTCGCCCGGGTCAACCTGATCACCAAGAAGGGGTTGACCGAAACCTCCACCAGCAAGGCCCAGGGAGGCATTGCCGCAGTGTTGGGACCCGATGACCGGTTTGAATATCACATTCAGGACACCCTCACCGTGGGCGAGGGCCTGTCCCACCCGGACATCGTCGAACTGGTGGTCCGCCAGGGGCCGGAGCGCATCCGGGAACTGATCGATATGGGGGCCCATTTCGATGTCGGCAAGGACAACGGCTATGATTTAGGCCGGGAAGGCGGCCATTCCCACCGCCGGGTGATTCACGCCCAGGACATGACCGGGGCAGAAATTGAGCGCATCCTGTCGGAGAAGGCTCTGGCCCACCCCAATATCCGGGTATTTGAACATCGCATGGGGGTGGACCTCATCACCCGCCAGCGCCTGGTGCGCCGGGGCGCGGTGGTGGCCAACGCCGAGGAATCCTGCCTGGGGGCCTATGTTCTGAACACCATGACCGGAGAAGTTGACACGTTTATGGCCGCCATCACCCTGTTGGCCACCGGCGGGGTGGGCAAGGTCTATCTCTACACTAGCAATCCGGACATCGCCACCGGAGATGGCATCTCCATGGCCTATCGGGCCGGGGCCTGGATCGGCAACATGGAATTCGTGCAGTTCCACCCCACCTGCCTCTATCATCCCGCGGCCAAGAATTTCCTGATCTCCGAGGCGCTCCGGGGCGAAGGCGCCATCCTCATCGACCGGGCCGGCCAGGCCTTTATGGAGAAGTACCATCCCTTGAAAGACCTGGCCCCCCGGGACACGGTGGCCCGGGCCATCGACCTGGAAATGAAAAAAACCGGCGCGGACTGCGTCTACCTGGATATCAGCCACAAACCGGCGGATTTCGTCAAGAGCCGCTTTCCCAACATCTATCATGAATGCCAGAAATTCGGCATCGATATCACTACAGAGCCCATCCCGGTGGTGCCCGCGGCCCATTACATGTGCGGTGGCGTGAAGACGGACGCCTGGGGCCGCACGACGATTTCCAACCTTTTTGCCGTGGGAGAAGTGTCCATGACCGGCCTCCACGGCGCCAACCGCCTGGCCAGCAACTCGCTGCTGGAGGCTTTGGTCTTTTCGCACCAGGCGGCCCAGGTGGCTAAAGAGACGCTGCCCGTTCTTCTGGCCAAACCTGCGGCGCCGGCGCCGGAATGGAACCCCTTTGGGGCCACGGACAGCGAAGAGGCCGTGGTGGTGTCCCATAACTGGGACGAAATCCGCCGTTTTATGTGGAACTACGTGGGCATTGTCCGCACCGACCGGCGGCTGCTGAGGGCGCAACACCGGATCGACCTGATCAAGCAGGAGATTGATGAGTACTACTGGAACTTTATCATTACCAGCGACCTGTTGGAATTGCGCAATATCGCCACGGTGGCCGACCTCATCATCCGCATGGCTCTGTGGCGTAAAGAGAGCCGGGGACTCCACTACAACCTGGATTACCCCCAAATGGACGATGAAAAATTTCATAAGGATACGGTGATTTCCTCTGAAGGCTGGCATTAATGGGGAGGATAAGATCCTCCTGGTGGATGATGACCTGCGACTGTTGACCACTCTGCAGGAGTGTCTCAACGGGCAAGGCTACGCTGTGACTGCGGCGACGGACGGCCAGCAGGCCATGGAAGCCTTGAAGAACCAGGAGTTCGCCCTGGCCCTCCTGGACCTGATGCTCCCCGGCGCTTCCGGCCTGGATCTGCTCTCCCACATCAAGGCCCGCAACCCGGATACGGAAGTTATCCTCATTACCGGCCATGCCGGCCTGGACAGCGCGGTCAAGGCCCTACGCCTGGGGGCCTATGACTACCTGATCAAATCAAACCTGCGCCTGGCCGAGTTCCAGACCCTGGTGGCCCGGGCCCTGGAACGTCGCCGTCTGGCCCGGGAAAACCGGGACTTGGTGGTAAACCTCTCTCAAGCCCAGGAAGAACTGGCCCAGAGAAGGGCCCGGGAACTGGCCCAAGTGCGGCAAATCGGCGAAACCCTGGTGGGACCCCTTACCTGGGATCAACTCAGTCAGGGGCTGGTCAATCTCATCTGGGACAGCTTCTCCGTCCAACTCCTGGGTCTGGCTATTTGCGGCCCGATCCCCGAGCTTCCCCTGGAATACTTTCGACGCCAGCCGGACGTTTCGGATGCCGGCTATCAAATCTTTCAGGCTCTGGTGAAAGATCAAGGCGCCGCCAACCCGGCGCCCTGGCCGACCGGGACGCCTGCCCCGGAAATGCTGTGGCTCAAGGTGGCGGTTGAGGATGTCACTCTGGTGGCAGGCGTGGGACGACAGGAACCGTTCACTCAGGAAGAGGCCGAGCTCTTTCGCATCTTCATCCTGCAGGGAGAGGCTGGCATCAAGAATTTGGCGCTCTTTGAGCGGGTGAAAAGCATGGCCATCCGGGATGCTCTGACCGGCCTGCACAATTACCGGTATTTCAAGGAAACGCTCCTCTATGAGGTGGAAAGAAGCCGCCGCTATAATACCGCTCTCTCCCTGCTGTTTCTGGACATCGATAATTTCAAGCACATCAACGACACCCTGGGCCATCTGCACGGGGATGCCATTCTCCGGAAAGTGAGCGGAATTCTGAAAGACGGCATCCGACTGGCCGATCTGCTCTGCCGCTATGGCGGCGACGAATTTGTCCTGCTCATGAGCCAGACGCCCCTGGAGCAGGCGATGTTATTGGCGGAGAGATTGCGGCGCCTCATTGCCCAGTCCGCCCTGCACGAAGGGGGGCGAGGCTTTGGGGTGACCGTGAGCATCGGGGTGGCGAGTCTTCAGCCAGGAATGAGTATGGAGGATTTGATTAAAGCTGCGGATGGCGCCCTTTACCGGGCCAAGGAAGCTGGAAAAAATCTGAGCTGCGGGCCTGGGGCCAGCGGATTTTTACAAAACTGATATAGATCCCTACCCTCTCGACCCTTCATCTGATAACGCCTCGCCTTTGAGCCGGTCTTGAGAAGTCAGGCCAAAGGGTTCCCTTAAACTGGAAGGGCCTCACCATACAGGCAGGAGCTACCCAGAACAGGGAGGACAGATAGGCCCAGGTCCGCCCCTAACCGTCCCCCTCTTAAGGAATAGTGTCCAGAACCTCGTATCCCTGTTGTTTCAAGGTTTCCACGATGGGCTCCAGGTCGGCTTTTTCCAGACGGAAAAAGTAAGGGCGCTTTCCCCCCTGGGTGGGCCCCAGGGCCACGTTGATGACCTTGCCCCCTGCGGCCTTGATGAGCCGGGTGGCCGCGTCCAGGGCCTCGGGTTGGTTCTCGATGAGAAGATCCAGACGGGAAGAGCTCTTGAGCAGGCCCAGCATGGCGATAAAGGCGGCGATCAGGTCATGCATGGTGATGACTCCCACGAGCCGATCCCCCTCCACTACGGGCATGCCGCCGATTTTATGTTCGTGGATCAGGCGGGCGGCTTCTTCCACCTCGGTGTCGGGGGTGACGCTTAAGGGGGCCTGGACCATGACATCGCCCACCTTGATCTCTTCCAGCATGGAAGCCAGGAGGATTTCCCGCAGGTCCCGGGAGGTGATCCACCCCACCATCCGTTTTTTTTCCACCACCGGGAGGTGCCGGATTTGGTGTTTCTGCATCAGCTTTAAGGCCTGGGCCACCTGCCGGTTGGGAGAGATGGTGACAATCTTGGGGCTCATGATCTGATTGACCAGCATGGTGAACCTCCTTGGGTCTGCCTCCGGCCACCGTAAAACAAAAAGGCGGGAATTTCAACGAAATTCCCGCCAGCGTTAAGCCGTGGGGGTCAGGCCCCCCAGCCCTGTCGGACCTAATTGGTAGCCAGTTGTTGCTGCAAGGTGGCGATGACGTGCTCGGCTTCGCCGATATAGGTGGACAGGTTGGCCCGGTGATTGGCCAGGATGCCGTCTTTGGCGCTGTTGGTCACGACCCAGGGACCCAGATGCGAAGCGGCATGCAGGGACTCGATGGCGTCCTCCAGCAGCTTGTGGGAGTTTTTCTTCTGGAGCTCCTGGTGAAATTCCTTGGTGACGGCCTCCAGCATCTCCGCCATGGCCAGGGCGATTCCCTGGGAGTAATAGAAGTAGTCATCCACTATGAACCAGGAGACGGTCTGGCCGTCGGCTTCCGAATCTTTGATGAGGTTGTGGTAGCTGCTGCCCAACAGGTCTTTGTAGTTGCTCAACAGGGCGATCAGGTAATCCACCCGGGTATAGAACCGGGCCCGTCCCACCTTTAAGTTTTGGATATACTTGTCCAGGTCTTGCATAGCTTCCCGGTACTTGCCCGAAGCAGAGGGGAACCAGTATTTATCGGGGCTGACCATGAAGAAATTCATGGCCTCGTTGACCCGAGGATTATAGGCCTCGGTGGTAGCAAAACGGGTCATGTGCTCGTTGAGCACCACCACGGTGCGCCGGGCCACTTCCAGAACCCCCAATTGGATGTTGTTGACGTTATCCGTCAGACCAAACTTACCGAAGACGATGCTGTTGGGCCGCCAGCCGAACCAGGTCTTGCTGACTTGGTCGCCCATGATCTTGATCAACGCTTCAGTGAAGACTTCGCCCTTGACCGGCTCCCGGGCCGGCGGTATGACGCTGGGCGCCTCCTGCTGGGGGGCGGCTGGGGCTGCCGGTTCATGGAGGTCTTTAGAGGGCGCTGGGATCAGAGGCTTTAGCTCGGTGGCTTTGGGGGCCGCCGGCGTGGTTTCACCTTCAGGGGTCGCGGCCACAAGGGCTTTTGTTGGCTCTGGCGGGGCCGAACTCTCACGCCAGGCTCCCCAGATAAACAGCGACCCTAAAAACAGGATCACCACCAGCGAGACGATGAGGAAGCGGTGGGTCAGGATTAAGGCCAGTATCCCTTTGGGGGGCGGTACCGGCGCAAGGAACTGTTCCGGTTCGGGAGTGTCAGTGGGCGTCATGGAGATTCGGGCTCCTACCGTGAACCTTCAGCCGGTTCTTGAGGGGGTTGATCTGCAAAGACCTCCGCGCTGAAAACGAAAATCTGGGTGTGGGGATCTTTCCAGGCATCCGGGAGCAAGCCTGCCTTGCAGCAAGTCTGCTCCAGAAAAGCCTGGCGGTCCCAATGATACTGGGTGGCCACCTGGGGCAGGAGCAGGCCCCGGTTGAGGCCCCTGACGATGTAGAGGCCGTGTTTGCCCACCTCAATTTCATCGGTACTCTTGATAAGCCGCATGGGACTCAACACAGAGATCTCGATCTCCAGATCATCCAGTTCACTGGCCTGCAAGGGGCGGAAGCGCGGGTCGTGAAAGGCGGCTGAGGCTGCCATTTCCCGGACCGTCTGGAGGAGAGGTTTGACGGCTTCAAGATAGCCGATGCAGCCCCGGAGTTGTCCATGGCGATGTAGGGACACGAAGGCGCCTCGCGCTTCGCTCAAAACCGGCGACTCGGTTTTTACCGGGGTGGACGCTTTCCCTTTGAAATGGGCTTCGATGCTGTCCCGAGCCACGTGCAGCAAGAGTTGCTTATCAGCAGTGCTCAGTTTCATGCCAGCTTGTCCCCCCCAACTCGGCGGCGTCCCAACCCCTGAGAGGGCCGCAACCATTAAGGTAACCCCTATGGCCCATAGGCGAAGCAGTTTCATGAGTGCTGGGCGCAAGCCATTAATTATCTTCAAGCTTGCCATCCTTCTGACTCATTATCTAAACAAGATTTTGGTCTCCTGTCAATGCCAAAGGGCCGAAAGGGGGTTTTGCCCCTGGCGTCCTTGGCATTCCCCTTGCATACCGGCGGCAGGCTTGGTACATTTTAAGATGCAGAACTGGCATGATTAGCGTTGATCTCACCTCCCTAAAAAAGAGCACCCATCTCCAACCATGAAAACCTACCCGATCTTTGCCGTGATTGAGGATAAGCCCTGCCTGGTGGTGGGCGGGGGCGCGGTGGGGGAACGCAAAGTGCAGGACCTCCTGGCCTCCGGCGCGCAGGTGACCGTGGTCAGCCGCACCCTGACCCCTGTGTTGGCGGACCTGGCCTCCCGGGGGAAGATCGCTTATCTTTCCGAGGATTTTGCCGAGACCCAGGTGGAAGGCATGGCCCTGGTCATGGCCGCCACCGACGACCCCGAGGTCAACGCCCAGGTGAGCGCCGCGGCCCAGGCCCGGGCTATCTGGGTCAATGTTGCGGATGAGCCGGAGTACTGCACCTTTATCGTGCCGGCTCAGGTGCGCCGGGGCGATCTGACCCTGGCCATCAGCACCGGGGGCGCGTCCCCGGCTCTGGCCCGCCAGGTGCGGGAGGAGCTGCAACAGCATTTCGGGCCGGAATATGGCCCTTACTTGAATCTACTCAAACGGGTGCGAACCCGACTTTTGACCGAACGCCGGGCCCATCCCGACAATGCTGATCTCTTCCACCGCCTGGTGCGCAGCCCGCTGAAGGAAGCGGTAGCCCTGGGAGACCGGGCTCGGGTGCTGTGGGTGCTGCGCGAGGTTATGGGTGAGGTTTTAAGCACCCCGGTCCTGGGCGAACTGGTGTCCCAGGCCTTTCAGGAGACGGAGGGGTGAGGCCAGGTGAGCTGAGCCCCACGCCAAATACCGACCTCTGTCAAGGTACGCATGGATAACTTTTTCCTCTATCTTACCCTAATCGCCTATTTTGGCGCCACGGGGCTCTGGCTGGCGTATTTTCTGATTCAGCGGGAGAGCTATTACCGCGCCGGAGCCTGGGTCATGGCCGGGGGCCTGGCGGTCCACAGCCTGGCCCTTATCCAGCGGGTCTGGATTTTGGGCTACCTGCCCGCGGCCACTGTCGGGGAAGCCTTGTTGCTGTTTGCCTGGGCCCTGGTAGCGGCCTTTCTGCTCCTGGTCTGGCGTTATCCCATCAAAGTCCTGGGGGCGCTGGTGGCGCCATTGGCAGCCCTGATGGTGTGCGGAGCCTTGATCCTGCCCTCGCCACACGGGGCCATCTCGCCTTTGCTCAAGAGTTTCTGGCTGACCATTCACATCTGTCTGACCCTGATGGGGTATGCCGCCTTGGCCTTGGCCGGCCTGGGAGGCATCCTCTATTTAATCCAGGAGCGCCAGATCAAGGGAAAACAGTTCGGCTTTTTTTATCGCCGCCTGCCGTCGCTGTCGCTGTTGGATACCCTCAACTACTGGTGTTTGACCATCGGCTTTCCCCTGCTCACTGCGGGGCTCATTTCCGGCTCCCTCTATGCCCAGCACACTCTGGGGCGCTTCTGGAGTTGGGACCCCAAGGAGATCCTGACCCTGATCGCCTGGCTGATCTATGCGGTGCTCCTGCACGAGCGTCTGACCGTGGGCTGGCGGGGGCGCCGGGCTGCGCTTATGGCCATCTGCGGGTTCCTGGTCCTGATCTTAACCTTTGTGGGGGCCAACCTGTGGCTCGCGGGCTACCACAATTTTGCCAGGTTCATTCAACAGCCATGAATCTTTTGCTCTGCGGCGTCAATCACAAGACCGCACCGGTGGCCCTCAGGGAGAAGCTGGCGTGCCTCATCCCGGATGCGGGGGTGGCCTATGACCAGCTCAAGACCTGGCCCGAGATCTCCGAAAGCCTGCTCTATAATACCTGCAACCGGGTTGAATTGATGTGCGTCACCGAAACCCCGGATGAGGCCGCGGCCCTGGTCCGGGAGTTTTTTGCCCGCCATCCGGAGATTTCCCCAAATGACCTGGAAGCGTCCTTTTATGCCCACCGGGACCGGGAGGCGGTGCAGCATTTCTTCCGGGTCGCGGCCAGCCTGGATTCCATGGTGGTGGGGGAGCCCCAAATCCTGGGGCAGATGAAGGCCGCCTACCGGGAGGCCACGGAGTACCGCTCCACCGGTCCCATCCTCAATCGCCTGGTGCACAAGGCCTTCTCCGTGGCGAAACGGGTGCGTTGCGAAACCGGCATCGGCGATCATGCCGTGAGCGTCAGTTATGCCGCAGTGACCATGGCCAAGAAAATCTTCGGGGACCTGGCGGCAAAAAACGTCCTCTTACTGGGGGCCGGGGAGATGGCGGAACTGGCCCTGGAGCACCTCAAGGGGCACGGCGTGGCCAAGATTACCGTGGCCAACCGCACGTTAGCGCGGGGCGTGCAACTGGCCCGGCGGTTCAATGGCGAGGCGGTCTCCCTGGAAGAAATCCAAGATCAGCTCCTCACGGCCGATATCCTCATCAGCTCCACCGGCGCCGGGGACGTCCTCATCACCCGGGACCAGGTCAAGGGTGTGATGCGGCGGCGCAAGCAACGGCCCCTGTTCCTCATCGACATCGCGGTGCCCCGGGACCTGGACCCCGGGATCAACGATCTGGACAACGTCTACCTTTACAATATTGACGACCTCAAGGAGGTGGTGGAACTCAACTGGGAGCGCCGCCGCCATGAGGCCGGCAAGGCTGAGCGCCTGGTGGCCGCCGAAACCCTGAAATTCCTCCACTGGCTGGAAACCCTGGAGGTCTATCCCACCATCATCGCGCTCAAAGACAAGGCCGAGACCATCTGCCAGACGGAATTGAAAAAAACGCTGCATCAGTTGGGCCCCCTCACGGACGAACAGCGCCAGGCCCTGGAGGTCTTGACCTGCTCCATCACCCAAAAACTCCTGCACGATCCTATCATTTTTCTCAAGCGCAACCGCCGCCCCCGTAACCCCCACCAGGAGCTTGACTTGGTGCGGCGGCTGTTCAACCTGGACCCGGACCGCAACGGCGACTGTCCCGAAGAAAATTAGGCGTCTCCGCCATCTCTTGACCGGCCCTCTCCATCCTGATATTCTAGGCTAAGGGGAACAGGCTTAATCATTCGATTTTAATCAGAATTGGAAAAAGCGGGTACCATTTCGGGGACCAGATGACCTTCGAGATAAACATCGAAAAATTGGTTCATGACAGTGCAATAGCCATTTCCAACGAGATGAAAAATATTGTTGGATGGGCCAAATCTGAAGAAGACATTCGCCACGAGTGCAATAAGTTGATAGACGATTTTCTTAAGAAAGCCGAAATTCAGGTTAGGGGGCGACATGAATATGGCTTAGCAGGTGGGCGGATTGATTCAAAATATGGCGGGGTAATTATCGAATATAAAGACCCCAAGGGAGTTGGTAAGATCGCAGCCGACCCTAATGCACCGGGGACCAAGGCCATTATCCAACAGATTCAGCAGCGTTTTACGGATTTTAAAAAAGAAGAAAAAATCACCCCGGAGAGATTATTTGGCGTTGGGATTGACGGCACCAATATCATCTTCGTCCGCTATCGCAGCAATAAATTTGAAGTCGAAAATCCTCAACCTGCCACACCTCACACCGTGGAAAGGCTTCTACGGGCCTTAGTCTCCTTGGGGGCTAGAGGAAAATCTTTTACTCCTGAGCATCTTCTGGGTGATTTTGGCGCCGAAAGCATCACAGCAGGAAAGTATATCCAAGTAATTTATGATGTCATAATCCAGACTAAGAGTAAGAAGGCCCGTACTTTCTTTGAACAATGGAAAATACTTTTCGGAGAAGTTTGCGGCTATGATGTAGAGGGTAGCAATGAGAAAATAAATTCGCTTGCAGAATATTATGGTATTTTCCACGCAAAACCCGCTGAATTGTTATTTTCTCTTCACTCTTACTATGCCATCTTTATGAAGTTCCTTGCGGCGGAAATCGCCGCTTCGTTTTCGCCACTTGGAGTTTCAATAATTAAGAAATGCGCTGCGGCTTCCACCCCTACAAAGCTAAGAAATGAAATGGAATATATCGAGCATGGCGGGATTTGGTCACAACTGGGAATCACGAATTTTCTGGAGGGCGATATATTCTCTTGGTACTTAGACGCCTGGAATGATCAGTTAGCTGAGATGATTTGGAGCATCGTTCATACATTAGACCAATATGACCCGACGACGCTCAGCGTCGAGCCTGCCGAAAGTCGTGACTTGCTCAAAAAACTTTATCAAGGACTTTTCCCTAAGACAGTTCGTCACGACCTGGGTGAGTACTATACTCCCGACTGGCTGGCGGAACACGTATTGAATGAAATTGATTACGATGGCAACCCGGATAAACGCCTATTAGATCCTGGTTGCGGATCCGGCACTTTCTTGGTGATGGCCATAAATCGGATTAAAGAATGGTTTGAGGAACACCGGCATGCCTGTGGTTTTGGAGAAACGGAGCTTATAGAGAAAATTCTTCAAAATATTGTCGGGTTCGATCTCAATCCACTAGCAGTCATGGCGGCTCGCACCAACTACTTGCTGGCAATTCGCGACCTGCTTAAATTTGCCTCTGGGGTTGAAATCCCCGTTTATTTATGCGACTCCGTCGCAACGCCTATGGCTTATGGAAATTTATTTATCGGACCGCATGGGGAAGCCAGGAAAATAAAGACCTCGGAGGGAGATTTTAACATACCGGTTGAGGTTACGACCTCTCGGGACTTGATTAATAAATATGCCGACACCATAGAATTTTGCGTCCGTAATCAATATGAGGCCGAGGAGTTTATCCAGCGCTGCCTAGAAGAGAGCCTGCCGATTGTGGGCAAAGAGTTGCACCTTACCCTCTATAAAAAACTTCATTCGCTCAATCAGCAGAATCAAAACGGCATCTGGGC
>DZCR01000183.1:0-4805 GCA_022736495.1 Desulfobacca acetoxidans
TAACGCCGGCAAAGAGACGACATGGACGGTAAAAATGGAGAAAAAATGAGAAAAACAATCAACCCCACCTTTCTCGTAGCCGGGCTTCTGATGGGAACGGTTGCCGCCACACCGCAGATTGGGCTGGCTGGCGATTTTGACAGCTTCAGCATGCCGGTGAGTAATCCTATCTATAATGGCGATGCCCGGAATGTGACCATGGTGCGACCGATCATGCTCACCCAGTCCTTGCCGGACCGGATCAAGGTAAATATCGGCGGGGTTGAAACTGAAGTGGATCTGGGAGGCGAGGTACAGGGGGCGGCGTTGCAGTTCAGCTATGCCTTCAACGAGCGATTTTCGATAGTCGCGGTCAAAGACGGCTACATGGACTGTGAGCCGGATCACACCCTTTCCGATCACAGCGGCTGGATTGATATCGCCGCCGGCGCCCAGTACTCCTTCCTCTATGACCCCGCCCAGAATTTCATCATGACCGGCCGTCTGGTCTATGAATCCACCAGCGGCGACAGCGACGTCTATCAAAGAAACGGTAGCGGCAATATGGCGCCCTCTATTCTCTTCATCAAGGGCTGGGACAAGCTACAAGTTTCCGGGACCGTCGGCTTTGTCCTCCCCTTTGATGGCGATGAAGAAAACACCCTGCTCTATGACTCATGGAATGTGGGTTATGCGGTGACTGACTGGTTCAAGCCCTTGATCGAGCTCAACCATTTTCACGTCTTGAGTTCCGGCGACAGAAATCTGAGCGATTTCGCGAGCAAGGGCGGCGCGGATGATCTGGTCGCCGCCATCAGCACCTTTAATGGCTGTGACATCGTCAATCTGGGCGGCGAGCACAATGGCGACAACGGCGATCAGGTAACCCTGGCCTTTGGCTCCCGTTTCCGCGTCAACAAATGGATCGACATCGGCGCCGCCTATGAGATCCCTTTGACCAATGACGACGAGACCCTGCTGGAAGACCGCTTTTTGGTGGATGTCATGTTTACCATGGCCTTTTAACGCGGGATGAATCCCCCCTGAAGTCTGTAGGGGGGGAGTCTGTAGGTGATCGCCTGTGGGTAAAACAGGCGGGCCAGGTAAGCGGAGCGAAGTGGAGACTCCGAAGGCCCGAAGGCCTTTACCTACAGACTACAGACTCAACCCCTACAGACCGCAAATGACCCGCCTTCCGAGCCATTACAGCTCTCAATGTTTCGGTTCCGTCTTAAGGGCCTCTGAAAAATTTCTTTGCGACAAAAGATGGGCCTGCCCTCGATCCAGTATTTCATTGATCCCGGAAAATACAGCCCGCACATCTTGGGGCATATTCGCCGTAGCACAGCGGCGCATGGCCTCCCCGTTGCGATAGGCGACAATGACAGCATGGATCTCCTCCATGGGTTTGACCACCCGGCGCAACAGACTGCGGACAAACAGCAGGCCAACGCCAAAGACACAGACGGCCATGAACACCACGCCCCAGCTCCCGGCCTCACCCAGCTGCCGGGCCCGTTTCTCCGCCTGAAACACCGCCCTACGGTTAATCTCCGCCAACCTGACGATCTCCGCGATTATTGCTTCCCTCTCCTTGCCCCCGCCGGAAAAAGCGGCCAGCGCCAGGGCGGATATTTTCAGCACGGCTTCCAACTCCCCTTTTTCGGTCACATTTTTTTTCGCCAGATTCAACGCGACCTTGAATCTGGCCTGCTGCTTCTCATTTAACGCAGGATCGTCGCCAGCCAAGGCAAGGACTACCAGCATCTCCTCACAATTCTCCAAAGAACGTTCATTGCTGGCGATGATTGCGGCAATCGCGGGGTTCATACGCTTGAGGATTCCGATTGTCCCCAAGGCCATAATCAGATTCAGCCCCACCAACACCCAGGCGCCCACCCGCACCGTTTGTGCCAATCGCATCTTAAAATTCCTCGCTTAACTTCGAAATGGCTGACTCATGGGAGACGATAACGATATTGTCGCCTTCCTGAAAGGGGGCGTTGGGCGAAGGCTGCAAGATCTTCCCCGTTGTTCCCCGCCGGATGGCGACCACCATCACCCCAAAACGCTTGGGCAGTTCCAGTTCCATCAAGGTCTTGCCGATCATGGAGGGTGGTATCTTGATTTCCGTGATATGCAGATCGTCCCCGAAGGGCATATCGGCCACCACATGCCGATAGACCAAACGATTGGCAAAACGCTGGCCAAACTCCTGCTCAGGGTTCACCACCTGATGGGCTCCCACCAGATGCAGAATCCGTTGATGCATGACATCATTGGCCCGGGAAATAATCCAGGGCGCGCCCATCTGCCGCAACAAGGCCGTACAGATAATGGAGGCCTCCTTCGAATCATCCCCGATAGCGCACACGGCCACATCCCGTTGTCCAGGCAGAAGTCGGGCCAGTTCGGCCTCATCGGTGGCGTTCATGACCAGGGCCTCAGTCACAAAAGAAGATGCCTCTTCCACCAGATCCTTGCGCCGATCGACAGCCAATACCTCCGCGCCTTTATCCGAAAGGGAATGAGCAAGCGACATGCCAAATTGACCAAGCCCGATAATCAGTATCTGTTGCGCCACAATACGAATCTCCTTTGTTAATGAGGTTGAAGGTTGCTTTTGCTTGCGCAAAAGCAACCTTCAAGCTTTCCCTCTACGTCAAACTCACTTTCTCATCCAGACAACGGGACGACGACACCGACCGTTCATCACTCAACAGCATGAACAGAGTCATGGGCCCAATACGACCGACAAACATGGCGAGCATCACAATAATTTTACCTATATCATCAAGTTGACTGGTGGCCCCCAGGGTAAGCCCCACCGTTCCCAGGGCGGAGGTAGCCTCAAACAGAAGATCCCTGGCGGAAATCTGTTGCGTCATCTCCAGCATGAGAACAATCACAAACCAGACCAGGGCCCCTGAGCTGACAATAGTAACGGCCCGATTGATCGTCGGCGGCGCTATCCTCCGGTTTTGGATAATAACCTCAGAACGTCCGGTAACACTGGCCCAAAAGGTCATGACCAACAAGGCAATAGTTGTTGTCTTCACGCCGCCCGTGGTACCGCCGGGACTCCCGCCAATAAACATCAGCATGGTCATGATCAGACAGGAGGAATTGGTCACGACACTAATATCAACTGAGTTAAAGCCGGCCGTTCGGAGGGTAACCGATTGAAACCAGGCATTATGAATCTTATCGGTCACGGTCAATCCTGACAAAACCCCGTTCCACTCAAAGGCCAGAAACATCACGGCCCCGCCAACAAGCAAAGCAACTGTCGTCACCAGGGCCAGGCGCACACCTACAGCAACCGGACGGCCAGCCAGCCAGCGCGGAATCAACAGGCTTGTTACCGGCGCCATGCCGCCAAGGACAATCAACAAGGCCACGACATGAAGGATGAACGGATTATGTTGATAGGAGATCAAATTGTCACTTTGCAGGCCAAAACCGGCATTACAGAAGGCGGAAATAGCGGTAAACAGGCCGCGCCATGCCGCCTGCCCCAGATTGTCTCCCGTCAAGAGAAATAATCCGGTCAAGGCCAAGGCCCCCAGGCCCTCTGCCACAAAGGTAAAGCGCAGGATGGTCACAAGCGAGATCACCAGATCCTTATGATCAGTGTCGGTCATGGTCGTCATCAGCCGCTCTTGACTCAGGCTTAATCGTCGCCCAAAGGCGTGCAGCCCGACCGTGGTAATCGACATGATCCCCAACCCGCCCAACTGAATAAGCAAGAGGATCAAAAACTGGCCGAACACCGTGAAATCATGGGGAGTATCCAGGACAGTAAGACCGGTGACACACACCGCGCTGACGGCGGTAAATGCGGAATCAATCAGCCGAATCCCTTTTTCAGGAGTTGCTCCGGGGGCCAGCAACAGAAGGGCCCCCAGACCGCATAAACCCAAAAAGCTGCTGAGCAGAACCCTGGCCGGATGACCGAGCAGGATCTTCCACCAGCGGTCATCCCGCTCCTGCGCCCGTATGGAACTTGGCAGGACAAGCAGTGTCAAGACACTGATCAGAAATGCGGTGCCCCGCACGTGGCCATTCATAAAAGCAACGACCACCGCGCAGAATACAAGAGCCGCCACAACCCCCAAGGCCAAGGCCGTCCCACGCCTGAACCGCCGCCACAGCCAATGCGTCGCCAGCGCCAGCATCACCGCCATCGAGAGAGTCAAGGCGCCATTGACCAGATTATGGCTGGGGCGGTCAATCATAATAAGGGATATGACAAGCCCAAAGACAGCCCTGGCCGCCCAGTGCGCCCGTTGCAGACTGCAATCTACAGGGCGGTGGCACAGTTGCTCCTCCATATCGGGCCGAAAATCCGTCAAGGCATACCCCAAACCGATAATCATCACAGCTCCGATCAGTACAGTGATCGGGTTGTTCTCAAAAAAAGGAATAATGGCGATTGTGCTTCCGGCCAGCGCAATCCACGCCAGAATCCGCCCCCATTGCGGACGGCGCAAGATTAAAAAGGAAGCGATCAGACAAGAAAGAGAGGCGCCGCCAGACGCCGCCAAACGCCAAAGGGGTGGGACGGCAGCGTCTGTCATCATCACGGCCAGGATAACCGGAACGGGGAAGAAGGCCATCAACATGCCCTCCACCCCAACCTGCGGCCGAGACGTGCGGGAACAACTTTGGACTTTTACTTCCATAGAACGATTGCCATCAGCAGATCCATCAGAGCCTCTTTGCCAACTTCGCGGGGCAAACCCGCAGGACTTTACCAATCAGGAGCCCCATCTTGTTATTTCATGACCTTGAGGCCAAACATTCCCTGTAATGCCGCCGGTAAA
>DZCR01000183.1:4905-6021 GCA_022736495.1 Desulfobacca acetoxidans
ATCTTGTTATTTCATGACCTTGAGGCCAAACATTCCCTGTAATGCCGCCGGTAAATCGGCAGGCATGATCACCGTCTTGGCATTCGCGGAAACGCCCAACTGCTGCAAGGTGGCAATATATTTTTCCCCCAGCAGATACAGGGCTGGCAACTGCTCGGTCCCAATCCCCTGTTGCACAAGCGCCAAGGCATCTTTCGTGGCCTGAGCCAGGACAATCCGGGCCTCCGCCTCACGCCTGGAAGCCTCAAGACTTCCCTCCGCCTCAAGGATCGCCTTTTGCTTCTGGCCCTCGGCAGTCAAGATCGCCGCCTGCTTTTCCCCCTCAGCCTCGGTTATGGCCGCCCGCCTGATCCGCTCCGCCGCTGCCTGACGCTCCATAGAGGCCTGCATGGTTGTCGATGGCTTGATATCCTGAATCTCGATACTTTTAACCGTAAGTCCCCAATCTTCAAGATCGTTGGCGATGGCCTGGATCAGTTTAATCTTGATCTGTTCCCGTGAGCTCAAGGCATCGTCGAGGTCCATCTGCCCGACAATGGCCCGCAGATTGGTCATAATCAGGTTTCTGGTCGCCTGCTCATAGAAATCAATGCCGAAGATAGCCTTATGCGGGGTATGAATATTGATAAAGGCAATGGCATTGGTGATAATCACCGCGTTATCGCGGGTGATAACTTCCTGACTGGGAATATCAAGAGAGATGTCTTTTCTCGTTACCTTGGCGGCAATGGTATCAATGTAGGGAATAATCAGGTTCAACCCCGGGGTAAGGGTCGCATGATATTTACCAAGTCGCATGATAACATACTCATATCCTTGGGGAACAATCTTGATCCCGTTGACAATGGTCACCACCACAAAAAACAGCACCGCCACAATAATAATGAGCCCCACATTCATGATTGCCCCTCCTTGAAATGCGTTAAAAAAACAGGTGGATAGGCTGAAGGTCGCTTTTGCTTACGCAAAAGCTGGAAGACTGAAGGTTACTGCATATGGGGCCTTTGGAGTCTCCACTTCGTTCCGCTTACCTGGCCCTGCTGTTTTACCTTCAACCTTCAACCTTCCGCCTTCAGTCTTCAACCTTCAACCTCCTTCGTCACACCTTCTCAACTT
>DZCR01000184.1 GCA_022736495.1 Desulfobacca acetoxidans
TTGATCACTTCCGGGTTCTGCTGGATGGCAGACGGAAGATCTTCCGCTATTTTCCGACCAAAACACAAAACGACGATCTCATCAGAGATATCCATGACCAGCGACATATCATGTTCAACAAGCAGGACGGTAATCCCCATTTCCCGAATCCGGGTTATCAGACGCCCCACCTCGGCTGTTTCATAGATATTCAGACCAGCCGCCGGTTCATCAAGGAGCAGCAAGGAGGGCTCCATGGCCAACGCCCTGGCCAGTTCCACCGCCCGCTGCTGGCCGAAGGCAAGACTGGTGGCAAGGGTGTGGGCACAATCTCCAATATCAAGCAGCTCAAGCAACTCCATCGATTTTTTACGGATCGCCTTTTCCTCGGGCCAGCTCCAGGGCACATGAAACATGGAGGCCAGAAACCCGGCCCGACTCTGGATATGACGGCCAACCATGACATTCTCCAAGGCCGTCATGCCGGAAAACATCTTGATATTCTGATAGGTTCTGGCCAGGCCGCAGGTCGCTATCGCATGGGGATGCCTCCCCTGGATCTCCCTGCCCTGAAAACGGATAACGCCCGAGCTTGGGGGCAAGGCCCCGGCGATAAGATTAAACAGGGTGGTTTTTCCCGCCCCGTTTGGCCCAATCACCGCCTTGATCTGACCGGGATTCACCTGAAACGAGACATCACCGACCGCATGCAGACCGCCGAAATGGCGGTGCAGGTTTTCAATTTCCAATAACGCCATGCTGCCCTATGCCTCCTCGTCCTTGGCTGCTTGCGGAATCTGTCCGGGTCGTTTGTTGCGCCGAAGCAGACTGAGGATGCCATCCGGGGCAAAGAGCATGATCAGGATCAGGATCAACCCGAAAACCGCGTCGTCGTAAGAACCAAAGACCCCGCGCAGAGACAGGAAATTGAGCAGTACCCCCATCACCAATGCCCCCCAGAGATGGGCCATGCCGCCTACCGCCACGATGGCGACATACCGCACCGACTTCATCACCCCGGCCTCCGAAGGGCCGATCCCACCGTTAAAATGGGTGAGCAGAACCCCGGCGATCGCGGCAAAGACCGCCGAGAGGACGAAGGTCTGGAGCTTGAAACGGGAGATATTCACCCCCATGGCATCGGCGGCCTCCTCAGAGCCGTGAATGGCCCGCAAAGCCCTGCCGATACGGGAATGCATCAGGTTCAGCAGAAGGAACAGGCCGATCACGAGCACGCCCCAGGCAATATAATAATTCTGCACCCGGCCCGCGACATCGCCACTGACCGTAAGCCCCGGCAGCAAGACAAAGGGAGGCACCCCGGAGATCCCGTCTGCCTCACCAAACCAGGGGGTCGCCAAGACCAGCCGATAGATAATAATCCCAAACCCCAAGGTAGCCATGGCCAGATAATGGCCTTTCAGTTTCAAAACCGGGATGCCGATCAGCACCGCAACCGCCGCCGCTATCACTACCGCGAAAATTGCAGCGCCCCAGGGCGCAACCACCAACAGCTCCCCCCCATACAGATCCTTGCCTGCCGACAGCAAACCGCAACCATCCAGAAACCGCACCAGTCCATCTTCCTTGAAGGAGGCGAGGTTCCGGGTTGTCAACGCCGCCGAGAGATAACCGCCGATGGCAAAAAAACCGGCATGGCCCAGGGATATCTGGCCGGCATAGCCCATCAGAACGCACAGGCCGATAATAAGCAGGGAATAATAGGCGGCCATGGTCATCTGGGTCAGATAAAACTGCTTACCCGTCCAGGTAGTCAGCAACTGCACCAGTATCACCACTGCCAGCAGGGGGAGGATCGCGGCCAGTCTTTTCATAAAGAGCCCGGCCTCATTCCTGACAGAATAAAAAAAGAAACGCCGCAAGGCAACCGGCAAAGCCGCCGGTCTAAAGGCAAGGAAGAGCGGAAAAAGAGTGTTCGCAAGGGTTGATCCATATTTTTTATGAAGAAAACAGGCACGTTCTCGATACTATAAAAAAAATCATGAATTTCGGAAAAGGCTTAGGGCCATCCGGCCTCAAAACGCCTTCAAACGCGCGGCGGCAGCGGAACCAAAAAGACCGTGCGGCCTGACAAAGAGAATCACCAGAAGGATGGCAATGGAGATGGCATCCTGAAAGGCCAGGGGAACGACCGAGACGGAAAAGGCCTCAATCACCCCAAGCAGCAACCCCGCCGCCACCGCCCCGCCGGAATTCCCAAGACCGCCAAGAATGGCCACGGTAAATCCCTTGATGGCAAGGCCGGTGCCGATATCATACTGGGTATAGGTAATAGGAGACATGACGCATCCCGCCAGCGCTCCCATCCCGGCACTCAAGACAAAGGAAAAGGTCACCATATTTCGGGGATTGATGCCGCACAGTATCGCCGCTGTCCGGTTGGCGGCACAGGCGCGCATCTCCCGGCCAACAGAGGTCGTCTGGAAAAACAGGTGCAGCAGACCAACCATCACCCCGCAAACCCCAACCACCCACAGGACCTGAGGGGAAATACGCGCCCCCAGAATCCCGATGGTCGTAATCTCATTGCCGACAAAATAGGGCAACGCCCTGATATTCTCACCCCAGATATGGACCGCCGCCTCCCTGGTCAGAATGGAAATGCCGATGGTGATAATGATCATCCGCAATACCGAAGGGCTCTTCAGCCAGCGGATAAAAACGATCTCGATTGCGGCCCCGATCACCATAGTCATCGCCACCGCCAGCACGATGGCAAGCGGAAGCGGCAGGAAGGGCAGCAGGCTGATCGAGATCATCCCCCCGAGCATGACAAACTCGCCCTGGGCAAAATTGATGATCCCTGTGGTATTGTAGATAATATTAAAGCCGATGGCGACAATGGCATAGATACTGCCATAGGTAATACCGGCAAAGAGATACTGGACAAAGAGTTCAGTGGTCATGACAGGCGATACATAGGGAACACGGCGACTCAGGATGAATACGGAGACGGGAAGGTAAAAAGGGCCGGAAAAAAATTTTTCCGGCCCTCGCCAATCATCTATCTTTCTGATCTATTTCCCGCTATAGGCCGCGAACTTGCCATCTTTCACGGTCATCATCTGGAAGGCGTCAATAGTCAAACCGTTATGATCGGTGGCGGAGAATGAAAACACCCCGGCGGTGCCAGGCAGCTTCTGCAAACCTTCAATGGCGGCCCGCACCTTCTCCCTGTCATTGCCGCCCACCTTCACCGCGGCCTCAAGGATCACCATGGCATCATAGGCATGGCCGCCAAAGGTGGAGACATTTTCCTTATACTTGTCTTCATAATTCTTTTTATACTGAACCAACAACTCCTTCTGGGGGTTATCAGCAGGCAGATCAGCGGCAATAAGCAGACGACCGGCAGGAAAGATAATCCCTTCGGCGGCAACCCCTGCGGCCTCAACAAATTTGATATTGCCAAAGCCGTGGCTCTGGAAGACAGGGACATCCCAAGCTGCCTGACGGATGTTCTTGACGACAATCGCCTGCGCTGGCACTACCGACCAGTTGACAACGGCCTGCACATCTTTATTGGCCTTGATCTTGGCAACTACTGCTGACAGATCCGTAGCGGCCTTATCATAGACCTCGTTTTCAACTATCGTGATCCCAAGCTCCGGGGCAATCTTCACCAACTGCTCCTGTCCCGCCTTGCCAAACCCGGTATTATCAACAAGAACCGCGATCTTCTTCACTCCCAGCTTGTTCATTTCCTGGAAGATCATCTTCACGGCATCAGAGTCTTTCTGGGGAGTCTTGAACACATAAGAAGCCACAGGATCGACGATCACCTCGGCCGCGGCGCAGGAGAGAAGCGGAGTCTTGCCATCCTCGGCAATCTTCTTGATCTGCATGGTCTCGCCGCTGCTGGAAGGCCCGACAATAGCGAGAACCTTATCTTCTTCAATCAGCTGTTTGGCAAAGGAGACGGCCTTTTCCGGGCTGCCGGTCGAGTCCTTGATAATCAGTTCAAGCTGCTTTCCGTTGATTCCGCCCTTGGCATTGATATCAGCGACCAGCATTTCCACGGTCTTGGCCTCGGGGGCGCCGAGAAACGACATCGGGCCGGTCACAGCCAGAATCGCGCCCACCTTGATGTTCTCGGCCCAGGAAGCCGGTGCCAGCATCAGACTCAGGGCCGCGGCCCCCATTACCATTTTTGATACCTTTTGCTTCATACCTTGCATAACCTTCCCCTTATTATGGTTTGTGCTTATGGGCGGCCTGAGAGCTGTCCACCCCTTCTTTACTTTACAGGGCGCAGATCTGCTCCCCGCTCAAAATCATAAAGCCATCCCGCTGCAAGGCCGCAATGGCCTTATCCATATCGTCAAAGCGAAAAATCAGAACCGCGTTTTCCCCACTTTTATTGACAAAGGCGTACATATATTCGACATTCAGTCGGGCCTTTTCAATCGTCATCAAGACTTGCGCCAGACCGCCGCTCCGGTCGGCTACCTCGACCGCGATCACGTTGGTGATCCCGACCGTAAAGCCGGCCGCCTTCAATACCTTTTTCGCCGACTCCACATCGTCAACGATGAGGCGCAGGATTCCAAAATCAGCGGTATCAGCCACCGACAGGGCCCGGATATTGATGCCATGATACGCAAGCGTGGCAGTAATCTCCGCCAATCGACCGGATTTATTCTCCAAAAAAACCGCAATCTGTTCTACACGCATGACCAATCCTCCTGTTTCCCTACATCTTTCTGTTATCAACAACCCGTTGCGCCTTGCCCTCACTGCGTTGGATCGTCCGAGGTTCCACCAGCTGCACCTTGCAGGTCACCCCCAGCAGATCCTTGATCTCAACCTGGATCTTGCGGCTCAGTTTTTCAAGATTCTTCACTTCATCAGAGAAGAGGGCGTCACTGACCTCTACCTTCACCGCCATGGTATCGAGATTGCCTTCACGATTGACCACGATCTGGTAATGGGGCTCCACCCCTTCAACCCCCATGAGCACATGCTCTACCTGGGAAGGGAAGACATTGACTCCGCGGATGATGAGCATATCATCGGTGCGGCCGGTGATCTTTTCCATCCGCACCATGGTGCGACCACAGGCGCAGGGCTCTGGAATAAGTCGGGTGAGGTCTTTGGTACGGTAGCGAATCAGCGGGAAGGCCTCCTTGGTAAGGGTAGTAAACACCAACTCCCCCCGTTCCCCCGGCGGCAGAACCTCGCCGCTATCGGGGTCAATGATCTCCGGCAGGAAATGGTCTTCAAAGATGTGCATTCCGCGATCAGTCTCCAGACATTGCATAGCCACTCCCGGACCCATAACCTCAGAGAGCCCGTAAATATCCACGGCCTTGATGTTGAGCTTGCGCTCCACCTCGTCGCGCATGTTTTCACTCCAGGGCTCGGCGCCAAACACTCCCACCCGCAGGGACAGGGTCTTGGGATCAACACCCATCTCGGCCATGGCATCGGCGAGGTTCAAGGCATAGGAGGGGGTGGCCAACAAGACGCTGGAGCCGAAATCCTGCATGATCGTGATCTGCCGCTTGGTATTGCCGCCGGATACCGGAATGACCGTGGCCCCCAGCCGCTCCACCCCGTAATGGGCGCCAAGACCGCCGGTGAAGAGGCCGTAACCATAGGCGTTGTGGATCATGTCTCGGGATGTGGCCCCGGCGCAGGTCAAGGCCCGGGCCATGACCCCGGCCCAAGTCTCAATATCCTTTTTGGTATAGCCAACCACGGTTGGCTTACCAGTGGTGCCGGATGAGGCATGCACCCGCACCACCTGATCCATGGGCACGGTGAACAGCCCGAAGGGATAGTTGTCGCGCAGATCATCCTTGACCGTGAAGGGCAGTTTCTGCAAGTCGGCCAGACTCTGGATATCACCAGGTTTTATCCCCGCCGCATCCATCTTGGCCCGATAAGGGGCAACAGTCTCATAGACCCTGGCCACCAGATGCTTGAGGCGGGTCAACTGAATGGATTCCAGCCCCACCCGGGGCAGGGTCTCGATCTCTTCTTCCCAATA
>DZCR01000034.1 GCA_022736495.1 Desulfobacca acetoxidans
TTTGCTGACATATTAATTAGTTATGGCTACCCACACTAAATAGCGAAGAGGCTTTATTCAACTAACCATTTTTTGCCTTCCTTTTCTTCTCCGCATTCTCCCGTATCGCATCGCGACAATCGCGACAATCCCTGCACTCCAATTGTCCATAATCCGTGACTACCTCACCGCACCAAACGCAGCGAGTAGGCTTGGAAAATTTTCTTACCAGATTATCCCATTCCCACGGAAACATAAAGATCAGGCCAAATATCGAGACAACGGGAGAAAAGCCACCGAGATGTAATTTATAACTATAATAAAGTACTGTAAACCCAAACGAGCATTCTATGCCCCAAAAGATAATGTCCCCTTTGTCAACCTTACGGTGTTGACGTAAATCCATCATGAAGAGTTTGTAACTCGCCCACCCCATTACCCCCCCGACGATAATCCATGAAATGGTCAACACATTCATCATATTTCTATCCTTATTGTCTTACTGTCCCATTCCTTATTCCCACATAACGACTAAAGGTAGAAAAAGGCCACCCTTTTAGATTCAGTTAATGTAGGGTGCGCATTGCGCACCATCTTATTCTCCGAAGCAATCATTCTGCTGAAAGGATACGCCTTCTCCCCAGTTTTCGGGGTATAACCCCTCCCTAACATAACGATGAAAGGTAGAATAGGGCCATTCGCTAACTCGTTTGACTAAGCCATGTTTCATCGGGTTGTAATGGATATAATCAAAGTGCGTCTGCAAATCGCGGTCATCACGGATAAGGTGCTCCCAAAAGCGGTTCTGCCAAACCGGCGTTGTCAGCTCCCCCTTTAATTCCTTGGAAAATTTTGCCTTGATCAGCCCCCAGCGCTTGGAAAAATCCATATCTCCTTCTGGCAAAGTCCAGATGCAGTGGAGATGTTCCGGCAATAATACCCAGGCATCGATATCAAAAGAATGGATTGCCTTAACCTCCATGATGACCTTTTTCAATATTACCCGATTGTCAATCTCATAGAAAAGCTTTCTGCGCCGATGTGTCACCACCGTAAAGAAGTAGGTCCCTCCGGGTTGCCGCGCCCTTATATATCGAGGCATTTTCTCATGCCACTGTAAATGACGGCGGGCAGTGCCCGCCCTACATTATTTCTTTGGTTTGGAGTAACTCCAAGCACCCCTGCACAATCTCCCTGGCCGCGTCGGGCTTCGCCAGGTGGCGGCTGGCCTCTTCCATTTTATTTAAGCCCTCGGGCTCGGCCAGGAACTGTTTTATCTTACCAGCGAAAGCCTCTCCGGTAAAATCTTTATTTAACAAAACCTCTCCGGCCCCGGCCGCAGCCAGAAACCGGGCGTTGAATTCCTGGTGGTTATTTGCCGCGTAAGGGTAGGGCACCAGGATGGCGGCCCGGCCTACCGCAGTGAGTTCTGCCAGGGTGGAGGCCCCGGCCCGGCAGACCACCAGGTGGGCCCGGCGCATTAAGGCAGCAACTTCGGGGGTGAAGCGTAACACCTCCGCAGCAAACTTCTGCTCCTGGTAGCCTGCAGCCACCATCTCCCGGTCGGCGTCGCCGGGAAGATGGAGAAAGCAGAGGCGGTCTTTCAGGTCCGTCAGTAAGGGGAGTCCGGCCAGGACTTCCAGGTTCAGGTGGTGGGATCCCTGGCTCCCCCCGGTGATCAGCACCGTGAAGGGGGCTTCGGGTCGGGACGCCCCGGGCTCAAAGAACTCCGGCCGGATGGGATTGCCGGTCCAGAGACAGAGCTCCGGAGGGAAAAAGTCCTTCTCGGACGGAAAAGACACGAAGATTTTTTGGGCCAAACGGGCCAACCACCGGTTGGTGGCTCCGGGGATGGCGTTTTGCTCATGGAGCGCCAGGGGGAGGCCCATAAGCCAGGCCGCCACGCCCACAGGCCCGGAGGAATGTCCGCCCATACCCAGGACCACATGGGGCTTGAGACGCTTCAATCGGGTCCGGGCCGCGAATATGGCCCCCGGCATCCCCAGCAGGGTGCGGCCCCGGCTGAGCAGGCCTTCGCCCTTCAAGGCCCGGGCGGAAACGGCCTCCCAAGCGAAGCCGTAGCGCTCCAAAATCTGGGTGGTCACCGCCTTGGGGGTGGTGAGGAAGGTGACCGCGGCCTGGTGGCGCTCTTGAAACTCCTGGGCCACGGCGATGCCGGGGAACAAGTGCCCGCCGGTACCGCCCGCCGTGATTACCACCCTCAGGTCCATGGGTCTCTCCTTAGCCCCTATGAGAGGAAGACTGCTTTTCCGTCTTGCGTTTTTTGGTTTTTTGTCCTTTTGTAAAAGGGGCCCCCGCCCTCCCAACTAATTTCTTAGAATGCTTAATCAGATGAGCCTATCCCCAGATTTGCCGCCCTATTCAAAAACCCCTATTTGTCTGGGGTAATCATTGGTTTGGGCGGCGGCCCTGAAGGAAACTTGACCTGCCGGCTGATATTCAGCAGGATGCCCACCGCCAAGAGATTGACCAGCAGCCCGGACCCTCCGTAACTGAGGAAGGGCAGGGACAGCCCCTTGGTGGGCAGGATGCCGCTCACCACGCCCATGTTGATGAGGGCCGGCAGGCCAATCATAAGCGTTAAACCCAGGGCCAGGTAAGATCCGAAGCTGTCCGGGGCCTTGAGGCTTAGACGGATGCCCCGGCAAATGATGATGGCAAATAACGCCAGCACCAGCGAAAACCCCCAGAAGCCCATCTCTTCGGTGAAAATGGCCAGGATAAAATCGGTGTGACAATCCGGCAGGTAGAAGAGCTTGGCCCGGCTCTGGCCGGGACCCAGGCCCCAGACCCCTCCGGCGCCGATGGCGAGCAGGGCTTGCTTGAGCTGGTAGCCCACGTCCTGGCCGTGCTTCCACGGGTCCATGAACGAGAGGATGCGGGCGAACTTTTTGGGGTCCCGAAGCACCATCAAGACCCCCAGGGGAATGCAGGCGCTCAGGGCCAGGAGGATGTGGGTGAGCCGGGTGCCTCCCACAAAGAGCATGGTGAAGACAATGATCAGCAGGGTGACGGAAGTGCCGAAATCCGGTTCCTTCAAAATCAGGGCGATGAACAGTCCGGCCACCAGCATATGGGGCAGGAAGCCGATGGCGAAATACTTCATCTTCTCCTGCTTCCGCGACAGAGAGAAGGCCATGAACAGGACCACGGCCAACTTGGCGAACTCAGAGGGCTGGAGGGTCAGGGGCCCCAGGCGCAGCCAACGGGCCGCACCGCGGACCTTGCCGCCGATGCCCGGGGCAAAGACCAGCACTAGGGAAACCAGGGAGATCAGGAGGATGCGATAGACCCAAGGCTTGTAGCGGTGGTAGTCGATGCTGCGTCCCAGGAAGAGGGCTCCCAGGCCCAGGATGGCATATATGCCCTGGCGCTTGATGAAGTAGTAGGCGTCGCTGTACTGGGCCTGGGCCATGACATTGCTGGAAATGAAGATCATGGCCATCCCCAGGGCCAGCAGGGAGAAGGCGGTGATTTGGAGAGTCTGGTCAACGTGGACCGGCGCCGCGACTTGAGCCTTAGTCTCTTTTGACATGTTGCAACTCCCTCACCAAGCGTTGAAAGGTCTGGCCGCGGTGGACATAATCCCGGTACATATCGAAGCTGGCGCAGGCGGGCGAAAGCAGGACCACGTCGCCGGGGTCCGACAGTTCCGCAGCCTGGGCCACGGCGGCCGCCATGTCGTCAGCCAGATAAGCCGGAGCCAACCCCTGCCATATCCGGGCCAGGCGCTCCCGGGTTTCGCCGATGAGCATCAGGGCCTTGACCTGGGTTTGAATGAGGTTGTTTAACAGGCTGAAATCACTGTCCTTGTCACGCCCGCCCGCGATGAGGATTACCGGCCGGTCAAAGTGGGCCAGGGAACGGGCCACCGCACCCACGTTGGTGCCCTTGGAGTCGTCGAAGTACGAGACGCCGTGGCTGTCGGCCACCCATTCCAGCCGGTGCGGCAGGCCCCGAAAATTTGCCAGCACTTCCCGGCAGGCCTCGGGATCGGCCCCGGCGTCCAGGGCCATAATCAGGGCTGCCATGATATTTTCCAGGTTGTGCCGTTCGGCCAACCGGATGCGCTCCAGGGGAAAAGTGGCTTGCCGGTTCGTTAGATGGACCTGAATGGCACCATTGTCCAGCCAGGCCCCATGCTTAAGGGGACGGGTGGCGGAGAAGTAATAGGTCCGGCTCCCGTTGAGGGCAAGGGCCGCGAGCGCAGGGTCGTCGGCGTTGAGGACCCGGAGGTCGTCCTTCCCCTGGCGCCGAAACAGGCTGGCCTTGGAGGTGATATAGGCGTCATAATCCGCATAGCGATCCAGGTGGTCCGGGGTGATGTTCAAAAGCGCCGCCGCCTGGGGATGGAACTGGGAGGTGGTGTCCAGCTGGAAGCTGCTCACCTCCAGCACCAGGCAGTCCGCCTCCTCTTGCTGAGCCAGCAGGGAAACCACGGGGGTGCCGATATTGCCGCCCACCAAAGGTTTTTGGCCCGAGGCGCTGAGCAGTTCCCCCAACAGGGTGGTGGTGGTGGTCTTGCCGTTGGTGCCGCTCACGGCCAACAGCGGCCGCCGGATGAAGCGGCTGGCGACTTCCAGCTCGCCCATGACCGGCAGGCCCGCAGCACGCGCCGCCAGGAGCCAGGGGAGTTCCGGCGGCACCCCGGGGGAGATGACGATGGCGTCGAACCCTTGCCAGCGGGGCTGGTCCACTCCCAGGTCTTCCGCCACCCCCAGATCGGCGATGTCCCGGCGTTGGTCCGCCAGGGTTTCCGGAGTGGCCTGGTCAGTGACCGTTACCTTGGCGCCCTGCTCCGTCAAAAAGCGGCACAGGGCCACGCCGGTGCGGGCCAGACCGACTACCAGGATCTTTTGGCCGACGAAATCCATGACATCTACCTTAACTTTAAGGCGCTCAACGACACCAACCCCAGGATAATGGCAATGATCCAGAAACGCACGATAACCTTGGGTTCGGGCCATCCCTTTAATTCAAAGTGATGGTGGAGCGGCGCCATGCGAAAGATGCGCTTACCGTTACTCATCTTGAAAAAGCCCACCTGAAGAATGACGGAGAGGGCTTCTACCACGAAGAGGCCGCCCACGATGGCCAGGAGAATCTCCTGCTTGGTGGCCAGAGCCACGGTGCCCAACACCCCGCCCAGGGCCAGAGCGCCCACGTCCCCCATGAAAACCTGGGCGGGATAGGCGTTATACCAGAGGAAGCCTACGCCGGCGCCCACCAGGGCTCCCAGATAGATGGAGAGTTCCCCCACCCCCCGGACATAGGGAATCTGGAGATAGGCCGCGATTTTGATGTTGCCGCCCAGGTAGCAAAAGATCATGTAGAAGGCGGCGGCGATGGTCACCGGACCGATGGCCAGGCCGTCCAGACCGTCGGTGAGGTTGACGGCGTTGGCGCACCCCACGATGACAAAGACTGCAAAGGGGATGAAAAAGATGCCCAGATCAGGCTGGAACTGCTTGAAAAAAGGCACCGTCAACGTGGTATCGAAGGTCGGATTGACGTAGAGCCAGATGGCCGGCACCAGAGCCACCAGGGTCTGGCCCAGCAGCTTGGCCCGTCCGGTCAACCCCTGATTATGCTTCTTGATGACCTTGAGATAATCGTCCATAAAGCCGATGAGGCCGAAACCCAGCGTCACCAGGACCAGGAGCCAGATATAAGGGTTGTACAACTCGGCCCACAGGAGGGTGGCGGTCAGGGTGGCAAAAATGATCATCAGCCCCCCCATGGTGGGGGTGCCGTTCTTGGAGAAATGGGACTTGGGGCCTTCCTCGCGGACGGTCTGGCCGATTTGCAGTTGTTTGAGCTTGCGGATGAACCAGGATCCCACCAGCATGGAGATGATCAGGGCCGTGAGGATGGCGAAGATGGTCCGGAAGGTAATATACCGGAAGACATTGAACCCGCCGAAGACCGTCTTTAACGGATAAAGCAGATAATAGAGCACCTAAACCATTCCCCCTTGGTAAATCTCCCTCATCCTCATCCCTGAGAGACTAGTAACCGGCGTTGTTGCGACAATCTCCGGGGCCGGCCCGAGGGCCGGCCTACCGGGAAGGCGTTTCTTCCAGCCGCTCAATCAGGCCTTCCATGTGCATACTGCGAGAGCCCTTAACCAGGAGCCAGTCCCCGGGTGCCAGAGTTTCCCGCAAAATCCTGGCGCCTTCCATCCGGCGCTCTACCGGGAAGATGCGTTCCGGGGTCAGACCCGCTTCCGCAGCTCCCTCGGCCACTTCCTGGCGAAAGTTGCCATAAATTACCAGCAGATCCAATCCCCGGCGGGCGGCCAGCCGGCCCAAGGCGCGGTGGTCGGCGGCGGCGCCCTCGCCTAGCTCCAGCATGTCCCCCAGGGCCGCGGCAGCCCGGCCGTGATCCTTTAGTTCCATCAGAGTTGACAGGGCCATGGCCATGGAACCGGGGTTGGCGTTGTAGCAGTCGTTGATGAGATGGACCCCAGACCCCAGGGTAACTACCTGGGAGCGCCGGTGGATGGCGCGAAATTCACTCAAAGCGGCCGCGCTGGCCTTAAGCTCCAGTCCCAGGGAGAGGCCTACGGCAATGGCGGCCAGGGAGTTATAAAGCATGTGCAGGCCCGCCGCGGGCAGGGTCAAGGGCCAAATCTGTCCGGAACAGGAAAGGACCGCAGTCTGGCCGTCCAGGCCCCGAGGTTGGCGTTTATGGGCCCGGAGGTGGGCTGCGGCGTTAAGGCCGAAACCCAGGCGGGGGCCCCGAAAATTCTGGGCCAGGCGGGCCACCCAAGGGTCATCGGCATTGTAAACCAAGCTGGCGCCGTGGTTCAAGGCCGAGATGAGCTCCCCTTTGGCCCGGGCCACCCCGGCGATATTCCCCACGCCTTCGGTGTGGGCCGGATGGACGTTGGTGAGCACGCCCACGGTGGGGCGGGCGATTTGGGTAAGACGCTGGATTTCGCCAAAGGCGTTCATGCCCATCTCCACCACCGCGGCTTCGTGGGTGCCCTCCAGCCCCAACAGGGTGAGGGGCATGCCGATGAGATTGTTGAGGTTCAGACGGTTTTTCAGGACCCGGAAGTCCGGGGCCAGGACCGTGGCGATCATCTCCTTGGTGGTGGTCTTGCCGCAACTGCCGGTAATGCCCACCACCGGCACGTTAAAGCGGGCCCGCCAAGCCTGGGCCAGATCGCCCAGGGCGGTTAGGGCGTCGCGGACGGCGATGACAGTTACCTCTGTCGGTACCGGAAGGGCAGGTTTTAAACCCGCCCCACCAAATATTCTTTTCTCAACTAAGACGGCCCGGGCGCCGCGCTGCAAGGCCTTGGGGATAAAATCATGGCCGTCATGCCGTTCGCCACTCAACGGGATGAAAAGCTCCCCAGTCTGGCAGGTGCGGGAGTCGGTGCTGACGCCGCAAAAGGCGTCCCAGGCCCCCGGTTGCACCAAAGCGCCGCCGGTGACTGCCAGAATTTCTGAAGTGGTGAAGGCTGCTGTCATATCAGGAGATGATTCCTCTTCTTGCCCTCTTCCTTGATGGAGGGAGGTTAGGGCGGATGAGGCTAACCCCCTCCTCCTACCCCCTCCCACCAGGGGTGGGGAAAAGATTTACAATTTGAAGCTAGGCTATGTAATTGTTTTTAATATCTCTTTACTCTTTATCATTCTGATTTTTCCTTCAAGGCTTGCGCCACTTCCTCGCGATCGTCGAAGTGGCGGCGCTCATTACCCCAGATCTGATAATTTTCGTGGCCCTTGCCGGCCACCAGGACCGCCTCCCCCGGACGGGCCAGGGCTACGGCTAACCGGATGGCTTCCCGGCGGTCCGGGACCGCCAGGTAACCCGCCTCACCTTGTCCTGCTGCGGCCGCAGTGAGTTTAGGGAGGCCGCTTTCCTGCAGGCCGGGTTCAATCTCCCGGATGATGGCCAGGGGGTCTTCGGTGCGGGGATTGTCGCTGGTAACGATAACCAGTTGGGAGGCGGCCGCGGCGGCTTGCGCCATGAGAGGCCGCTTGGTCCGGTCCCGATCGCCGCCGCAGCCGAACACGGTGATTATCCGTGAGAAGTCCAGGGTCTGCAAGGCCCCCAGGGCCTGGGTAATGGCTGCCGGGGTGTGGGCGTAATCCACGAACACGCTGGGGCCACCGGGTGGGCCGAATCGTTCCAGGCGGCCCGGCACCCCGTCAAGCGCGGCGATGCCCTGATCTATGATCTCCAGATCGACACCGAGCCCCAAGGCCGTGGCCGTGGCCGCCAGGATATTGGCCAGATTGAAAGGTCCCACCAGCCGGGACCTGATTTCCACCTCACCCCTCGGGGTGGTAAGCCTTGCTTCCAGGCCATCCTGGCGGAAGCGGTAGCTCAGGGGGCGGACCTGGCTGGCGGGATGGCAGCCATAGGTAAGCGCCGGCACCCGGACGGCCTTTTGGAGCTCATGACCCCGGGGGTCGTCCAGGTTGAGGACCGCGAGACCCTGGGAGCCGCCGCCGTTGGCCAAAATTTCCAAAAACAACCGTGACTTGGCGGCAAAATAATCGTCCAGGTCCCGGTGGTAATCGAGATGGTCCTGGGAGAGGTTGGTGAAGACACCGGCGTCGAAGGCGGCGCAGTCCACCCGCCTTAAATCCAGGGCGTGGGACGAGACCTCGCAAAAGACGTGGCTGACGTCGTGGGTGCGCATCTCCCGTAAAAGCCGCTGCAAGTCCAGGGATTCAGGGGTGGTCACCGGGGCGGGCCAGGTGGCCTTACCCACGCGGTAATTCACCGTGCCCACCACCCCCACCCGATGGCCGGCTGCGCCCAGGATGGCTTCCAAAATATAGGTGGTGCTGGTCTTGCCGTTGGTGCCGGTAATCCCCACCAGGGTCAGCTCCCGGCTGGGGTGGTCATAAAAGGCGGCGCTGAGATGGGCCAGAGCCATCCGGGCTCGGGGGACCCGGACCACCGTGACTCCTGGCGGCGGCGCTAATTGTTCCTCGGTGACCACCACCCGGGCGCCCTGGTTGAGACTCGCATCTAAATAGAGGTGACCGTCGGTGCGGCAGCCTTTCAAGGCCACGAAGAGCCCGCCGGGGATGACCTCCCGGGAATGGTAGGCCACGCCGGTTACGGGCGCGTCCAGGTCGCCGGTCACCTGGCAGCCGGGCAGGCCGTCTAACAGAGTTCTCAAGGTCTTTGGGGTCACCGGATTTTTCAAGAAATTTTCACCCAACCCGCCGGGCATGTCCCGGAAGAGGTTTTTCTCCCTGGCTTTGGGGGGCGCTAATCTTTGCAGATTAGGCGCAACCCAGCAGTAAGATCGATTAAAAAAGAAAAATGACCAAACAGGATCGATTATTAAGCGACAAAGAAGGGCAGGCACCGAGGCCTACCCTGGTCATCGCAGTCGAGGTGTCACCGGCATAGGTTATCACGACTCACCGCCTGGTTATTTAATGGTATAAAAACTTATAAACCTTGGCAAGGACTGATCCCGGCGTCCTCTATGAGCTGGAACCGAACTTCACCGCGCAGGTGGCCCCGGGGATGATGGCTGTACCGGGCGCCGGCTCCTGGCTGACGGCCATGCCGCTGCCTTCGAAACGGCAGTGTAGTCCCGAACGGTTTAAAATATTAAGTACTTGACGGATGGTGTACCCCCGGAGATCGGGCATGACGGTTACCGGCCCTTTGGGAATCTCCAATTTCGGAGGCGTAAACTTTACCTCCGGAGTGCTGGCTGCAGCAGCCGGGGAGGCCAGAAGGTTCGCCAGCACCGGCTCATTTTTGTCCTTCGGGGGCTCCTTGGGATAATAGCCCATAATCCGCATTGATTGAGCCGCGATTTCCCGGAAGATGGGACCCGCCACCACGCCGCCGAAAATAGCCCCCTTGGGTTCATCCACCACCACCACAATGGTCAAGACCGGGTGGTCGGCGGGTATCATGCCGATGAACAGGGCATTAAACTTGCTGTGGGAATAGGCCCGCCCGACGATTTTCTGGGCGGTGCCGGTCTTGCCGGCCACAGTAAAGCCTTCGGGGGCCGCCTCTTTGGCAGTGCCGCCTTGTTGGGTTACGGTCTCCATAATCGCCAGCATTTCCCGGGCCGCCTGCCGGGAAAGCACCCGCCTTACCGGGCGGGGTGGGAACTCAATGACTTTTTTCCCATCAGGGCTGCGGATTTCTTTCACCAGGCGAGGCTCCATGAGTACGCCCTCGTTTCCCATGGTGGACAGGGCCAGGGTCATCTGGAGCGGCGTCACCGACACGCCCTGGCCGAAAGCTACGGTGGTGCGGTCGATGAGGGAGCGCGTCCGCAGCAGGTTTTTCACCAATCCGGCAGTCTCCCCGGGGAAAAGGACGCCGGTGCGGCGCCCGAAGCCGAAATCATGGAGGTAATGATCCAGACGTTTGACCCCTACCTTGTGGGAGATCTTGGCCGCCCCGATGTTGCTGGATTTCTGAATGACCTGCTGTACGGTCAGGGTGCCGTAGGGATGAACATCATGGATCACATTGGCTCCCAGGTTCCAGACGCCGTTTTCGCAATGGAACCGGTCCGTGGGCGTGACCACATGAGCGTCCAAGGCGGAAGCAGCGATGAAGACTTTGAAGGTGGACCCAGGTTCCAGGCAATCGGTTACTATGCGGTTGCGCCGGGCAAATTCATCGAACTGGCCATAACGGTTGGAATCCATACATGGGGTCTGGGCCATGGCCAGGATTTCTCCGGTTTGAGGCCGCATGACCAGAGCTAAGCCACCCGCGGCATGGTATTTCTCCACCCCCCGGGCCAATTCCTTTTCTGCGATATACTGGATGGTGCGGTCCAGAGTGAGGACCAGGTTGTTCCCCATGACCTCCGGGTCCCAGGCTTTTTCCCCGGTGGCCACGATGTGGCCCCGGGCATCGGTCATTTTCCAGCATTGCTTGGGTTTCCCGAAAAGTTGGTTATCATACTGTATTTCCAATCCTTCCAGTCCCTGACCGTCGATATTGCAAAACCCCAAAACCTGGCCGGCCAAGCCCATTTGGGGATAATAGCGCTTAGCCTCCGGAATCAGGTAAATGGCGTCAAGATCGGTGTGGCCGGTGACTTTGGCCGCCCGGACCTTTTGTTCTGCAGCGGCCTGCCAGGCCCGGAACGCCTCTTCCCGTTCGGGGGTGAGATGGCGTTTTACGAAGACAAAGGGCCGAGCCCGGGTGAGCATTTCCTGCAAGTCCCGGGGATTGCAGCCCAAAATCGGCGCCAGCTGCCGGCTCAAGCGGCTGGCATGCTTGATCTGGTTAGGGTGCGCCACCACCGATGACACCCGAGTGCTCACGGCCAACTCGGTGCCATTGCGGTCCTGGATCATGCCTCGCGCCGGCAGGACTGGGCAGAACTTCTGGTACTCCCGGCTGGCTTCTTCTCGGAGTTCCGGCCCCCTAATAACCTGGAGCTGAAAAAATCTGCCGCAGATCCAGAGACCGAAGACCACAAGCGCCAGGGCCACCAGACCGATACGCAGGCGGACCCATTTGCTGATGCCGAGACTCACGGCAGATTCACAACCTGGTAGGGCTGAGGCGCCCCCATGTCATACTGGGCTGCCAGCTGTTCCAGGCGATGGATGGAGGTGAGGCACGACAGCTCGATGCGGAGCTTGCGGTTCATCTCCAGATACTGCTTCTGAGTCTCCTGTGCCTGAGAAATCTGATAGTTCTGGGTAATGTACTGCAGGTCGGCCCAGGCCAGGAATACCGAAGTGCAAAAGACCCCCGCCGTAGCCAGGACTAAGATGGTCACCGCAATCCGGCTCCATCTCCAGGGATGGCTAACCTTGCGGTTTTTGGAAATAAAGATCTGTCCGGCGGCACTCAATCGAAGTGTCAGATTGTTTGGCATCCCCCATCCCTCCACAGTTAATGGACCATTTTCTCGGCAATACGTAGTTTGGCACTTCGGGCCCGGGGATTGGCCTTGATTTCGGCCGGGGTCGGGGTAAGAGGCTTGCGGGTCAGGCGAGCCATCACCCCGGCCCGTTCCCAGGCCACCATGCGATGCTTGACCAGCCGGTCTTCCAGGGAGTGGTAAGAGATGACCACCAAGCGCCCACCGGGTTCCAGCCAGGCCGGGGCGTGGTCTAAAAAGAAGGCCAGCTCCTCCAACTCCAGATTCACGGCTATGCGTAGGGCCTGGAAGACCCGGGTGGCTGGATGCAGTCTCCCCCTGCGCCCCCCGGGTCCCTGGGCCTGTTCCGACACTTTCACCAACTGCCGGGTCGTTTGGAAGGGGTGGCGGCGCCGGGCCTCCACCACCAGCCGCGCCAGGCGCCGGGCTCGACGCTCTTCGCCATACTCCCAGAAGATTTTTTCCAACTCGGCCTGGGTGGCGCGGTTCAATAAGGTTGCTGCCGTGGGTTCCGGCCCTTCGGAATTAAACCGCATGTCCAGGGGTTCATCCCCGGCAAAAGAAAAACCTCGTTCAGACTGCTGTAACTGCAAGGAAGACAGGCCCAGGTCCAGCAGGATACCTGCCACCCCCGGGCGCTGGGTTTCTTCCAGCAGTTCTCCCAATTGGGCGTAAGAGCGGTGGAATAGTTGAAATCTGGAGGTATGGTGGGCTAGCCGGCTTGCTGCCGCCTGGAGAACGTTTGGATCCCGATCCAGGCCCCAGAGCTCCCCCTCCGGGCCGCAGTGGTCCAGGATGGCCGCGGCATGCCCCCCCTCACCCACGGTGCCATCCACATACAGGCGGCCGGACCGGCAATTCAAGCCCACCAGCACCTCCCCCACCATCACCGGTTCATGCACCGGACTGTGGACTGTGATTAAATCATTAATTCGTGTAACATCCCTTTATCGAGGTTCGCTTCCAGTTGCTTCCGGTGGGACTCGAAGGCAGTGCGGTCCCAAATTTCAAAACTGTTGATGGCCCCCACCAGGCAGACTTCCCGGCTGAGCTTGGCGTAGTCCCGGAGATTTTGAGACACCAGGATGCGGCCCTGGCGATCCAGGGCACACTCCTCGGCGCCGGAAATGAGAAACCGCCGTAGATCGCCAAATCGTGCGTCAAGCTTCGGCTTCTTGGCCAGTTCCGCAGCAAAGACAACCCATTCGGATTCCGGGAAGGCCCAGACATAACCTTCCCAATTGGTGCACACCAGATTTCGATCCTTTTTATCCTTAAGGATCTCCCGGTAGCGGGCCGGAATGCTTACCCGTCCCTTGTTATCCATGGTGTGGAAGTAGCTACCGGTAAACATAGTCCCCTGTCCCCATCTAATCCCACTCTATTCCACTTTTTCCCACATGGAGACAAAATATGCCCTTTATTAGGGCAATGTCAAGAAAAAAGATAAGAAAAAAAGAAAAATATCCCCCCGGAAAAAAGTTTCTCCGGTTCGCAAAGTGCAGGGAAAAAAGGGGGCAGTGGGATCGTAGACCCCTATTTTCAGGGGACCGGGAGGATCAAGATGGTGGGGGGAAAATTTTGATGATCAGGGATTTTTAAGCAATATCAAGGTAATATATGAAGAAGGGCTTAGGTTTGGCCAGGCCGGGAGAAGGCCCTGACCTAGGGTACAATGCCGCTGGCGGGCTTGCCATAATATCCATCAATTAGCTTGGCCCTTGAGAGTCCAGGTAACTCTGTAAGATGAGCACTGCGGCCAGTTGATCCACCACTTGACGCCGGCGCCGGCGGCTCACATCCGCCTGAATCAACACCCGCTCGGCCGCCGCGGTGGTGAGGCGTTCATCCCAAGGGATGACCTCGACCCCCAGGGACTCACCTAAAGCCCCGGCGAACTCCAGGATGCCGGAGGCCGCAGCCCCCGGGCGGCCATCCATGTGGCGGGGCAGACCCACCACAATCTGCTGTACCTCATAGTCCTGGGCGACCTGCCGGAGGTGGTCCAGGTCAGTCTGCCGGTCCCGGCGGATCCACACCTCCAGCCCCTGGGCCGTGATGCCTAAAGGGTCGCTCACGGCCAAACCGATGCGTTTCTCGCCCATATCCAGGCCGAGAATGCGCCCGGCCTCGCGCTTAGGAAATGCTTGGTCGCTTGTCATAATGAGCCCTCAGGTCCTAATTTGGCCTCGCCCATGACTGAGCCCAGGGCCTTAGCAGCGGTAGGATATCCGGCCATGATCCCTAGTTGTACGTGAAACAGCCAGTTAACCGGGGGAAAAAGCAGAGAGTCGTAGCTTAAGGAATGGCAGGCGAGTCCCAGCATGACGAGAAGACGGTACCAGTCTGTGACGGCAGGCGCCGGCGAGGACCACAAGGTTCGAAAATATCTTGCCATGATCACTATGACCAACCCCAAGTATGCTAAGGCCAGCAAGCTGCCCAGTTCCACAAAAGCGGTCAGGAACATATTATCGAAAGTTTGGAGCCTGATGACACTTGGCAGAAAATCCGTAAGATTTTTATTAACTTGTTGATAATCAAATAAATAACGTGCGTGAGTGAAGGGGCGTAAGCCAATGCCCATGATGGGATGGGTTTTCCAGATGTGTAAAGCGAAATTGTAAAGTTCCAGGCGTTGCAACACACTGGCATAGTGGGGAATATTCGGGTCCAGGCGCGCTACATAACGCCGGGCTTGAAAAGCAAATAGCAGGGCAAAAACCAAAATTAAGGAAAATAATAAATACTTCCGGCGACGCGCCAGGAAAAGCGACCCCAGGCCCAGCATGGCGGCCAGGCCCAGCCAGACACCGCGCTTGTGGCTATAAAAGATCAGAATCCCCGCTAAAACGGCCAGGAAACCTCCGGCTAGGCGGGCTTGGTATCTTTTCGTGGCGAGGAGGCGGATGAGACCGGTGGAAAGCAGGATAATCAGGCTTCCCATGGGAATCGGGTGCAGGGTAAAGATCTGAAAGACCCCGGGACCATGGTCTTTGATCACCCAGACGCTAATTTCCACCGGCAGAATGATGGCCAGGCAACCGCAACAGAACCAATCGAAAACCCGGCGGCGGCGCTCATCGGCTAGGAGAAACATAGCAGGCCACAAGGCGAAGATGCCGGTAAGCAGAAAAGTTCGCATTTGCGGAACTGATTGTGAGACCGCGTCGCTCAAGGCGGTATTAACTATGCCAAGAATAATGATCGCGACAATGAAGATGATTTCGGGACGATAGGCTGTGCACGTGAAAACCTGCCCAGAATACGCCAAGCAGAGCATCAGCCAGGGCAAAATAAAAATAATAATTTTTTCCCAATAAGTGAGATACTTGCCCAAGATGTTGGGAGACCATAAAAGGATAGTGCATGCTCCGGACGCGAGGAAAACATAAAAGGCCAATGTATTGAAGGGAAAATTATCGAAGTGGTCTAATAAATATTTCATAAAGTATTATCGAGGATATGGCAGTAATGTTATAAGGGAATAAAAGTTTTCTCTTTACCGCCGCCCGCTGCACCCTGCCAATTGATTTAATCTTTCCGATAAACTCCTGAGTTCATTAGCGTATATCTGACAGCGGGCTCGGATTTCTTGGATTTGTCCCAAAGTTTTTTCCATCTCCGGCTTGCTGTGGACCAGTGTCCCAGCGTAGGAGGCCTGTTGACGCTCAACCGCCTGTTGCATGGATTTCAGCATGATATCTATATATTTCAATTTTCGAGCTATATAAACCCGGTCTTTTTTAGCGGTATGGAGTGTGATGGGCCAGGCTGGTTCTGTATCGGGCTGTACACGGGCAGCAGGCTGAGGTGACGGGGATGGCGCTCCGGGTTCCGACTGCGACGTTTTGGCGCAAAGCCCTTGGAGTTTGGTCACATCAGCCCGTAGAGCTATGAAACCCTTATCGATCATGGCACATTCATGTCTGATCACCTTAAGCTCGATGGCATGGCGCCTCCCCGGGAAAAAAACGGCTTGCACTTCTTGAAGTTGCAGAACTCCCGCTGCGGCAACCAAGAGCAAGCCGGCGGCGAGGAGCGCTTTTCCCCAGTTGGAGTAATTAATGCTGCTTTTTAGGCTGATTTTTTCCATAGACCGTCAAGGAAGACACCGGCTCGATGGGCGGAATAAACCGGTGGAAATACGGATCGGGTTGATTGCCAAAGATCTCATCTTCATAAGGCAAAGTCACCGGTTGATATGCGCCGGGTTGCGCCAGCAGTTGCCGGATAGCCTTTTCCGAGGCATTCAAATCATATTGCCGATTCCAGCGGATGTACCAGCGCGGCACCAGCCAGTCTGGAAACCGGTCTATGGGGGTGGGTCCCTGAAGCCCGCCGATTACCTTGCAGGAGGTATAAAACTCCAGGGGAAGATCGCCGTAGGCGGTAAGAATCGTTTGGCCGGGCCGGGCGTGAGTCCGAAAGAACTTGATAAGGTTTTGATTCACATCCGGGTAGGGCGAACTCAGTTCAGTAAGATAAAGTTTTAGAGGGATATTGGGATACGTCAGCATGTTCGAGTCATTGTGCACCGGGCGATTGTTGATTCCCAACCAATCCATGGGGATGATATAGAGCCAGTTGGTAGCAATAAGGAGCACACCTAACAAGGCCCCCGAGAATTTGTGGTAGCGCCAGGCCCGGCAAATTATCCACCCCAAGACAATGGTACATAAGGGATAGAGGTGAACCAAATAGCGCATTTCAGCCTGGGGCGCTGGGGTCAGGATAACGATATTGCCTAACACAATCAGGGAAAGAAAGAGGATGAATCTTTCGGCCGGATCGCCCAAAAAGCCCGAGCGGGTCCAGAAGTTCCGCCCCCAGTGCCACAACAGGTAGACAGCCAATGGCAGCGGGAACATGAACTGGAGGAAATCTCCACTGTATTCCTGCAAATGTTCCAGAATTGCTCCCAGGCTGACCATCATGGTCTGCTGCTGGATGCGAAACAGAAATAAACCGGGGAAAATGATGAGGCAGGTACCTGCAATCACCTTTATGGTCCTGGTCAACGGCATCTCGGAGTGATAAAGCAGGACTGCGGCCAGCAAAGCGGGGCCGGCAAAGCTGAGGAAAAGGAGATAATTAGCGTAAAATAACAATCCCAGGGAAAAACAGAGCAGGAGAGCCGGTCCCGTTCTGGTCTGCCAGTCATCCCGGAAAGCATACAGGGTGAACAGGACCAGACAGGTACCTAAACTGTAATAGCGGCATTGTCGGGCATAAAGGAGAAAAACCACAGAAGTGGCTAGCAGCACTGCCGCCAGGCAGGCCCAGGTGCGATCGCCAAAATTGCGCTGCACTAATTGGTAGACCAGGAATATGCAGACAATTCCCAGTAGAGCAAAGGGAAAACGTCCTGCGTACGTCGTGAGGCCGCCAATCTTAAACGCCGCCGCAACCACATAAATTTGCAGCCAGGGCGACCACCGCCATAAAAAGTTCTGGTCAAACTCGCGCCCCTGTTCCTGGGAGATGATATTCACTCCGTCATAAGCCTGCGGCACGCCGTATTTTAATACATTTTTCGCCAAAGCGGCGGTCTCGGCTTCATCCTGCCAGAACGGCCGGTGGTCTAAATGAAACAACAGGAGAAAGGCCCCCAAAGCCAGGATAATCCCTAAGGGAAGCCAGGCGTGATAAAGCCGGCGGGAGGGCTTAACCATAACTCTTAACGTGGGGAAGGCCTTGCAGGGTGTGTTGTTGGCGGGCGCGCCGGGCCCGGGTGCCGAGACAAGAAGCGTTCATATCTCTGATATTGTACTGGAGATTACAATTTTTATCAAAACCCAGGTATGCGGCGAATATTACCCCCCATAAATCTTGGGTGCTATTTGGACAGCAGCCAGACGGCGGCCAGCGCCAGGGCAAGGCCCGCCAGGTGACGCAGGGTCAGGGCTTCCCGGAGGAAAAGCCAGCTTAGAAGCACGGTGACGGCGGGATAAAGCGCAGTGAGGGGGACCACCACCAGGGCCGGGCCCCGGGCCAGGGCCTTGAGGAAAAAGAGGAGCGCCACGGCCATAGCGACGCCGGAAGCCAAGGCGGCGCCAACCCCCCAGGGCTGCCAGGCGACCGGCCCCAGCCCATTTACCAGAATAAACGCGACCAAGACCAGGTGTCCGGAAATGGTTAAGAGATACACCATTTGGGCGGGCAGGTTTTGGGCGGCCACCTTGCCCAAAAAGCCCCAGACGCCCCACAATCCCAACGCCAGGAGGGAAAACCCCAGCCAATTCATCTTTCTCCGCCTGTCTTGCCAGCCATCGGTCTTTCATCTATTATACGAAAGTGCGCCGCGGTACAAGGACCATCTGCTGTTGGCCCCATTTTAACCACTGAGAAGCGCCACTTGGCATCCTGGTGCAATATGACACCCCCGGAGACGACTTGCGAGGTCGCCATCATAGGCGCCGGCCCCGCCGGAGCCACCCTGGCCTACGAACTGTTGCAGGCAGGGCTTGAGCCCGTCCTTATCGATAAGGCCGTCTTTCCACGGGTCAAAATCTGTGGCGGCGGCCTGACCATCAAGGCCCTCAAGTTTCTGCCGGATCTGGGTGAAGTCCTGGGAAATGAGATTCGCCAGGTCAAGTTGAGTTTCGGCCTTAATCAGGCTTTTACCAAAACCTCTCCTCAACCTCTGATGTATACGGTGGAACGGAAACGCTTCGACGCGGCTCTGGTGGATCGGTTCCGAAACGCCGGGGGCGAATTCAGGGATGGTGAGCGGCTGCAGCAGATAGTCGGCGGTTTGCAGGACAGCGTAACCATTATCACTTCCAAAGGAAGCCTCAAGGCTCGGGTCGTAGTGGGGGCCGACGGCGCCCGGAGCCGGGTAGCCGACAGTGTCGGCTTGCAGCCGGTGGATTTTTCCCATCTGGGTCTCCAGGTGGAAGTTCCCCCAAGGCTGATACGTAAAAACACCTTTGATTTCATCCGAACAATTTTCCTGGATATGGGCAGCATTCCCGACGGCTATGCCTGGGTCTTTCCCCGGGGCGACCTCATGGTCATCGGAGTTGGAGGCCTGGTGCACCGGGGAGCGCAACTCAAAGCTTACTTGGCCCGCCTGCTGACTCTTTTTGGGTTGGAGCCGCCAGCCTTTCCCTTAACCGCTCACCTTATCCCCCACCGGGTAACCCCCAAACCCATCGTTCGGGGCCGGGTCCTGCTGGTGGGCGATGCCGCAGGTCTGACGGATTTCTGGACCGGAGAAGGCATCTATTTTGCCTTGGAAAGCGCTCACCTGGCAACCCGCCAGATCCTCGAATTCTTCCGGGGGGATGGCGAAGCTCTCAGCGCTTACCAGAACCGAGTGGACCGGGAGATCACACCGGAGCTGGCGGCCTCATATCAGTTTGCCAAACTATTCAACTACCTGTGTCCCCTGGCCTTCAGGTGTCTGAAGCATTACGATTATCCCTGGGAGGTCTTTTGTCGCCTCATGCGGGGAGATCGGTCATTTTTGGAGCTCAAAAAACGCTTCCGGCCGGATATATTCTGCCGTAAACTCCTGGTAAAATCTACCCGCAACCAGCCGATTGCTTGAAGAGAGGATCATTATGGTAAAGATCATGGGACACCGGGGCGCGCCGGCCGCTGAGCCGGAAAACACCCTGCGCTCCTTTCGGCGGGCGCTGGCCATGGGAGTGGCCGCGGTGGAACTGGACGTGCAACTCACCAAAGACGGCCGCCTGGCCGTGATCCACGACGAAACCCTGGACCGCACCACCAACGGCCGGGGGCTGGTTAAGGACTTGACCCTGGCGGAATTGCACCGGCTCGATGCCGGCCAAGGGGAACCCGTCCCTTCCCTGGAAGAGGTCTTCGACTTGGTCAAAGGGAAGGCTCATCTGTTGGTGGAACTGAAACAACCGGAAGCGGCCTTGGCTCTGCTGCGCTTTTTTCAGGAACACCAGGCCTTTGAGTTCGCTACCATCATCTCGTTTTGGCATCCGGCCGTCAAGGCCCTCAAGGAGCAGGAGCCGCGTCTGAAAACGGGCGTTCTCATGGTAGGCTGCCCCGCGGACCCGGTGGGCCTGGCTCGGGCCGCCCGGGCCGATGCCCTGGTCCTGAATTATCGCTACGTCAACCGGGAACTGGCGGACGCAGCCCATCGCCAGGAGATTAAGGTCATCGTCTGGAATATTGACGATCCGGAAATCCTTAAGCCCTATCTGGCCATGAACCTGGATGCCATTGGCACCAACCGGCCTCAAGAGATTATCAATTATTTGCATAAGTACGCAGCTTTCGGCTAAGTAATATTATGAATAACTCCACGCAAACCTTGACGGGCCATTTAGCCGGAGTGTGTCGAGAAGCTGCCAACGCAGTGGCCCTGATTTACCGGGAAGAGGACACGGTCCGGGAATACACTTATGGCGAGCTTTACCGCCACAGCCTGGCCGTAGCCGGGTGGCTCCAGGCCCAAGGGGTGAGAAAGGGCGACCGGGTGGCCATCCTCCTGGAAAACGGGCCCCAGTGGCCCATGAGCTATTTCGGCGCCCTGTTGGCGGGTGCGGTGGTCGTCCCCCTGGATCCGGCCTCTCGCTGGGACCATATCCATTACACCCTGGATCAGACCAAGGCCAAGATCATTTTCACCTTTCCCAAGGCTCCTTTGTTCCAGTTACAACAGATCCTATCCCTGCAACAGATCGTGGTGGTAGGGAAAAACGGGGAATCCGGCAAGAAAATCATAGGGTTCAGTGAAGTTCTGAAATCATCCGGAAGTGAGGCGGGCCTCCCCCATATGCGCCCAGACGACCTGGCCTCCATCATTTATACATCAGGCACCACCGGTATCCCCAAAGGGGTGATGCTAACGCACAAAAATTTTTATGCCAATTACCGGGGAATCGCTCAACTCAACGCCATCCGGCCGGACGACAATTTTCTCGCTATCCTCCCGTTGCATCATGCTTTTCCTTTTACTGCCACGCTGCTGCTGCCCCTTTTTTCACGGGCAAAAATCACTTATCTGGATACCTTGAAGGCCGAGGCCGTCCTTAGATGCATCAAGGAGCAGAAGGTTACGATCCTGATGCTCACCCCCCAGGTCCTCCAGCATTTCTATCAAGGGATGCAGCGGCAGTTGGCGCTCATTCCCTGGCCCTTGCGGCCTCTGCTGCTGGCTTATCTTAATTTTTCCTGGCAGGTGTCCCGACGCTTGGGGGTCAATCCCGCCCAGCCTCTCCTCAAGAAATTCCGCAGCGCCCTGGGGGAGCAGTTCCGCTTTTTTGTCAGCGGCGGGGCCAAACTGCCCGAGTCTCTGGGGGAAAACCTGGCGCAGTTGGGGTTCGCAGTGCTGGAAGGCTACGGTCTCACGGAGACCGCGCCGGTGGTTACCTTCAACTCGCCGGAAGCTCCCCGTCTGGGGTCGGCGGGTCGGCCATTGGCAGGGGTGGAGGTCAGGATTCACCAGCCGGATGTGGACGGCGTCGGCGAGGTCCTCATCCGGGGCGATAACGTCATGGCCGGATATTTCCACAATGAGGCCGCCACCCGGGAAGCCCTCGATGGTGGCTGGTTTCATAGCGGCGATTTGGGTTATCTAGACCGGGACGGCTATCTCTATATCAAGGGTCGGATCAAGGAGATTATCATCCTCGCCTCAGGCAAGAATATTTCCTCCGAGGAGGTGGGCCAGCACTACCTAAAGGCTCCTTCCATCAGAGAGATTTTCATAACCACCGACAAGAGCGCCGAGAAGCTGGCCGCGGTGGTCGTGCCGGACTTGGACTTTTTTCGGAAAATTGGGGAAATGGATATTTTCGACAAGGTAAAGTGGGACTTGGAGGTGTTGTCACAGGGTCTGGAGCCCTACAAGCGGGTGCGGGATTTTGTTCTGATCAACGAAGAGCTGCCCAAGACCCGCTTAGGAAAAGTCAAGATCCACGAAGCCCAGCGACTCTATCAGGAGCGGGCCGGTAAACGGCCTGAAAAACGGAAGCCGGCTGTAGAAGAAGGCCTGTCCCCGGTGGGCGAGACCGTTGTGGCAGTTTTGGGCCGGCAAATCGGGGACTCCCGCATCTCCCTGGACGACCATTTGGAGTTGGACCTGGGCCTGGACTCCTTGGGTCTGGTAGAATTGCTGGCAGCCCTGGAAAGTCGGTTTAACCTCAAGATCAGAGACGAAGAATTTACCGGGATACTCACGATCAGAGAGCTTATCGGCTTTATCGAAGCGAAAAATCCTGAAGCGGCCGGGGACCCTGAAGAAGAAATAATGGGTTGGGACAGTATCTTGATGACTGATCCGCCCCCAGCACTGCTCCAGCGCCTCGGCATGGAAGGAGGCTTTCTGGCCCGCATGGCCACCCAAGGGCTGGCGTCGGCCTTGGGCACCTGGTTTAAATGGATGTTCAACCTCAAGGTGTACGGCCCAGAGCGGCTAAAGGGTCGGGGGTATATCCTCTGCCCTAATCACGCCAGCTTTCTGGATGGCTTCATCCTGGCTTATGCGGTCCCGGGGCCGCTGCGTCACCGCCTATTTTCCCTGGGTTACAGCGGCTATTTCGACGTACCGGTGGTCCGGGACCTGCTCAAGCTTTTCAGGGTTATTCCGGTGGACTCGGTCCGGAATGTGGTGACGGCCATGCAGGTATCGTCTTATATCCTCAGAAATGGCCAAATCCTAGCTATCTTTCCCGAAGGCTTCCGCACCCCGACCGGGGAGGTGGGCCAATTCAAAAAGGGCGTGGCCATCCTGGCCAGGGAATTGGAGGTGAAGCTGGTCCCGGTTTATATTCAAGGCTCCTTTGTAGCCTGGCCGCCGGGGGTAATCCTGCCCCGCCCTCGTCCCATCCGGGTAGTTTTCGGTCGGGAATATTCCTGGGAGGAGCTTAAAGAGCGGGGTCTGGAGGTTAGCCCAGACGCAACGGACAATGACGCCATCCGCGTCGGCCTGCGGGAAGAAGTTTTGAGGCTTAAAAATACTTTGCGGGGGGAAAGAGGTTTCAAATCAGAAGACCTCATGTAGAATTAAATAGGTGGATGGCAATAAACCCCGCACCCTCTCCCCCAAATTCTTGATAAGGAACGATAATGGGCAAAACCATCGTGGAGCAAATCATAGCGGCACATCTGGTGTCTGGCGAGTTGACACCGGGCGCTGAGGTGGCGCTGAAGATCGATCATACCTTGACCCAGGATGCCACCGGCACCCTGGCCTATCTGGAATTCGAGGCCATGGGGGTGGAGCGGGCCCGGCCCGAAGTTGCGGTGAGCTATGTGGACCACAATCTGCCCCAGACGGATTTTCGCAATGCCGACGACCACCGGTTTTTGCGGACGGTGGCGGCTAAATACGGCCTCTTTTTTTCGCCGCCGGGCAATGGCATCTGTCACCAGGTGCACCTGGAGCGCTTCAGCGCCCCGGGCAAGACCCTGCTGGGGTCCGACAGCCACACCCCCACGGCCGGGGGAGCCGGGATGCTGGCCATGGGCGCCGGTGGGCTGGACGTGGCCCTGGCGTTGGCCGGGCAGCCCTTTTATCTGACCGTCCCCGAAATTCTGGGGGTGCGCCTGACGGGGCGGTTTCGGCCCTGGGTATCCGCCAAGGACGTCATCCTGGAGTTGCTGCGGCGCCTTTCCGTCAAGGGCGGCCGGGGCAAAATCCTGGAATTCTTCGGGCCGGCCCTGCGTTATCTCAGCGTGCCGGAGCGGGCCGCGATCACCAACATGGGGGCCGAACTGGGGGCCACCACTTCCATCTTTCCGGCGGATGCCCAAACCCGTAAATTTCTGAAATTGCAGGGACGGGAAGAGGCTTTTCGGCCACTGGCGGCCCAAGGGCGCCCGCAGTACGCCGAAGTTCAGGAGGTGGACCTGGATCAGCTTACCTCCCTCATTGCCCAGCCCAGTTCACCGGACAGGGTGGTGCCGGTCAAGGATCTGGAGGGCCTGCCGGTGGAACAGGTGCTCATCGGGTCCTGCGCCAATTCGTCGTTGCGGGATTTGCTCATCGCCTCCCAAGCCCTGAAAGGGCGGCGGGTGCATCCCCGGGTCAGCCTGGAGATCAACCCCGGTTCCCGGCAGGTCCTGGAAAACCTGATTCTGACCGGGGGCCTGCTGCCGCTGGTGGAAGCCGGAGCCCGGGTCATGCCCCCCGGCTGCTGGGGCTGCATCGGCATGGGCCAGGCCCCGCCCACGAACACGGTGAGCGTCCGGACCTTTCCCCGGAATTTTCCGGGGAGGAGCGGCACCAAGGACGACCGGGTCTATCTGGCCAGCCCCGAAACCGCAGTGGCCGCGGCTATTTTCGGGGCACTACAAGACCCCCGGAAACTGGGTGATTATCCCCGCCTGCCCGCGCCCCGGCATTTTGTGGTGGCGGGAGGCAATATCATCCCACCGCCGCCGCCGGGAGAGGCCGGGGAAGTGGTCCGGGGTCCCAACATCGTGCCTTTTCCCCAACTAACGCCGCTGCCAGAAACCTGGCGTGGCGAGGCGTGGCTCAAAGTGGGCGATAATGTCACCACCGACGATATTATGCCTGCGGGCAGCCAGGTTCTGCCGCTCAGGAGCAATCTCCCGGCCATCAGCCAGTTTGCCTTTACCCGCCTGGACCCGGAGTTTCCCCGGCGGGTACAGGGTAAGGGCGAAGGCGCCATTGTTGGCGGCGAAAATTACGGCCAGGGGTCGTCCCGGGAGCACGCGGCCCTGGCGCCCCGGTACCTGGGGGTCAGGGTTAAGCTGGTGAAGAGCTTTGCCCGCATCCATTTGGCCAACCTGATCAACTTCGGAATTTTGCCCCTGACCTTCGAAAATCCCGGGGATTACGACCTGCTGTCCCAGGGCCAAACCCTGGAGTTGGCCGGGGTCAAGCAGCTTATCCTGGATGGGGCGGAACGCCTGCCCTTGAAGGTGGGGGATAAGCAAGTCTGGGTCCGGGTGGACCTGTCGAAACGCCAACGCCAACTCTTGGCCGTGGGCGGCGCCCTGAACCTGGCCCGGGAAGGCTAAGGAGGAAGAGAGAAGCATATTTTGAGGGGAGAGCCAGGGGATGAAAGCCCCCGTCTTTCCCACAACTCTCCTCCCAGCCCCCTGAAATGGGAGCGCCGGCCTTCGGCCTGGGCTTATGCCAAATGGCGATCATAAAAGCACAAAAGCTCTTTCTGTAGAGTCGCATCTGCGTAGGCGCCCGCAATCAGGGCGGACACATGGGTCCACCCCTACAAGAAATAATACCTGCGGGACGCAATTCGGTATGATGCGTTGTGTCCCGGCGCGTAAATTCCTGGTTTTTATCCCCCATTTTCATACTTTTTTGGCCTTTTTAAGGCAACTAGTGCCTTTGTGAAATGGCTTTTTTCGGGGTTTAGCCGGGTTTTTGGGGAAAAATGCGGGACGTCGTTACGTAACATATCGATATTGTTCCTTTTACTTGCGATGGCGCGCCACTTCCGATCGTGCTTGTTGCGCATAACTTCCGCTGGCGTGCCGGAGCGCAACCGCCGGCGTACCGCTGACAGAGACCCATGTGCCGCAACAAGTCGGAGGAAAAAGCCGGCAGCGGCACAAAGTGCCGGGTGATGGCTGAGGCAATCCGGATAGACCGGGACCATGTGATAATTCTCCTCCACAAAGTTTTGCTCGTTACCAAGAGAGCCTCTTGCAAAATTCATAAAAATTGCCGGATGTAATAGTCAATAGCAAGAT
>DZCR01000185.1 GCA_022736495.1 Desulfobacca acetoxidans
GACTTAGCGGGGGACCAAAAGCCATCCCAACTCGGATCATATGTCCTTGCATACGGTAGTTATTTAATCAATACATTATTTATTTAAAGAATTAAGTTGAAAGAACCCCTGCCCATTCATATTGGCTTTATCACATACTAACAAACTCACTGCCGCAAATCAATTACCAGCGGCGAGGTCTCGGCTTCCCGGTTCAGGGACCCCGGTTCCACCAGTTTGACGCGCGGCTGGACGCCGATGCCCTGGGCTAGCTTGTGGGCGATATCCTGGAGGAGTTCCCGCTGTTTGGTCATTTTATCGAAGAACAATTCCTCCCGGACCTCGATGCGCACCTCCAGGTAGTCCAGGTGCCCTTCCCGGCCTACGACTAATTGATAGGCGGGCTCCTCCCCCTGGATGGTGGCCAGGACCTGCCCCACCCGGATGGGAAAGATGTTGGTGCCCTTGACGATGACCACTTCGTCGGCCCGGCCCTCGATGCGGCTCAGGCGGGCCAGGGTGCGGCCGCAGGGGCAGGGCTCGTAGAACAGGCGCACCAGATCGCCGGTGCGGAAGCGCACCAGGGGGGTGGCCTCCCGGGAGAGGGTGGTAATGACCAGTTCGCCCAGTTCGCCGGGGGGGAGCAGGGCGCCGGTTACCGGGTCGATAACCTGGGGCAGGAAATGGTCCTCACTGGCGTGCATGCCGGGCAGGGGGTGTCCGGCGCACTCTCCGGCCACGCCGGGGCCCATGGCCTCGGACAGGGCGTAATGGTCCAGGGCTTTGGTATAGAGGCGGGACTCGATTTCGGCCCGCATGGCCTCGGTCCAGGGTTCCCCCGCCAAGAGCGCCAGCTTGAGGTGGAGGCTCTTGGGGTCCACCCCCATAGCCTCCATGGCGTCGGCCAGCACCAGGGCGTAAGACGGCGTGGAGACCAGGACGGTCGTGCGGTAATCCCGCATCACCTGAACCTGGCGCTCGGTGAAGCCGGGGCCGCTGGGAATCACCGAGGCCCCCAGAAGCTCCACCCCGTAGTGAACGCCAAAGGCGCTGGTGAGGAGGCTATAGCTCAAGGTCACCTGGACCACGTCCTCCCGGTCCACCCCCGCGTTGGTGAGGATGCGGGCCGAGAGGTTGGCCCAGTGGCGCAAATCCCGGGCGGTATAGCCCATGACGATGGGGTTGCCGGGGCTGCCGGTGGAGGAGTGGATGCGCACCACTTCCCGAAGCGGAACCGCAAACATCTCATAGGGATAAGCCCGGGCCAGATCGTGGCGAGTGGTGAACGGGAGGCGGGCCAGGTCATCCAGGGCCTGACAGTCCTCGGGCAGGAACCCCAGGTCGTCGAACTTTTTTTTGTAGAACTTGACGTTCTTGTAGACCCGGGTAAGGGTGGCCTGGAGACGCTCCAATTGCAGCTGGGCCAGATCGCCCCGGTCCATCTGCTCCGCTTCTTTATCAAAGATCGCCATGGGCTTCGCCCCCGTTTTTCTCTAGAGATAGAAATTGCTCAGGGCGGGATGCGCTCCGCTTTCCCGCTACTTACCGGTGCATGCTACTCCTCTTCCCTCCCCAAATAAGCCTCGATGACCCGGGGGTCTCGACGAATTTCCTGGGGTAGGCCCGCGGCAATGACCTGGCCGTGGTCCAGCACGATGATGCGGTGGCAGATACCCATGACCAGGGTCATATCGTGTTCGATGACCAACAGCGTAATTCCCAGGGAGCGCAACTTCTCCATCAGGGCCATGAGGTCTTCGGTCTCCCGGGGATTGAGGCCTGCGGCGGGTTCGTCCATGAGCAGGAGTTGAGGCTCCTGGGCCAGGGCCCGGGCAATCTCCAGCCGCCGCTGATCGCCGTAAGCCAGGGACTCGGCGGGAACGTCCTCCTTGCCTCCCAGTCCTACCAAATCCAAAAGAGCCAGGGCTTGCCGGCGATTTTCGGACTGGGCCCGTCTGACCATGGGCAACGGCAGGAGGGCCGTAAGCACTCCCACCTGCTGGCGGAGATGAAAGCCCGTGAGGACGTTGTCCAGCACCGTCATGCCCCCGAAGAGCTGGATATTCTGGAAGGTGCGGGCCAGACCCAATCCGGCACGGCGGTAGGGAGGCAGGCCCACCATATCCCGGCCGGATAACCAGACACCCCCGGCGCTGGGGGGCAAAAGGCCGCTAATCAGGTTAAAGCAGGTAGTCTTGCCAGCGCCGTTGGGGCCGATCAAACCGACGATCTCTCCTGCGGCCACCGTAAAAGAGACGTCCTGTACGGCCTGAACGCCGCCGAAGGATTTGCTGAGACCATTGACTTCAAGCATGGTAAAGACCTGGGGGGAAAAAATTTTGGGGGAAATGGGAAAAGAAAAGCGTTAATGCATGGTGTCTGACTATCGCCCTTTTCCGGATCATTTGTGGTGGTCCCTTCTGCTCTAAAAAATAGCTGCAGGTTTCGGCCGGCAGCCGCACAGGCTGGAAAGCCTGTGCCACCGGCATTTTTACCCTTTCCGCCTTTCCCCTTTTCCCCTTTTCGCCCCTCTTTTATTCCCAAACTTCTTTATAGCCTTTCCCTAAATAGGCCCGCTGCACTTCCGGGTCTTCCCGTAATTCCGCGGCGGTGCCCTCCAGGATGATGCGGCCGGTCTCCAGGACATACCCCCGGTCGGCCACCTTCAGGGCCGCCCGGGCGTTTTGTTCCACCAGGAGGATGGTGGTGCCCACAGCTTTGAGTTCCGCCAGGATTTCGTAGACCTGGGTAACCATCCGGGGAGCCAGCCCCATGGAAGGCTCGTCCAGCATGAGGAGCCGGGGACGGGCCATCAGGGCCCGGCCAATGGCCAGGATTTGCTGCTCCCCGCCGCTTAGGGTGCCTGCGGCCTGGTGGGCGCGCTCTTTGAGGATAGGGAAGCGCTGGCGCATTGCTTCCAGGTCCCGGCGCACCTGGCCTTTGTCCCGGCGGTGAAAGGCCCCCAGTTCCAGGTTGGCGGTGACGGTCAAGGAAGCAAAAACGCGGCGGCCTTCCGGCACCAGGGCCAGACCCAGCGTGACGATGCGCTCGACGGGCATGCGGGTAAGATCCTGGCCAGCGAACGCTACCGTCCCTTTCCGGGGCGGCAACAACCCGGAAATGGCCCGCAGGGTGGTGGTTTTGCCGGCGCCGTTGCCGCCGATGAGGGTGACCACTTCACCGGCGCGCACGTGGAGCGAGATGCCCTTGAGCACGGGCACGCGGCCATAACCGGCCTGGAGGCTTTTTAGAGTTAGCATAGGTTAGCCGTTAGCAATAAAAAAATGGGAATTAGCCATGAAAAATCGCTTATCCATCGGGATTCCGGTTATTTAATAAGCAAATCATGCGGTTCTGAACCTCCCCTAAACTGCTCACCGCTAACCGCTCATTGCTCATTGCCGCCTCACCCTGCTTTCTTCAAAAATTTCAGGCTCAACTTGCCCCGGCCCAGGAGGCCTTCGGGACGCCAGATGAGCAGGATAACCAAGAGCGCCCCGTAGACCAGGTCCTGATAGGCGTGGACTTCCCGGAGTAACTCCGGGAGGATCGTCAGGATCACTGCGCCCAGCACCGAGCCCAGAATGGACCCCATGCCACCCAGCACCACCATGGTGAGGATAAGGATGGAGGTGTGGAGGCCGAAGGTCTCGGGATTGATAAAGGTGATGTAGTGGGCGTACAGCGACCCGGCCAACCCCGCCAGGGCCGCGGCCAGGGTAAAAATAAAGACCTTGTAGGCCGGGGTGTTGATCCCCATAACCTGGGCGGTGATTTCATGGTCCCGGATAGCCCTGAGCGCCCGGCCGTGATAGGAATCCACCAGACGATAGGTAAGGACAAGGACCAAGAGGACGGCGATGATCACCAGGATCAGATAGAGCCAGGGCGCCTTGAAGCTTAGCCCGAAAAAGCTGGGAGACGGAATGCCCGGCAAGCCGTCAGGGCCGCCGGTTATATCCAGATTGAGAAAAATCAGGTCCACGATGACCCCGAAACCTAGGGTGACGATGGCCAGATAATCCTCTTTGAGCCTGAGCGTAGGCAACCCCAGGGCCAAGCCGCACAACCCGGCCACCAGCATGGCGGCCAGGGCTGCGGCGGGAAAGGGGAAGTGCCAGTTCAGCGCCACCAAAGCCGAGGCATAGGCCCCGATGCCATAGAAGGCCGCATGGCCCAAAGAGACCTGGCCGGCATAGCCGATGATCAGGTTAATGCTGACCGTCAAGATAATGTAGATGCCGGCGATAATGGCGAGATGCAGCACATACGCGGCCATTAGTCCCCCTTACCCCGCAGAATCCCCTGGGGCCGGATGAGCAGCACCAGAATGAGGATGGCAAAGGCAATGGCATCCTTGAACCCCGAAGAAATATAAGCCGCGCCCAGACTCTCCGCCACCCCCAGCAGCAGGCCCCCCAGGATAGCGCCCGGGATGTTGCCCACCCCACCCAGGATGGCGGCGCTGAAGGCCTTGAGGCCGGGCAGAAGTCCCATGCGGGGATAGGTGGCATTGTAGTAGATGGCCATCATGACGCCTGCGGCGCCGCTTAAGGCCGAGCCCAACAGAAAAGTCAGGGAGACCATGCGATCCACGTTGATGCCCATGAGCCGGGCCGTATCCCGATCCAGGGCGCAGGCCACGATGGCCTTGCCGTAGGTGGTGTAACGCACGAAAATGATGAGCAGCCCCATGAGCCCCAGGGCTGCAACCAGGATGGCTATTTGTAGGGTGGATACCGGCAACCCGGCGATTGTGATGGTGCTGAAGGTAAACTGGAGGGGAAAAGGCCGGTCATTGGGACCAAACAAGAGCAGGGCCAGGCTCTGGAGAAAAATGGAAGCGCCGATAGCGCTGATAAGGGGCACCAGGGGATGGGAGCCCCGTAAAGGTCGAAACGCCACCCTCTCCAATACGACGCCCAGCAGGGCGGCGGTGCCCATTCCCAGGGCGAAGGCCAGGAAGAAATTGACTTCCCCGGTAGCCAGCAGCAGCACCGTCACAAAGGCGCCGCACATGTAGATTTCCCCCTGGGCAAAATTGATCAGGCCCAAAATGCCATAGATCATGGTGTAGCCCAAGGCGATGAGGGCATAGACGCTGCCGGTGGTCAGTCCGTTGATCAACTGTTGAAAAAACATCGGTATGAAGAGGAAACCCTTCGGAAGCAATCTTATAGTGTAAGTGCCCTCGGGCAGTCCGCCTCACCATATCATCTTTAGGCCGGGCACGAAAGGTTCTTGTGCATTGTGGGGGGTAGGGAATGGTAACAGAGCCGATATAATAAAAGGCGGCCCGCAGGCCGCCTCTCTTAAATTCCAAGGTTAGTAGGATTAGAAGTGGTAGTTGGCCCGGACCAGGAAGCTAAACTGGTTGAGCGGATCGATCTCGACATTATTGCCGGCAAAATCGTAATTGGGCTTGCAATAGCGCCACCGGAAGGCCGCATCCAGGGAAACGTTCTTCAGACACATAAAGCGAATGCCGGGTTCCACGACCAGGGCGACGTTGGTGGACCCACTTGAACCAACCCCAAGACTGCCAAAATCCAAGTTGCTCCACACAATGGCGGGGCCTACCGCGATGTAAGGATTCACCCGGCCCGTCGGCACTTCAGAGTCAGGGAAGAATCCATAATGCGCCATAAACATGAAACTCCAGGTCACCTCATAGCCATCTGCTCTGGCGTGGGGAGGCAGGATGTTTGACAAGCCGGAGCCTCCCGACCACAGGCTCAGCCGGTTATAGGTAATATCGGTGAAGAAAGTGAAGTACTTCATCCAGTCAGGCCAGGCATAAGCGCCAAACCCTGAGTTGACAAAATCATAACCGATGGCCGCCCCACCTATCACTGAGGCTTTAAATTGCGTGTTTTCAAAATCGAATCCTCCAGCCTTAACGCTTGAATTCGGGGTAAAATTGCCCCCGATTTCGCCGCCGACCCACATGGCGGACTGGGCCACGCCGGCAAACGCCAGCAGAGCAGCCATGAGCACTGCCAC
>DZCR01000035.1:0-1610 GCA_022736495.1 Desulfobacca acetoxidans
CTGGAGCAATCTGGTGCGAGGACTAGATTCCGGCCGGCCTTTTGGGAACAAAAAAAGGGCCCCGCGGGGGGCCCGTTAGTTGTCCCTAAACCTTGGGTTTAGAAAAAGAAGTTCCCTACGAACAACACCTGGTGGTTTTCGCCAAAATTAGTTCTCTCGGTTCCCACCAAATTATCCTGAAAGTAACCGGTGCGGGCGTAACCGTACTCCACGCCGAACTTCAGGGCCTGAACGGGCCGGTACCACAGGGTGGCGTAGACATGGTAGTTATTTTTCTGCGGATCGGCTACATTGCTCGTACCCAGCCAAGCGCCGCGATTTACGCCGTAAACCTGCTGCATGCCTCCCAGGAGGTTCATGAACCACTGGTTGTTAAAATAATACTGCAACTGAGCCAAGGCTCCCCATTGATGCGCCAGCTGACGATCCCCAAACAGAACTCCGCCCGCCGCGTTCGCATTATTAAAGATGAGGTAAGAGCTGTTGGCCGCCGAGGCTTCTTTACATAAGTCCAAGCCCTGCCCCACGTAGCAATGGGCCAGCAAAGACATGGTGTTGGCGAGATTCGCGGAAGAGGTCGTCAGGATGGGAATGAAAAAGCTGCTATCCACGGCCCAGGCGTTGAGATATTGCTGGTTATTCTGAGCCACGTTAATGTTAATCAGGTTGTTCTCCCCAAATATCCGTCCGGCAGTGACAAAGGACCGATAGCGGGTGCGTTGCCAGCCGGCGGCCACCCGGGCCGAGAAGCCCCGGGGCTTGCCATAATAAGCAGCCTTGCCCCAGAGGTCTTGTTCATACTTAAGGGACGCGCTGATTCGGGGCGTTTCGGAAGACTGCCCCAGATAGGGATTGGTGGCGGCCTGGTCTCCTGGAATTTCAATGCTGTCGGGACCGCTGCCGGCGCCGGCTATGGACATGGCAGCTGTGAAGCTCCCCAAAAATTTCTGGGTCAAGCGAATCTGCGGCTCTCGAAACCAGATTATCCCCGGTATTCCCGAGGTGCCGGGCCGGGCGGCTTCGGGCGCGTCATCGGAGAGCAGGGCCCAGTACTGCCCCATCAGGAGCTCGGTAGCCGGCCAGTTTAACCGGAACATGGCGTGCCGCAACCGGGGCCGCGCCTTGTTGGGTGAGGCCCAGCCGCCACCAGGGGCACCGTTAAAAATATATTCCTGGCCGCCGCCATCAAAGTCCCACTCGATATACCCGGTGGTTATGGCCCCAAAGACCTTGGGCCCCTTGATGGTGAAATTCATCCGGGTCCGTTCCGCCGAAAATCTCATGCGGCCATGCTGAAAGTTGGGATCGTTATTCCTGTTGATATACCTGAGATTGCTCGACGTTTGCGTCGAATCCCATATGGCGTACATGGCGATGAAACCGCCCAGGGAGAACTCCGTTTTTGCATGCACCAAGCCGGGCAACATCAACAATGCCGCGGCAAAAACCAGTCCCCCCATAAACCTGCGTATGGTTCCCATTATCTTCCCCCCTTATGATTTTATCTGCCCTCGCCCCCTGCCTAAAGGTCTTTTCCCCCGCAACCTCTTCAGGGTCTGGCAGCAAAGACATATTAACAGCTTCCCCACTCTTGTCAAGGATATTTTAAC
>DZCR01000035.1:1710-25490 GCA_022736495.1 Desulfobacca acetoxidans
TTGTCAAGGATATTTTAACCCATCCGTAAGCCAAACCAGGGGCGGACATTTAGGTCCGCCCCTACAACAACTAAGATTACCTGTCTAACCGCAACAAGGCATTATAGTCGTTGCCAAAAGCCTTTTCTTCTCCCCCCTCACCCTAGCCCTCTCCCCCCTAGGGGGAGAGGGGATAAAAGGCAGAAAATTCTGGCAAACGCTCTAGCTTCCGGCATCTCTGCCGATACGCGTCCTGGAGGCCAGGGACCGGCACAAAAAAAGGCCCACGGGGTTACCCCCCATGGGCCGGTCAGGGTAATCGTGTTTCAGGTTAGAAGAAGAAGAAGCCGGCGAACATCACCCGGTGGTTCTCGCCTTGATCACTGACTTGAGTGGTCACCGTGGTTTTCTGGAAGTAATCGGTCCGCACGTAGGTGTATTCCAAACCGAACTTCAAGGCCTGGACGGGGCGGTACCACAGGGTGCCGTAGATTTGCTGGTTGGTTTTATACGGGTCGTTGGCATTGGAATCCCCGATCCACTGTGCCTGGTTCACGCCAAAGGCCCGGTTGATGCCATATACCGCTGACGCGTACCACTGGTTGGTGAAGTAATATTGTAACTCGACAAAGCCCCCGTAGCGCTTCATCAATTCCCGGTCACCGAAGGCGCCCCAGCTATATAGCCGGGTAAGATTCAGGTAGGAAGAAGACGTGGCAAAATCTTCGAAGTAGCCATCCAAACCGGCGCCCACAAACCACTGGGTCAGCAGGGAGGCGGTGCCCGCCAGGTTGGCCGTGCTCGTGGCGATGATGGGCACAAAAACGCTACCTTCCACTATCCAGTGGTTCAGGTACTGTTGTTTGGGGGCCTGGACGTTTGCCAGGGCGGCAAAATTATTATTGCCAAACTGCCGGCCAGTAATAAGCCCGGTGGGGCGGAAGCGATCCCGCCACCAGGCGGCGCCGGCGCGCACCGAGAAGGGCCGCGGCACCCCCCAGAACGCCGCCTTGCCCCAGAGATCGATGTCATACTTCACCCGGCCTTCAACTTTGGGGGTTTCGGAAGATTCCCCGCCGTAGGGGTTGGTCCCAGCCTGGGTGGGGTTCAGAACCAGACCCCAGGTGCCGTTGGTGGCATCAGCCAGGGCGATGGACGCGGTCATGGTGCCGCCGCCTAACCCGATCAACTGGGTCAAGCGGATTTGCGGTTCCCGCAAGAAGGGCTGGCCCGCGGTGGTGCTGGCGCCGAAGTTGGCGGTCTCAGGAATTTCTTCCGTCAGCACCGACCAGTACTGGCCCATCAAGAGTTCGGTAGCCGGCCAGTTTAACCGGAACATGGCGTGGCGCAGGCCGATGCGGGCCTTGTTGGGCGAAGCCCAACCGCCGCCAGGATTGCCAACAAAGATATATTCGTTGGCGTGGTTGTCGAAGTCCCATTCAATATAGCCGGTGGTGGTGGCGCCAAAGACCTTGGGCCCCTTAATGGTGAAATTCATGCGGGTATTTTCAGCGGTGAATTTCAGGCGGCCGTGGTTGAAGTTGGGGTCGTTCCTTCTGTTGATTACCCCCAGGAGGTTCTTGTTCACCTGGGTGGAATCCCAGATGGTCTCCATCTTGACGTAGCCGCCCAGAGTGAATTCCGCGGCCGCGAACGCAGCCACGGGCAACAGCAGGGCCAAAATTACCGCAAAAACCAAAGACTTTTTCATTGTTCCCCCCTTTAATTTAGGAAAGTGATTACCAGTTTCTCCTTTCCGTTTTCACCTAACTAGCGATTATTGTTGATTTCTCACCCACCTCCTTCCGCCTACCGGTTTTATCCACGGCCATATTAAATTGAGCCACAACGTTTGTCAATAAAAAATTGCAAAAAAATGCAGCTCAATCGGGGCTTAATCCCCCTGTGGTTATTTTAGGTGCTACTGGTTCTTCGGAAGGATCTGGGGAAAACTTCAACACCTTTTTTCGCAGGAATCTCAGTTGGCGTAGGGGAAGAGTCAAAATTGCTGCACTCGTAAAAAGTCATTTTCCCCTCCCCTGGTGGGAGGAGATTAAGGGGAGGGGGAAGATAACTGGTCGAAGATGCAAATTATTTCACCCCCACCCTAACCCTCCCCCATCAAGGGGGAGGGAATTTTGGACTTTTTACAAAGCTATCAAAATTGCTGCGCTAAACTGGCCCGCTTGCACCATTCTGACCAGAATAGTGCAGGATGGTGGCGGGGCCCGCCCTGCCGGGCTTAAAAAATCACGTTATACGGGTCCCAGATAAAGGCCAAAATGCCCGCCAGGATCATATTGCCTTCGATGAGGGACTCGAGCAGCAGGCTGGATTCCAGGTGGTCCCGATGATAGAGGAGGAGATAGGCCAGCATATAGAAACCGCACAGGCTCAAGGAGTAGCCCAGGGAGGGGATGACGCCCCGCCAGGCGGCCACCAGCAGCATGGCGATATAGACCAGGGAACTCACAAAGAGGAGGGTGAAGGTGCGCTCCTTGCCCAAAGCGATGGCCAGGGTTTCTTTACCCACTACCCGGTCGCCTTCGATGGCCATGATCTCGAAAATGCCGGAGCGGATGAAGATCATGCCCGCCACGAAGAAAAAGGCGATGGCGGTGGCGCCGGAGATGGGCTGGTCGGAGCAGACCACCGGGATCAGGGCCGCCAGGACGCCCCAGGCCACCGCGGTGAACATGGTCTTGGAGCCGGGGATCTCTTTGAGGGTGGTTATGAGGGTCACCCTGGCGATGCGGTCAGGAATGATCTTAAAGTTATAGAGCAGGCCGATGCAGCTCATCAGCAGGATAAAGGCAAAGGGCAACAAGCCCAAATAGGCGCCCAGGATCAGGGCCATGCCGGCGGACGCCATGCCGGTGACCAGGAGAAAACGGCGGTGCCGGCCGTAAAACATGGTCTGGACCGGATCGTTCAGCTTGGAGGCCTTGTCGGTAAAGTGGTTGAGCAGATGCATGGAGTAGACATAGAAAAAGGCGACGAAAAAATAGATGAACTGTGGCTCCACCTGCTGGAGCAAGGAAGAAACATAACTGAGGGACCCGGCGCCAGTGGCCACATAGATATTGGATTTAAGGAAAAAGCGCCAGGCGCGGTAGAGATAGTTGGTCCAGGAGCCGGGGCTAAAGGCCCAGGCGTGCTTCAAGGTATTGACCACGTTGCCGATGAGCCAGTGGGGCGTGGAAGCGCCGGCAGTCACCCCCACGGTCTGATACCGGCTCATCTCCTCCAGATCCAGTTCCTGCTCGGTCTCAACGTGGTAGGTGGGAATACCGGTCGCCTGGGAGATTTCCACCAGCCTCTGGGTATTGCCGCTGTTGCGTCCCCCCACCACTACCAGGGCCTCGGCACGGCGGGCCAGTTCCTGGACTTCGGCCTGGCGGGAGGCGGTGGCGTCGCAGATGGTGTTGAAGATCCGGACCTGGGGGAAGCGGGCGGTAATCTCCCGGACCCGGTCATCAAAGTGGTTCTGGCTCTGGGTGGTTTGGGCCACCACGATCAGTTCGGGCAGGTCAGGAAGGCCCGCCACATCCTGGGAGGTAGAGACCACGTAGCCTTGCCCCGCGGTATAGCCCAGCAAGCCGCGGACCTCCGGATGATCGGCATCTCCCACGATCAGGGTGGCGCAGCCTTTGGCGGCCCAACGCCGGATGATGGCCTGGACCTTGGCCACCCGGGGACAGGTGGCGTCGATGATGAGTCCGCCGCCCATCTCCAGCAGTTGCCGTTCTTGCAGGGGAATGCCGTGAGCCCGGATCACCACCAGTCCCGGGGGGACGCCCTCTCCCGGCTGGAGAATGGAAATCCCTCGTTCCCGCAAGAGTTCCAGGACTTGGGGATTGTGGATCAGCGGTCCATAAGTGTATATTTTGCCCTGATTTTCATTGATGGCCTTTAAGACCAACTCCAGGGCGCGCTTGACGCCGATGCAAAACCCGGCGGTGTCGGCCAAGACTACCTTCACTGAGAACTCCCTCCTGCCGCGGCGGCCTGGAACAGATTCGTCTTCAGGTAACGGGCCATCTGGGCGGCGACCATTGCCCGGCCGCTATCCTGCAAATGAATCCCGTCATCCTGGTAAGCCGGCTGGGTCCTGCCGCACAAAACGTTTCTAAAGTCGATAAAGTAAGGTTTATCCTTCAGCCGGTTGGCCAGGGCTTGATAAGTAACCTCAAAGTTGTGGCGCACGGCCATATGCTTGGGCAAGCTCACCTCTTCCTTTTGGTTGACCGCGGGCGAGACCTGATCGGTCTCCACCCACCAGAAGGGCTGCCAGAAGAGCAAAAATTTGGCCCCGAACCCCTGGGCCACTTTATTGATATAATCGTAGCGTTTTTCCGCGCTATCCACAAACTTCAGGAGCTGGGGATCGTCGGCCTTGAGGGGGATAACCCCCTGCCGGATTTTATCGTAGAGTTCGTTGGTAAAAGAGGCATACATGGCGGCATGGAAGGGTTTGAGAAAGCCGAAATAACTGTGATGGTAGGACTCGATGAGACCTTTTAAGCGGCGATAACCCAGATGGGCGTAGGGCGTGCGATTCTGGGCAAAATAAGTACAATCATTAGCTCCGTCATAAAAGACGATCAGATCGGGAAGGGTGGGCTGCTCGATCATCGCTTTTTCCAGGTACTTGGTCTCCATGAGGGAGTTGAAGCTGGGCTCCCCGAAATTGATGAGATAAGCCGGGAGGTTGGGTTCGAGATGATTGAGGTCCCGGGCCAGAAAGCTGGGAATGGTCTTGGCGTCGTCACCGGTGGCCCCTTTCATGGTGGAACCGCCGAATAGCCAGATGAGCCGGTATTTTTGCCGGTCGGGCGCCGGGGGATTATTGGCGGTGGGACGGGGGCACCCCTCACTCACGAACAGGGTATAGGGATCATAGGTCACGGGATCGCAGTCCCGGACCTGTCCGTAAATCAAATAGTTGCTGCCCATAATGATCAAAAAACTGAAAAGCTCCACCACCAACAGGGTGATGATCAGCCATTTCAAGCCAGTGAACCAGAGATGGATAAAGCGCTTCATCCCGCTATTCTTATGAAAAGTTCAAGGTTCAAGGTTCGGGGTTCTCTCTGCCGCAGGCGGCCCTACATCTTTAATGTATTAAATTGAGAGATTAATTTCATTAGAAAAGGAGGAATGCTCCGGTCTATTTGACCCAAAGTGCGCCTTTATGATATTGTCCCTCCTCATGAGGGTCCGGTGTCTGAGGAAGGCGGCGGCGGGTTTAAACCTCTCACCTGAAAAAGGAACCACGATACATGCTCCATGGTCTGGGTCTTTTGGCGGGCACCGTCTGGTTGCGGCCTTATGTGTTCATCTTTCTCGGGGCTTATCTGGTGATGGCCACCTGGCACCTGGGCGCGGGCCGGGCTGCGGCCTTTGTGGTTTTGGGCTATGTCATCTCCTGGGCGGCGGAATTCTGCTCCATTCATTTGGGCTTTCCCTTCGGTGATTACCTGTACATCCCCGCCACGGTGGACCAGGAACTTTGGGTGGCCGGTGTGCCCTTTATGGACTCCCTGTCATACGTCTTTTTGGCGTATGCCAGCTATGCCCTGGCCCTGGTGGCGTTGACGCCGGGAGGCTGGAAGCAGGGCGGCTATTTCCTCAAGGGGACGGCCGCCATGCAGGGATCATGGCGGCCCTTACTTTTGGGCGCGGTGTTGATGGTCACCCTGGATATCGTCATCGATCCCCTGGCGCTCAGGGGCTATCGCTGGTTTTTGGGACAAATTTACGGCTATCCGGAGGGCGGGGCCTATTTCGGCGTCCCCTTGAGCAACTTCGGCGGCTGGTTCCTGGTGGGCCTGGTGCTCATTTGGGTCTTGCAGCTTTTGGCCACCCGAGTGCCGCCAAGCCGCTTTTGGGATTGGGGCCGGCTAAACTTTCCCTCTCAAGCTCTCCTGGGCCCCGCCTTTTACCTGAACATCTTAGGCTTTAACCTGGCCATGACCTTTATCATCGGCGAGACTAGTTTAGGCTGGGTGGGAATTTTTATCTACGTCCCCTTCCTGACCTGGCTGGTCCTCAAGATCATACCCGGCAGCCAGCAGTAACGGCACCAGGATTGCCAAGGCCTTGCTCAGCGCCTGGGCAGCACGGCGACTGCGGCCCCAGAGTCTCAAGAGGTCATTGACCCGCCGAAAATCGTCCGCCAGCCACGCCAGAGCTTCCCGGCCCCCGATGGCCGCGCCCGGGTCCCCCGCGGCCCGGAGAAATTCCGGAATTTCCTCGGCGGCCGTGTCGGTTATGGCCCTGAGGCTCAAAAATGCGAGTCCATGCGTTGCGGCGAGTTCGGCCAGGACGCCGGTCTCCAAATCAAGCACCGGGTGCGGCAAGCCCGACAGGGAAGCGCTCTGACTCCCTTTATGGATGATGCGAGGGGTGGACACCATGCTGCCGGCGACGGTGGTGAGCCCTGCCTCCTCCAGCGCTTGAAGCAGTCGTGCCAGGGGCTGGGGGGCAGGCAGAAGCGGCCCAGCCGTAAGTTCCCGATTTTCGGGGTTAAAGCGCCAGAAGGTCGCCCCCAGGACCACATCTCCGGCAGTCAATCCCGGGGTCAGGGCGCCGCCGAATCCTAAAGAAATCAGGAGTTCGGGCCGGCAGCGGCTGATCAGGGTTTCCCCGGCCCGACGCGCCGCGATTGCCCCCATCCCGGACAGAGCCACCACCGCCGCGCCGCCGTCCCATTCCCAAGCCGGCAGTCTCAGGTCATACTTAGGCCTTGCGTTGATGCGGCGTAAAAAAGGCCGCACTTCCTGGGGGAGTGCAGCCATGAGAAGAATCCGGCAGGACCGGGAGATGGGCAATACCCCCTGGTCCTTCGAGGTCGAGGTCATTCGGGTTTGGGCAATGACAGGTGATCCGGTTTGGGCGCCTCCGGGGAATACAATTCGGGGGGATTGGGAGGCACATTGGTGGCCTTGCCCACCTGCTTGGGCCCCCGCCACCGCCGTCCCTTGACCAGAAGATTCCCGTCTCTGGCCAATACGGTGCGATCATCCAGAATGATCAGGCCATGCTTGGCGCCTATATCAGAGTAATACTGATATTTCATATGCTTATGGTTAAGGCGGTATTTGAAGAAAAGAAAAAACAGCAGGTAGATGACCACGATAACGCCCAAGCCGGCCAGGACATAGCTTAAGAAGCGGAAGGTGTTATAGCCCAGGGAACCCAGCCAGGCCATGATGTGGTTCATGTTATAGAGGGCGAAGATGGTCACCAGCAGCAGGAACAAGATGCCTAAATAGGGGAGGCGCTTGATCTGGCCGATCACCGCGTCCATCTGATTGACGGGTTCTTCGCCACTTCCCGCCTTGACTTCCTCTTCGCCCCCCAAAAAGTAGTTGAAACCGGTGATGATCACTCCCATGAGGAAGGTGAAGACAATGGGGAAGGCAAAGGCCACAAAGACGTATTCCCGCCAGGGAAAGGCGGACTGCACCCTATGGTATTTATCATCCGAGGCCCACAGGACCACCACGATAAAAATAACGATCTCGAGGATGCCCACGAGCTTGAGATAGTCGAAGAAGAGCTTCTTGCGGTCGGCCTTGGTAAAGTAATTGGCAAGTTTGGACATACTGATGCCCCCTGGGGCTCATCATTGATAAGATACAAAATAACAATTCAAGGGGGCTGGGTCAATCCTTTTCTGGCGGCCGGCCGGAGAACCGGCGCCTGTGCAGTTGCCGGAAGACGCAGGAGGTTATCAGCGATTTTTGCAAGAGGCTCTTTTGGCAAGCGCTCAACTCTCTAACGTCAGAGCTTGATGACATTTGGGCTTGGAGTCCTTTGGGGCCCTGGACCACTTCGAATTCCACTTCCTGATTTTCCTGGAGAGACTTGAAACCCTCCCCCTGGATGGCGGAATGATGGACAAAGACATCGGCGCCGCCTTCCTGAGAAATAAAGCCAAAGCCTTTGGAATCATTGAACCATTTCACCTTACCCTTCACCTGCATGTGAGCGCATCCTCCTGATGGTTTTATTCCTGCCGCCGGCGGCGCCGGCGTGAAAAAGGGCAGAGCCTCGGTCGGCTTCCTGCCCCGGTTGCGATAAAATTTAATGGGGTGTTAACCTCGATAGGAGCGCACGGACACGCCCTTTTGGGCTTCCTGGCTTCTTAAAAACCCGGCATTATTGCGGCAAAGATACCACAAAATTGGAGCCGTCGCTGGCCGGTTCATACCAGATGTCACCGCCGTAGTTCCGGAGAATGTCACGACTCAAGGACAGCCCCAGGCCCAATCCCGGTTTCTTGGACCACCGCGGCTTCGGGGCATAGGAGAAGAGCATGGAACGGTAGGCTTCAGGGATCGTTTGGCCGGTGTTATGGACACTTAGCCGGCAATTTAACCCTTCGGTTTCCAAATCCACCACGATAGTGCAGCCGTCGCCGCCATATTTTATGCCATTATTGATGAGATTGCGGAACACACTCTTTAACCACGGTTTGCTGCCCAGGACCGGAATCTCGCCTTCTCGCCGGTCAGGCAACCGGTTGACCAGGGTGATCCGGTGGTCCTGGAGGTCGGTGGCCAGTTCAGCCAGGACAGGTTCGACAATATCTTCCCTTAAATCGAGGCGGTCCCGTTTTTTTTCTCCAGGCCCGTGAGAGGCCAGGCCTTTGCCGATAAATTCATCGGTCAGGTGAATCAAGTTTTCGACCCGACCGGAAACCTCCTGCAATTGAGACCGGGCTTCCAGGCCTATGTCGCCATGCGTGCCCCGGAGCATGAGTTTCATGGCCGCGGCGGTGGAAACCATGGCGCCCCTGAGATCGTGGAGCATGAGCATCGTTTGGGGCCTGGTCTTGCTGCGCTCCTGGGGAGGGACCACCGGAAGCCGTAGAGGTTGGAGATCAAACACCTCGCGCCCTTCCAGGCATTGGCTCACCCGGCGCCACAGTTCTGTGGGGCTCACCGGCATCAGGATGTAGTCGTCGATTTCCAGTTCATAGGCTTCCAGGGGGAAGATGGCCTCGCCGTTGGCGCCGATCACTATGACCTTGACATCGGGGTTAAGCCGCTTGGCCCGCTCCAGGATATCCAGGACCTCTCGATCATCGGCCGAGAGTTTCCCCATAACCAGGTCATAGTTCTTTTTTACCATGGCTTCCAGGGCAGCCTCCGGGCTGCTCGCGGTTTTTACCGTAAAGCCTTTATATTCCAAAACCCAGCCAATGGTACCCAGGAGGTTCGGGCCGTCGCCTACTAAGAGAATATCGTGCCTAGCCATCGGTCTGCTCCTTGTCCGTTTCCGGAGGTGGTTGAAGAACTCTGCATGCAAAGTGCGGTAACCGGATAACCATGGTGCCATTGAAATACTTTCTTATAAGACAATCAATCCGCGAAACTGCCTATTTCCCGTTAGGTAAAAATGCCTAGTGGGAATCGAAAGCCGACCCTGCCATTCCTGATGCTGTCTTGGAGCTCGTCCAGGAGTAACCGGAAATCGGTGGCGGGACAAAGACTTGCCCCTGACGGACAACGGCAATGGCGCGAAAAATTTGCCCTGCCACATATTGCTTCGGCAGGACCCCTTCGGCTCCCGCCGCCAAGCCTTGGGAGAAATATTCCGGTTCCTGACCCATGACCATGAGTAAGACCTTGACTTCGGGATAGTGCATTTTGATGAGGCGGGTTCCTTCCCGGGCTCGGAGATCGGGCATCAAGACATCCAGGATCACCATAGACGGCGGCGACTGCCTCAAGATTTCAAACAACTCCTGCCGATTCCCTGCTTCGCCTGCGACCCGAAGGTCGGGATGTTCTTCCAGCATCTTTCTCATTTCCCGGCGAAAGCGCCTGTGGGCATCGGCCAAGACAATGGAATAATGACCTGCCATGATGTTCGCCTCCGGGGGAAGAAAAGAGTTGCACTCTCGATCAAATGCTGGTTGCGAGTTTACTGGATCAACCGGGAGAATGAAATTGGCACTACTGCCTATTTGCCCATAGGCATAATTACCTATAAACTCAAGTTCAACAGTCAAATTTGTAATATCAAATTGGTTATATGGACAGATTTATCCTTCTCGGGCCAGGGATTGGGCATATTCGGAGGCCCTGGCGAAGAGAATTTGGCAGACTTCCGGGGGGATTTTCTTCCTGACCCGATTAAAGGCCGCTTTATCGGGCGGTTTGCTAACCTGTGCCTGGGCAAAGGCCAGGCCGGTGTCCGCGAAAAACCGGTCGATGACTTTTTGGTAGCACCACCGCTCTCCTGGCCACACCATGTTGAGCAGCAAAGCCAGGGTGACTTCCAAGGTAAGGCGCCGCTCCCGGGTAAAATAGCGGGCATCCAGTATGGATTCCAGAGAGTTTCGGTCAGGGAGGAATTGTTGAATGAATTCGGGCAGTAAAAAATCGGCAGCACCATGGTTTTCTGCCGCACTTGGCATGGTATTTTCACGGCGTGATCATTTTATATCCTTTTATTTCAATTAGTTATGCTTGATTATACCCTTAGCCGATCCTTAAGTCAACGGCATTGTGTCTATGGAAGCTCGCCCAGCACAAAAAGCCTGAGTCAGACATATGGTGAATAGTTGGTGTAAAAGATGGGAGTATGAGAGGTGATTAAACCAAACAGTAGCGCCTTTTTCATCTGCTCCTTCCCTCATTCCCGAACTACAGCTTGAGAACGTTTTTCGGTAAATATCTGGTTTGTCACCGCTAAACCTTTATCCATCCTTCTCCTCTGGGAGGACCCAACGGGTCGCCCCTGGTTATGGGGTTGGGGGGAGGGCAGGGTCGTCGGCCCATAAACCTTCCCCCACAAAACGTCTAGCTACATCTCGAAAACCCGCAGCTGCGGCAGACCAGGCAACCGCCTTCGTGTTCGATGGCGCCGCCGCAGTCGGGGCAGGAGCCCATGGTGGCGAGCGTTGGGGTGGGAGGGTCGACTTGGGCGACGTGGGCCAGCACCTTGGCGATGGCGTCGGGGCAGGAAAGCACCTGGCTGCCGTTCTGCCAGGAGGAGCTGGGGCAGCGGATGCCGGTGATCTGTCTGATGATGGCGTCGATCTTGACCCCGGAACGAAGAGCCAGGGAGATCAAGCGGCCGGTGGACTCGATCTGGGAGGAGGCGCAGCCCCCGGTCTTGCCCATCTGGGCAAAGACCTCGCAAAAGCCTAAATTATCCTGGTTGACGGTGACGTAGAGCTTGCCGCAGCCGGTGTTGATGAGTTCGGTCACGCCGGTGGTGCGCTCGGGCCGGGGCCGGGGGGTAATGTACTGCATCTTGGGGGTCTGCTGGCCGAAGCTCAAGACCTGTTCTTCCCGGCTGCCGTCCCGGTAAATGGTCACGCCCTTGAGGCCCAGCTCAAAGGCCTTGAGATAGACCTCCCGCACGTCCTCGGCGGAAGCCTGCTTGGGGAAGTTCACCGTCTTGGACACCGCGTTGTCGGTGTACTTTTGGAATGCGCCCTGGAGGCGGATGTGCCAGTATGGCGAGACCTCGTGGGCGGTGACAAAGAGGCGGCGCAGGTCTTGGGGGATTTCCTGGAAGTCCCGGATGGAACCGCTTTGGGCGATGGACTTCATAAGTTCAGGGCTGTAGAAGCCGCGCTTTTTGGCCAGTTCTTCGAAATAGGGGTGGACTTCCACCAGTTCGGTGCCTTCCAGCACCCGGCGCACGAAGGAGACCGCGAACAAGGGCTCGATGCCGCTGGAGCAGCCGGAGATGATGCTGATGGTGCCGGTGGGGGCGATGGTGGTGGTGGTGGCGTTGCGCATGCGGCCAAGGCCATTGCCGTCATATTTGCTGCCGGAGTACGTGGCGAAGTTGCCCCGCTGGTCGGCCAGGGCGGCGGAGGCCGCCTTGGACTCCTGCTGGATAAAGGCCATGACCTTTTCCGCCACTTCCACGGCCTCCTCGGAGTTGTAAGAGATGTTCAGCTTCAGAAGCATGTCGGCAAAGCCCATGACCCCCAGGCCGATCTTGCGGGTTTCCATGGTTTTGGCCCGGATGAAGTCCAGGGGGAAGTGGTTGGCGTCGATGACGTTGTCCAGGAAGTGCACCGCGCCGTGGACCATCTCACGCAGGCCCGGGTAGTTGATCTCACCATTGGTGACCGCCTTGGCCAGGTTCAGAGACCCCAGATTGCAGGACTCGTAGGGCAAAAGCGGTTGCTCGCCGCAGGGGTTGGTGGCTTCGATCTCGCCCAGATGGGGGACGGTATTACCCCGGTTCAGGGCGTCCAGAAAGATGATCCCGGGCTCGCCGGTGGACCAGGCGCTCTGCACAATGAGATCGAAGAGCGCCGCGGCGTTGATTTTTTTCACCTCCCGGCCGGTGCGGGGGTTAATGAGGGGAAAGGGCCGGCCTTCTTTCACCGCGTCCATGAAGGCGTCGGTAAGCCCCACGGAAATATTGAAATTGGTGAGCCGCTTGGTGTCGTTCTTACAGGTGATGAAGGCTTCGATGTCCGGGTGATCCACCCGCAGAATCCCCATGTTGGCGCCCCGGCGGGTGCCGCCCTGCTTGATGGTTTCGGTGGCCACATCGAAGATGTTCATAAACGAGATGGGGCCCGAAGCCACCCCCTTGGTGGTGAGCACCGGGTCATTGGCTGGCCGGATGCGGGAGAAAGAAAACCCGGTGCCGCCGCCGGATTTGTGGATCAAGGCCGTTTGCTTCACCGCCTCGAAGATGGACTCGATGTTGTCATCCACCGGCAACACAAAACAGGCGGAGAGTTGGCCCAGTTCCCGGCCGGCGTTCATCAGGGTGGGGGAATTGGGCATGAAGCGCAAGGATGCCATGAGGTCGTAGAACCTGGCGGCGGTGGCGGCCACGTCCGCGTCGGGATCGTAGATGCGATCAATCTCGGCGACGGTGTCGGCTACCCGGCGAAACATGTCCGGGGCGGCTTCGGTGGGGTCCCCGGCTTCGTCCTTCTTCAGGTAACGCTTCTTTAACACTACCAGGGCGTTATGGCTTAACGGCAGTTCCCCGGCGATTTCCCTGATTTCCCCCTGTGGCGCCATCATTTCCTCCTATATTTAAGTGCTTGCCGAAAATAGTATAAAAAGCAATATGTTGTATTAATAACTATCTTAAAACACAATATCTTGGGTGTCAAGGAATTTTTTCATACCACTTGAAGGATTGGTCAAGCGTGCTAACAATACATATGTATAGTTTAAACTAAGGTGAGAGAAAAATAAAGGGGTTGCAGGGAAAGCCAAGGGAGGCTCGACGCGGCCGCTGGACCCGATATTTCCGGCTCGGCGGCGGCTCCAATTCAGTTGCCTTTTTGCTCCTGCTGCGATATAAATTGCATTAATATTCTTGTAATTATAGGTGGTAACATTGAGCCAACAGCAAATCGGCATCCTGGGCACTGGGGCATATGTGCCGGAAGCGGTCCTGACCAATGAGGACCTGGAAAAGATTGTGGAGACCACGGCCCAGTGGATCGTGGCGCGCAGCGGCATCCAGGAGCGGCGCATTGCCGCCCCCGACGAAGACACGGTCACCATGGCGGTGGCCGCCAGCCGCCTGGCCCTGCAGGCTGCGGGTATGGAGCCGGAGCAGTTGAGTTACATTATTCTGGGCACCAATACGCCGCCAGACTTTTTCCCGGCCGGGGCCATCCGGATCCAGGAGGATTTAGGGATAGGCGGGCAGGCCGCGGCCTTTGATCTCCAGGCCGGCTGCTGTGGCTTTAATTACGCCCTGTACGTGGGGGAGCGCCTGGTGGCCCCGGAAGGCAAATATGCCCTGATCATCGGCAGTGACGCTTGCTCCCGCTTCACGGATTGGACCAATCGGGCCACCTGCTTGCTCTTCGGCGACGGAGCCGGCGCGGTGGTGATCGGCCCGAGCACCCGGCACCGCATCATCAAATCATTCATCGCCTCCAAGCTGAACGAGAACCTCTATTGCGAAACCGCCTTTGATAAAGACGTGAGTCCCTTTTTGCCGCCGCAAACCCATTCACCCCGGAATTTTCTGAAGATGGACGGCCCGGAGATCTTCAAGTTTGCCGTGAATGCAGTGAAAATGTCCATCCCTAGGGTTCTGGAAATGGCCGGCATGACCCGGGAAGAAATCGATTATCTCATTATTCACCAGGGGAATTATCGCATCCTGGAGGCCGGAGCCAAGTTCGCCCGGGTGCCCATGGACAAAGTCTTTGTCAATATCCATCGTTACGGCAACACCTCCGCGGCCTCGGTGCCCATCGCCCTGCATGAAGCCCTGCAGGAAGGCAAAATCAAAGCAGGCGACAAGGTGCTGCTCGTCAGTTTCGGCGCCGGCGCCACCTGGGGGGCCACGCTGTTGGAGTGGTGATCAGTAGCCAATGGTCAGTGCAAAGATCGCGGTTAGGCTGTTCATGAACTTTGCAGCCCTAGCCCTGTAAGTAAGCAAAATAATAAGGGCGGGATAACCCGCCCTTACTTTTTGGCTTCATGTTTAGATAATGTCCGGCGGTTTTCCGGGACTCAGGAGCCCACTGGCTACCGCCAACCTACATAATCCGGATACTGGAAGGCTTCTCCGGAGCGGGTTCCGGAGGTGGCGCCGGTTTTTCCGGCGAGGCCGGTTTCTCCGGTTTCTCCGGGGTCACCGGCTTTTCCGGTTTTACCGGTTTTTCGGGTTTGGCTGGCTTCTCCGGTGCCGGCGGCACTTCCACCGCCGGCTTGGCCGGTTTGGCGGGCTTGGTTTCTTCGGGCTTTTTCTTGATCGCCGGGGTTACCCCTTCCGCAGGCTTGGCCGGGAATTTTTCCACCGTCGGGGGTTTCACCGGAGCCGGCTTCACTTTTTCGGGAATTTCCGGAAGCGGCGGCGGTACCACCTCGGGGACTGGCCCCGGGGCCGGTGCGGCTTCAGGCGGCGGTGCGGCCACCGGGGTGGCCGAGAGATAGCGGGAGCTCACCCAGCCGATGGTGCCGTCCCGCTTGACCCTGATCTGAGCCCAATCCGCAGCGGCGCCCACTTTTTCCACTTCTTCGTTGCGATCCAATACGGCGATCTTGGGGCAATCCATGCCGGGGCAGGCCCGTAGGTTGAGGCGATTGACGGTCACATAGAGGGTCGCTCGGGAGACCCGGGGCGGCTGCGGCGGTGGGGCCGGAGCCACGGGCGCAGGCGGCGGCGTGTATGCCGGCTGGGGAAATAAGGTCTGACAGCCCGCCAGGAACAAAGCCAAGCTCAACCCCACCCCCAGGGTGACCCAGGATTTTCGTATGGCCGTTACGCCCACGTCCTCTTATCCCCCTGCGATTTCTTTGCTGTCACGAATTTTCCAGCCACCGGGGCCATCCTCTATAACGACCTTATAGCTCTGCCGCACCAGGGTGTAGTCATGGGTGCGGTGATCATAGAGCTGGATGTTCCAGACAAGGTCCGCGGTGGCCTGCTTGTCGCTCAGCCGTTGCACATTGGAAATGCGATAGGAGACTTCCTTAATATCATAGTTCTTCCAGAGCTCCAGCATCTGGTTTTCCACCCGCCCCAGGTGAGGGTAGGAAGAATCATAGCAACTGAGCCATTTGTTGATGTCCTTGTTGAGATGGGCGGAGCGAATCTTTTCGGCAATCTTTTCCACTTCACGGCGCAGGTTGTCTTGTGGCGACGACGTGGTGGGAACCGTGGCGATGGGAACTCGGGGAGAAAGGAAAGAACGCCAGAAATAAATCCCGCCCAAGATAATGAGGACCAGGACAATGAGTGACAAAAAACGGCCAGGACGCCGTTTTTGGCGACGAGCCATAGGATCGGGTCTCCGAGGATAAAAAAGCGGCGGGCGCGTAGGGGCCTCTTCCCCGTCAGGGTTGACTCGGGCCGTCCGCAGCGGCAATCCGCATTCGGTACAAAATTTTTGTCCAGGAAAGGTCAGAGTGCCGCAGCGGGCGCAGGACCGGGCCGCAGCATTGTTGGAGCCTTTTAACAATTGGCCGCAGCGCTGACAGAAGCGGTGTTCCTCTCCATGGACTAACTGACATTGATCACAATACGGCATATATTCTCAAATTCTCACCATACAGATTAATAAATTTGTCTACCACATTCTGCTGGCAAAGCAAAGGAAATTAGATTTTTATCTGGTCAATGGCAGAATTTCCGCCAGCATGCCTCGGGCTCGCCGCCGCTTTTTAACCTGCCGGCGGCGCTGCCTGGGCTCCGGGGGACGCTCCCGGTATACGATATAATCCCAGTCATGGTTTTGCTGGCCAAAAGGTCTCCTGATATAATCTACTTGCAAGTATATTAGAGAAGTCATAATAATAATCGGCACGATCAAGAAAGTGCAAGTGAAGAAAATCCTCCATAAATACTTGGCAAAAGCTTTTGCCCTCTTGACAAGTACCCCGGCGGCCCGATATATATATATGGTTCTGATTCAGGAGTGAAATTATGGAAACTATGAAAAGTTATACTGCCCGGACCGGAGAAGTGCCGCGGGAGTGGTACCTGGTGGACGCTCAGGACAAGGTCCTGGGCCGCTTGGCCAGCCGCATTGCCATGGTGCTGCGGGGCAAGACCAAACCCACTTTTACGCCCCATATCGACACCGGTGACTTTGTGGTCGTGGTTAATGCCGCTCAGGTGCAACTGACCGGCAGGAAACTGGACAATAAATTGTATTACCGGCATTCCGGTTATCCTGGCGGCATCAAAGAGATTTCGGCCCGCAAACTCCTTCAGAAAAAACCGGAGGAGGTTTTACGCCATGCTGTCCGGGGCATGTTGCCCAAAAACAGTTTGGGCAGGCACCTGCTGAAAAAATTGAAAATCTACGCCGGCGGCGAGCACCCCCACGAAGCCCAGAAGCCGGCGCCCCTTCCCTGGGAGGATTAATGGCGGAGCAAGCAACCATCCAAGCCACAGGTAAACGCAAATCCGCCATCGCGCGGATCTATCTGCGTCCCGGCAGCGGCCGGATTACCGTAAATCAGCGGGAGTTCGAAGACTACTTCCCCATGGAAACCACTCGGAACCTGGTGCGCAAGCCCTTGCTCCTGGTGAACGCCGGCCCGGAATTCGACATCTTGGTCAACGTCCGGGGCGGGGGTTTGGAAGGCCAGGCCGGGGCCGTCAAGCACGCCCTGAGCCGGGCCCTGGTGACCTATAACCCAGAGTTGCGTCCCATCCTGAAGAGAGCCGGTTTCCTTACCCGGGATGCCCGCATCAAAGAGCGGAAGAAATACGGCCTCCGGGGCGCGCGCCGCGGCTGCCAGTACTCGAAGCGTTAACTTTTTAGCCGGATACGGGTTCAGTATTTCCCTGAAATCTTTGCTATGGCAACGTTTTCGTAGGGGCGGGTTTCAAACCCGCCCCTACGCGATTTTTGCCGACCTTCTGCGAATTGGGATGGATTCCCAATGACCGATCCTAATGCCAAGACCAAAATGCGCGTCGCAGTCATCGGCGCCTCCGGTTATGCCGGACTGGAGTTAGTGCGCCTGTTGGTGCGCCATCCGGGCTGCGAGTTGGTGGCCCTGACCTCCCGGGAGTGGGCGGGGCGTCCCTTTAGTCAGGTTTTTCCGGCCCTGGCCGGCATCTGCGACCTGCCGTTTTCAACTCCGGATCCCGAAGCCATCGCTAGCCTTTCTGAAGTCGTGTTCACCAGTGTGCCCCACCAGACCGCCATGGCAGTGGTGCCGACGCTGCTGAACGCCACATGCCGGGTGGTGGACCTGAGCGCTGATTTTCGCTTCCGGGACGCCAAGATTTACGAGGTCTTCTATCAGCCCCATAGCGCGGCGGAGTTGCTGACAGAAGCGGTTTACGGCCTGCCGGAACTTCACGCCCCCGCCATCCGCCGGGCCCGCCTGGTGGGCAACCCAGGCTGTTACCCCACCTGCGTCATCCTGGGGTTAGCCCCGTTGGTGGCAGCCAAACTGGTTCATCTTAACTCTTTGATCGCCGATTGCAAGTCCGGGGTCAGCGGCGCCGGCCGCCAGACGTCGCTGGCCAGCCAGTATTGCGAAGTCAATGAGGGCTTCCGGGCCTATAAGGTAGCGGAGCACCGCCACAACCCGGAGATGGAGCAGGAGTTGAGCCTGCTAGCCGGGGAGCCGGTGACCGTGACCTTCAGCCCCCATCTGGTCCCCATGAGCCGGGGTATCCTGGGGACGCTCTACGCCTCCCTGGTCCGGCCCGTATCTGAGGCGGAACTGCTTGAGGTCTTCCGGGATTTCTACCAGGGTCAGCCCTTTATCCGCCTCCACCCCCAGGGGTCGCTGCCCAACACCATTCACGTCCGGGGCTCCAACTATTGCAACCTGGGCCTTAAGGTCGATCAGGCCCGAGGCCGGGTCATTGTAGTCTCCGCCATCGACAATCTGGCCCGGGGCGCAGCGTCCCAGGCGGTGCATAACTTTAATCTGATGGCCGGCTTCCCCGAGACCACGGGGATAGAGACGGTGCCGCTCTTCCCCTAAAAGCATGGGCGAAAAGGGGAAAAGGAAAAAGGGTTAAGGAATACAACTAATATAATTTATTAGGAAAAATCCTTTAAAAATAGAGGCAAAGGAAATAGAACTGCGCCTCGATAAATCCATTTAACCATGCAATAACTCGGAGACAATCCGTCTTTGCTTGTCCTTTTCCCCTTTTCGCCTCTTTCCCTTTTACCCCCCTGGATATCTTCCCGTTGTCCTCGGGAATCTCTTTAACATATGAAGCCGCGGCGCAACATCCGCCTCCTTTTAGAATATGACGGCACTGGCTACCACGGTTGGCAGCGCCAGGCCGATGCCGCCACCATTCAGCAGACCTTGGAAGAGGCCCTGGAGCGTCTCACGGGCGAGGCGGTAGTCCTCATCGGCTCTGGCCGTACTGATGCCGGGGTTCACGCCCTGGGGCAGGTGGCCAATTTCCGCCTTAACAGCGCCATCCCCCTCAAGGCTTTCCATGAGGGACTCAACTCCCTGCTGCCGAAAGACATTGCAGTGCTGGCGGCCCAGGAGGCCCCGCCGGAATTTCACGCCCGGAAATCGGCCCGGGCCAAGACCTATGAATACCGCATCCTCAACCGGGGCAACCGCTCGCCCCTGCATCACCATTACGCTTGGTGGATCGCCCCGCGCCTGGACTTGCCGGCTATGGCCGCAGCTGCGGCGTTTCTCCCGGGAGAACATGATTTTACTGCGTTCCGGGCCAGCGGCAGCGACAATAAAAATCCTGTGCGGCAGGTATTGGCCGCGGGTTGGCGCGATGAGCCCGGGGGCTGGTTAAGCTTTACCATCACTGCCACCGGCTTTTTAAGGGGCATGGTCCGGAGCCTGGTGGGCACCATGGTGGAAGCGGGCAGGGGCAAAGCCCCGGCGACCAAACTGGCGGAACTGCTGGCCAGCGGCGCCCGCCAAGACACCGGCCCCACGGCGCCGCCACAAGGGCTCTATCTGCTTGAAGTTTATTATGAACAGGAAGCATAGGCTGTGCTCTGTGCGCCATATTTTTCTGCCCTATGAAGAAATTTAGACTAAAGATCAGCTAGGTCTTCCCTCAAAAAAAGATTGTGATATAATTCCCAGAGTTTTAACCCCAGCCTGCGGACTGGCCCCACCAGTCCTCCTAAGGATGATATGGTAGGCGAGCCAACCGAACTCGAACCCGAATCCAAACCGGAACTGAATATCATTCAGGCCATCGAGCTGGCCATCGCCCACGAGCTGGAGGCCCGGAAGAGTTACACCACCCTGGCCCAGGAGACCGATGACCCGGAGCTTAAGACCCTCCTCAAAGAAATCGCTATGGAAGAGGCCAGCCACGAGGCATCCCTGCGGAGCCGTCTGCGCCTCTACCAGGAACGGCACGTGCTCCGGGATACCTTCTCCCGCTATGTGAGTCCCGAGTTGTGCGAGGAAATCCTGAAAAATCCGGGGTTGCTCTCTTTAGGGGGGCGGCGCCAGCAGGTGACGGTCCTGTTTGCCGATATCCGCAATTTTACCTCCATGTCGGAATCCATGGCCCCGGAAACTGTGGTGGATGTCCTGAACTTATATTTTACCGAAATGGTGGACCTGGTCTTCAAGTACCAGGGCACCCTGGATAAGTTTGTGGGGGACGCCCTGATGGCGGTATTCGGGGTGCCCCTGCCCCTGCCCCAGGCGGCTACCCAGGCAGTCAAATGCGCGCTGGCCATGCAGCGCCACCTAAAAGAGTTGCAGGTTGCGGGCCGCACTCCCATCCAGGGCATGCGCATTGGTATCAACACCGGGGACGCCATCGTGGGCAACATTGGCTCCGCCAAACGCATGGACTATACCGTGGTGGGAGATGTAGTCAACGTGGCGGCCCGGCTCCAGGAACTGGCCAAGGAGCTGGAAGCCGATACCCTCATCAGTGATGCCACCTTCCGGGAACTGGAAGGACAGTTCCCGGCAACCCCCGAGCGGGCCACGGTGTTACGAGGTCGCAAAGAACCTACACCTATATATCGTTTAGAGGCTTAGGCCCGGAAATGCCGGGGATTTCTGGATTGCCGCAAAATCACACGTATGTGAAAAATATTATTGACAAGCGTGGAGAGATGATTTACTGTTACAATCTGGATGATATGTGAAATATTTCTCATAATTTCCACACGTTAAGCCTTTCAGACTAAAAAAACACTTAAAGCCCGAGGAGGGAAATAGATGGCCGTTGAAGTTGCTCAATGCAAAACAGCTTTGGTGAACCCACATGGTAAAGAGAAAAAATTAAAACCCTTACTGCTGTCCCCGGCCCAGATCGCCGAAGAGAAAAAGCGGGCCAAGGAACTGACGGTAGTCACCATGACCTCCCGGGAAACGGCCGACCTCATCATGATGGGGATCGGCGGCTTCACCCCCCTGGACGGCTTCATGGGCCACGACGACTGGAAGGGCTCCTGCAGCGATGACATGAAGCTGAAGGACGGCACCTTCTGGCCCATCCCCGTCACCATGTCCGTCAACCAGGGCAAAGCCGACTCCATCAAGATCGGCCAGGAAGTCCTCCTGGTGGATGCAGAGACGGAAGAGATGATGGGGACTATGAAGGTCACCGAGAAGTACAAAATCGACAAAAAATGGGAATGCAAACAGGTTTTCACCACCGATGACATGGATCATCCGGGTGTCCAGATGGTCATGGGTCAGGAGGAGGTCAACCTGGCGGGCACCGTCAAGGTTTGGAGCGAAGGTTCCTATCCGAAACAGTATCCCGGCCTCTACTTCCGCCCTGATGAAACCCGGCGCATGTTTGAGCAAAAAGGCTGGAACACCATCGCTGCCTTGCAGCTTCGGAACCCCATGCACCGTTCCCACGAGTACCTGGCCAAGATCGCCATCGAAGTCTGCGATGGCGTTTTGATCCACCAGCTCCTGGGTAAACTGAAACCCGGCGACATCCCCGCGGAAGTGCGCACCGAGGCCATCAATGTCCTCACCCAGTATTACTTCGTGAAGGACACCGTCATTCAGTCCGGTTATCCCCTGGATATGCGCTATGCCGGTCCCCGGGAAGCCCTGTTCCATGCGGTCTTCCGCCAGAACTTCGGCTGCTCCCACCTCATCGTCGGCCGGGACCACGCCGGCGTCGGTGAGTACTACGGCCCCTTTGACGCCCAGAAGATCTTCCATTGTATCCCCGCGGATGCCCTGGAGCTGAAACCGCTGCCCATCGACTGGACCTTCTATTGCCACAAGTGCGACGGCATGGCCTCCATGCGCACCTGCTGCCACGGCAAGGAAGACCGCTTGATGCTTTCCGGCACCATGCTGCGGAAGATGCTCTCCGAAGACATGGAAGTGCCGGATCACTTCAGCCGTCCCGAAGTTCTGCAGGTCCTCCGCAAGTACTATCGGGGCCTGACCGAGAAAGTGGAAGTCAGGGTGCACGGCTTCGCCACCGGGGATATCCCGGCGAAAAAGTAGGCAGAGTAAGGTGGTGCGGGGGGGAAGTTTCTTCCGCCTCGCCTGACAACATGCAGGTATATAAAGATAACTGCTTAACCCTAAGAGGAGGTTTTACGTTATGCCGAGTTTTGTAATCACGGAAAAATGTGACGGATGCAAGGCCCTGGACAAGACCGCTTGCCAGTACATCTGCCCCAATGACCTGATGGTTCTGAACGCCGAGAGCAAGAAGGCCTTCAACCAGGAGCCGGAACAGTGTTGGGAATGCTACAACTGCGTAAAGATCTGCCCCCAGCAGGCCATCGAAGTGCGGCACTATGCCGACATCATGCCCCTGGGCTCCAGCACCTTCCCGCTGCGCGGCACCGACAACATCATGTGGACCATCAAGTTCCGGGACCAGAAGACCGTGAAGCGGTTCAAGTTCCCCATCCGGACTACTCCTGAGGGTTCCATCGATTGCTTCAAGGGCAAAACCATGCCCACCGCGGCAGACCTTAAGAAATCCGGTTTTTACACCGGCCCGGCCCGCGCCGAGTAGTTTACACCGCAGCGAAAATTCAAGGAGGACATTGAGATATGGCTCTGGAAAGAGAATTCTGTAAATGGTCTTTTTGTGCCAAACCGGAAGTAGAAACGATTGAGACCGACCTGCTGCTGGTGGGCGGTGGTATGGCGTGCACCGGCGCCGCGGTTGAGGCTATGGCTTATGCCAAGGACCTCGGCCTGAAGGTCACCCTGGTGGACAAAGCCGCCCTGGATCGTTCCGGCGCGGTAGCTATGGGCCTGTCGGCCATCAACACCTATATCGGCCCGGAAAACAAGGTTGCCGATTACGTGAACATGGTGCGCACCGACCTCATGGGCATCATCCGGGAAGATTTGGTCTACAGCGTGGGCGCCCACGTGGACCAGTCCGTGCATGACTTCCAGGATTGGGGTCTGCCCATCTGGCAGAAAGACGCCGAAAACCACACCGTTGACGGTCAAGCCGCCCGGGACGAGGGTCTGCCTCTCCTGAAGGACGGCGGTAAATGCGTACGCTCCGGCCGTTGGCAGTGCATGATCAACGGTGAATCCTACAAGGTGATCGTGGCCGAGGCGGCCAAGAACGCCCTGGGCATGGACAATATCTACGAGCGCGTCTTCATCGTCAAGCTGCTGACCGACAAGAACAACAGCAACCGCGTCTGCGGCGCCGTTGGTTTCAGCGTCCGTGAGCACAAGACCTACGTCTTCAAATGCAAAGCCATGATCATCGCTTGCGGCGGCGTGGTCAACGTCTTCCGGCCCCGGTCGGTGGGTGAAGGTCAGGGTCGTGCCTGGTACCCCGTATGGAATGCCGGCTCCACCTATGCCATGCCCGCTGAAATCGGCGCCAAGATGGTTCTCATGGAAAACCGTTTCGTCCCGGCCCGGTTTAAAGACGGTTACGGCCCGGTCGGCGCCTGGTTCCTGTTCTTCAAAGCCCAGGCCACCAACGCTTACGGCGAAGATTATATGGCCAAAAACTGGGATCGGGTTAAATCCGAGTATCCCGGTTATGCCGATTCTCCGGGCACCTGCCTGCGGAACCACGCGGCCATGATCGAAATGCGGGAAGGCCGCGGCCCCATCATGATGCACACCGACAAGGCAATGAAGGCCCTGGCGGACGTCCTGAGCAAGAAAGAGCTCAAGCATCTGGAAGCCGAAGCCTGGGAAGACTTTCTGGATATGTCCATCTCCGCCGCCTGCCTGTGGGCCTCCTTCAACATGGAGCCCGACAAGGTGCCGTCGGAAATCATCCCCTCCGAGCCTTATCTGCTCGGTTCCCATGCCGGCTGCGCCGGTCTGTGGGTCTCCGGTCCCGAAAAGAACTACATGGGCGCCCCCGACAGCTGGTTCTGGGGCTATGACCGCATGACCACCGTTGAGGGCCTGTTCACTGCC
>DZCR01000186.1 GCA_022736495.1 Desulfobacca acetoxidans
CGGCCGTGGCTCTGGTTCTGGTGGCGGCAAGGGTCAAAATAGAAAATAATAGTGATTTGGAAGGCCGCAGATTTTCGCAGACACACGCAGATTTCCTATGGTTCCCACGCTCCGGCGTGGGAACCAGTGCCTGAGCCGCTCCAGCGGCGTGTATGCTACAGGACGCTGGAGCGTCCAAGGGCTGCGTACCCACGCTGGAGCGTAAGTACGATGTGGTAAGCACGTTTTTGGGAGGCCGCAGATTTTCGCAGGTACACGTAGATTTTTTTATACTCAATCTGCGTTTATCTGCGAAAATCTGCGGCTAAAAGTTCTTTCGTTGTCAAGCAGGGTGAAAAAATGCAGATAGCAGTTGCCAGCGGCAAGGGCGGGACGGGCAAGACCATTATCTCCACGAGTCTGGCCTTGTGCGCGCCGGGGCCGGTTCAGTACCTTGATTGCGATGTGGAGGAGCCCAACGGCCACATCTTCCTCAAACCGGAACTCACCACCCACGAGCGGTGCGCGGTGATCGTTCCTCGAATCGTCGAAGAAAAGTGTACCTATTGCGGCAAGTGTCGTGACCTCTGCCGCTTTAATGCCATCACCATGTTTGCCAAGACGATTATGACCTTTCCCGAGATGTGTCATTCCTGTCTGGGTTGTTTTCAGGTCTGCGAATACCAGGCGATTCTTCGGGCTGAGCGGGAGATTGGTGTGCTGGAGGCGGGCATGGCCGGCAACATCAGCTTTGTCCATGGCCGGATGCGGGTGGGCGAGGCCATGGGAGTTCCGTTGTTGAAGGCGGTCAAGAAAAAGGCGGACAAGGACGCGCTGGTGATTATTGATGCCCCGCCCGGCACCTCCTGTCCTTTTGTGGAGGCGATTTCCGATGCCGATTATGTCATCCTGGTCACCGAGCCTACCCCTTTTGGACTGCATGACCTGAAACTGGCGGCGGAAGTTCTCCGAAATCTGGCAAAACCCGGCGGGGTGATCATCAATCGGGCGGATTTAGGGGATGCGCGGGTTGAGGAATGGTGCCGACAGGAGAATATCCCGGTTTTGCTCAAGGTTCCCTTTGACCGCAAAGTCGCCGAGGGGTATGCCCGAGGCCGGAATCTGGTGGAGATCCGTCCTGATCTGCGCCCTGCCTTGCAAGCCCTGCTTCAGGAGATAACAGCATGAAAAAAGCGATAAAGGAAATCCTTATTCTCAGCGGCAAGGGCGGAACCGGCAAGACCAGTCTGGTCGGGGCCTTTGCCTGTCTTGCCGAAAATAAAATCATGGTGGACTGTGATGTCGATGCCGCTGACCTGCACCTACTCCTGGCGCCACGGCCCCGTGGTCAGCATGAGTTTCGCTCCGGGGTCAAGGCCAGGGTGGAGGCCGACAAGTGCAGCGGCTGCGGAACCTGTGTCGAGCTCTGCCAGTTTGAGGCCATCACCCTCGATCAGACGGCCACGATTAACCCCCTGAGTTGCGAAGGTTGCGGGGTCTGCGCCCATTTTTGTCCGGAACAGGCCATCGTCCTTGAAGAAAATCATTGTGGAAGCTGGTTTATCTCCGACACCGAGTACGGCCCCCTGGTTCATGCCCAGCTCTTTGCGGGCGAGGAAAATTCCGGGAAATTAGTCTCCTTTATCAAGCGGCAGGCCCGTGAGCTGGCGGAGAAAACGGACGTCGAGCTGATTATTATCGACGGCGCGCCGGGGATTGGTTGTCCGGTCATCGCCTCTCTTTCCGGTGTCGATCTGGCCCTGATCGTCACCGAACCAACCCAGTCCGGCTGGCACGATCTTGAGCGAGTCCTGGAACTGGCCGTTCATTTCAAACTCCAGGCCTGCGTCTGTATCAATAAATGGGATCTCCACCCGGAAATGGCGGCGAGAATAGAGGCGGCCTGCGCCGAAAGAGGGGTAGATGTCTTGGGCCGCATCCCCTTTGACCCTGCGGTGGTTGAGTGTCAGATTCAAGGTGTTCCCGTCGTTCGCAACGAGAACAGCCCGGCGGCGAAGGTCATCCGGGACATCTGGCAGGCCTTGCAGGAGAGGTAGAAGGCTGAAGGTAGAAGGCTGAAGGTTGAACTGCACACGGGCCTCCGGCCCTTCTGTTTTACCTTCAGCCTTCAGCCTTCAACCTTTTACCTTCTACCTTCAGTCTTCACTTCTATCCCCCTGAGCTTATTTGACCATCTGATTCATCTCGAAGATCGGGAGCAGAATGGAGAGGACGACAAAGTCAACCTCCGCGCCCATGGCCGCGATCATGATCGGTTCGATGAGGGAGGTCATCCCCATAACCGCCATATCCACCTCCCGTTCATAGGCATCCGATACCTTGGTCAGCATGGGTTCCAGGTTGCCGCTCTGCTCTCCGACACTCACCATCTGCACAAAAAATAGGGGGAAACCAGGGGGAGTTGCCCAGCGCGCTGGCCATGCTTTTGCCCTTGCGGATCCGCTCGATGGCCTCTTCAATGACCTCGGCGATCAGGGAATTGTTGACAATGGACTGGACGATCTGCATGGAGGTGACCAGCGGCACACTGCTGCCAAGCAGGCTGGCCATGGTCGAGCCAAAACGGGCGAGAATGATCTTCTGGTTGACCGTCCCGATGATCGGCAGCTTCAGTTTGAGCAGATCCCACACCTTGCGCCCCTTAGCGCTCTGAATGAAAAGACGCAAACCCCAAACAATGCCTGCCATGACCAGGAACAGCAGCCACCAGTAGCCGCGTAACAGCTCACTCAGCGAGATGAGCAGGCGGGTGGGCAGGGGCAGGGTGCGCTCCATGTCGGCAAAGACCTTGGTGATATTGGGCACGATGTAGGTAATGAGAACAAAGAGAATGCCGCTGCCGAGAATGGCCATAAAGACCGGATAGACCAGGGCGGCCTTCAGGCGGCCCTGAAGCATCCTTTGCTTTTCCCCGAAGTCGGCCAGCTTTTCGAGGACGATGTCGAGTGACCCGGAGGCCTCGCCGGCACGCACCATATTGATGTAGATATTGGAAAAGAGCTTCGGGTGCCGGGCGAGGGAATTGGTGAGGGTGTTTCCCTCGTTGACAGCGTCCTTGATCTGGGCCAATACCTTTTTCAGGGCGGGGTTGACGGCCTGCTCCAGCAGCGAGCTCAGGGCGCTGACCAGGGGGATGCCGGCGCCAAGCAGGGTCGCGAGCTGACGGGTGAAGATCTGGATCTCCACGGATTTAACCCGTTCCAAGACGACAAAGGAGCCCAGGGCAGCCTTCCCGCCGTGGTTTGATCGGGAGATATTCTCCTTGAGCTCTTCTGGATATTTCCCCGATGCCCGCAGCTTGGAACGGGCGCTGGCCTCGTTGTCGGCCTCGATGATCCCCTTCCTCGATTTCCCTTTTTGGTCAAACGCTTTGTATTCGTAAATGGGCATGTTGTTTTTGGTAGCGGATGAGTGTTCAAAGTTGTCGCTTATTCCTCTTTCTTGCGTCATCGTAGCAGTGTTGTGAAGAATTTCAACGAGAAACAAGAAAGAAGAGAAACTATTGTCAATATATCCTATAGTGTGGGGTGCGCGGGTTGGAAGAAATGACCTGCGGTAGATGTATCCCGATAGGCTTTTGAGCAATCTGTCTTCTGTCTTCTGTTTTCTGTCTTCTGATATGTACAGCCATTATTTCGGACTCAAAGAAAAACCCTTCTCTATTGCCCCGGATCCCCGCTATCTCTACATGAGCGCGCTGCATCAGGAGGCCCTTGCCCATCTTTTGTACGGGGTCAAGAGCGATGGCTGTTTTATCTTGCTGACCGGGGATGTGGGGGCGGGTAAGACCACGGTCTGCCGGTGTCTTCTGGAGCAGTTGCCCGACAATACCGACCTGGCCCTGATCCTCAATCCTAAACTGAATGGTATGGAGCTGCTGGCATCAATCTGTGATGAACTGGAGATTGTCGTCACCGGTAAGAAAATCAGCGTCAAGACCTATATCGATCATTTGAACCGTTATCTGCTCGCGGCCCACGCCCGGGGCCGGGTCACGGCCCTGCTCATCGATGAGGCCCAGAACCTGAGTCTTGATACCCTGGAGCAGTTGCGTCTGCTCACCAATCTTGAAACCGCAAGACAGAAATTACTGAAGATTATCCTGCTGGGACAGCCGGAGTTGCGCCAGCTTCTTGAGAATGACGCGGCCTCCCAGATCAGCCAGCGTATTACGTCACGTTATCACCTGCGGCCTCTTGCCGGGCATGATGTCGCCGCCTATGTGGAACACCGTCTGGCTGTGGCGGGTGGGCGAAAACGGTTGTTTTCGGAGGCGGCGGTGAAAAGGGTGGCCGAGCTGAGTCGGGGGGTTCCCCGGCTGATCAATGTTGTGTGTGATCGAGCCCTGCTGGGGGCCTATGTGGAGGAAAAAGAACTCGTTGACCTCCAGACCGTCAATCAGGCGGCGCGGGAGGTATTCGGACAGGCTGACAAGGGAGGCCGATGGCGTTCTGTGCTGTCGCCAGCGCTGGTTGGCAGGTTGACGCTTGTCTTGTTGCTGACGGTTTTGGCGATGCTGGCGGCATCACTCTATTATGGTCGCTGGGTGTATGTCCCGCAGGCTCAGGAGAGTGCGGCGGAGGGTGGGCAGCGCCATGAAGAACGATAAGCCGTCTTTCAAAAATAACGCATACTTTTTTTGCTTCAAGAACGGCACTCTGTTTAGCCCCCCCTTGAGGGGGATAAGGGGCCGTAAAGAAATGGAAAAACGTACAAGTTATTTCTTAACGGCCCCTAAAATCACACCGATGGTCTGGTAATTATGTCCTATATCTTGGAGGCCCTCAAAAAATCTGACCGGGAACGCAGGCAGGGAGAGATCCCCGGCCTGCAGAGCACGCACGGAGTAAAGCCCGCGCGTGGCAAGGGAGGCGGGAAGGGGCTGCTGTGGATATGGCTTTTGTCCGGGATTACTTTGCTGATCGTGGCGGCGCTGGCCCTCTATTGGGGGATGCGGAAGAGTAATCGTGATTTGCAGGACAAGCTTGTCGTTTTGGAAAAAAGTGTTGTCCAGTTGAAGGGACAACCCAGAGAGCAGACGGCCCAGGAGGTTAGGCCGTCAGTCGTATCGGGTGCCCGGGATGTTGGGCCGCAACACTCCTTGATGCAACAGCAGGGAGATCCGGCGGTCAGGCCCCCGGTGGCTGGTGGACACGAGAAAACGGTGTCGCGCCCAGTGACGCCCGAGGAAGTGGAGCCTCCGGCGATGCCTGCTCCAGGGCACTTGCCGCCGGAAGAGGAAAAAACCGTGATCAGGCCGGAAAATTTTCCGGTCAAACTCCAGCCCGAGGCCGTTGTCGTGACCCCTGAAGGTGCGCCGGAAGGCGAGAAGGATGCCGTCGGCCCGCCTCTTATGGATGATCTGCCGGAGGCGGTGCGGAAACTCCTGCCGCCCTTGAAACTGGCCGGTCATGTCTATGCGAAAGAGGCGGCCAAACGCATGATTATCATCAATAACCGGATCTGCCGGGAAGGGGATCTGGTGGAAAATCATCTGATTCTGGAGGAGATTCTCTGGGAAGGGGTAGTGCTGCGTTTCCAGGATATCCGTTTTCGCGTAAAGCTGTTGTGAGTCGGGAAAAATCGACGGAAAACACATTGGGCTTGTATTGTGAGTAACGGGCCTTCTTCTACCCCATCGTACCCACGCTCCAGCGTGGGTACGCAGCCCTTGGACGCTCCAGCGTCCTGTATCATGCACGCCGCTTGGAGCGGCTCAGGCCCTGGTTCCCACGCCAGAGCGTGGGAACTATAGGTAATCGGCGGAAGACGCATTGGCTTTGTATTATGAATGAACCGCAACCTGTTTTATCCCCGGCCCCGACCTTGCGCCGTCTATTTCTGGCCTTTTTGCGCTTGGGCATGACGGCATTCGGTGGTCCGGCCATGATCGCCTATATCCGGGAGATGGCGGTCGGGCGTGAGAAATGGCTGGCCAAGGAGAGTTTCCAGAGCGGGG
>DZCR01000036.1 GCA_022736495.1 Desulfobacca acetoxidans
ATTTAAGGCTTGTAATTCTAAATTAATATTTCCTAAATCAATTAAAACATACATGTCATTATAAGCACTTACGGCAGCAAATCGATAGAAACCATTGCGAAAATTTTGTAATTCACCTTGAAGATTTGTATTATTAATTAATATCCGTCTTTGTTGAATTTTCCTTTGGGACTGTATATTTCCGCAGTTGGGGTTACTATGGCGTGTTACTCTAGCATTGGGGTAATTTATATATCCTGTTACCATTCTTTTCCCTCGTTTCCAAGTTCCTGCTTGGGAACGCCATTTTCCCGCCCAAGCTCTGCTTAGGCATCGCCCACAATTGATAAAATCTAAGGAGTCGGATAATGGCGGGCCGTGCCCCCCCTACATTGAGACCCTCGTTTTGTACCCTTGTTATACCAGAAAACCGCAAACTGAAAACCGAAAACTATCCTTTAATTACCCCTAAGGGTTTGAGCTTTACCACTTTTTTGGCTATCCCGGCGCCGTGTACCACGTCCACCACCCCGGCCACGTCTTTGTAAGCCTCGGAAATCTCTTCGTCAATGGTGGCCCGGCCCGCGCCCCGGACGATGATGCCTTGAGCGGCCAATTCCTGAATGATGGACCTCCCTTTGGCTACCTTTTTCGCCTGGTGCCGGGACATTTTCCGGCCGGCGCCGTGGCAGGTGCTCCCGAAGGTCTCTTCCAGGGCCTTCTGGGTCCCCACCAGCACGAAAGAGTAACGCCCCATGTCCCCGGGGATGAGCACCGGCTGGCCGGTTTCCCGGTAAGCCTCGGGGACTTCCGGGTGATGCGGCGGAAAGGCCCGGGTCGCGCCCTTGCGGTGGATGCACAGCTTCCGTGGCGTGCCGTCCACCGTGTGGGTCTCGATTTTGGCGATGTTGTGGGCTACATCGTAGACCAACTCCAACCCCAAATCCCGGGGACCCATGTTAAAGACCTGCTCAAAGCTCTCCCGCACCCAATGGGTGATCAGCTGGCGGTTGGCAAAGGCGAAGTTGGCCGCGCCGGCCATGGCCGCCAGGTAATTCTTGCCTTCAGGCGAGGAGATGGGGGCGCAGCACAGCTGGCGATCCGGCAACTCAATGCCGTATTTGGCGCTGGCCTTGAGCATCACCTTGATAAAGTCCTCGCACACCTGGTGCCCCAGCCCCCGGGAGCCGGTGTGGACGATGACGGTCACCTGGTCTTTGAAGAGGCCCAACTTAGCGGCCAAGGGGGCATCGAAAATTTCACAGACATAACCCACTTCGACGAAGTGGTTCCCCGAACCCAGGGTGCCCAACTGGTCCTTGCCCCGGTTCATGGCAAACTCGGAGACCAGGTCCGGGTCGGCTCCCGCGATACAGCCCCCGGCCTCGATGTGGTCCAGGTCGGCGGCCTCGCCAAAGCCTTCCTGCACCGCCCAGCGGGCACCGTCCTTAAGCACCTTTTTAAACATGGCGCCGGTGAGCTTGAAATCCTGGCGCCGGGAACCCAACCCCGAGGGAATGTTGTTGAACAGGGTATTGACCAGGTCTTCCATGCAGCAGGCCGCCTGCTCTCGCTGCAACTTGGTGCGGAGCAGGCGCACGCCGCAATTGATGTCATAGCCCACGCCGCCAGGAGAAACAATGCCGTCTACCGGGTCGAAGGCCGCCACGCCGCCGATGGCGAAGCCGTAGCCCCAGTGGATGTCGGGCATGGCCATGGAGGGACCCACGATTCCCGGCAGGGTGGCGACGTTGGCCACCTGCTGGAGGCTCTGATCCTCCTGGATGGAGGGCAGCATCTCCCGGGAACAGAAGACCAACCCCCGGGTGCGCATTTTGCCCTCCCGAGGAATCTCCCAGCGATATTCATCTATTTGCCGCAGCTTCACCATAAAGATAGTAGTAGGGGCGCACCTGTGTGTACACCCTCAATTAGAGCGGACACACAGGTCCGCCCCTACAATCAGAGATCCAAAACCACCGTAGCTTGCCAGCCGTCATCTCCAGGCGCGATTTCCAGTTGATGGAAAGTGGCGGCCTTGACCGCAGTTTTGCTCGGATGGCGGGAGGCATCAAAAATCTCGCCTTCCAGATTGGCTTCCAGGCGCTCCAGGGTCAGCGACGCCACGTGAAAGTCTCGCCCCAAGAAGCCATCAATATCAAAAAGATAGAGCAGATGGTTAAGCCAATCCACCAGGAGGGCCTCCCGGTCGCTGGATTCCAGGCTCACCTGCCTGGTCTCCCGCCGTCGCAGGGACCGTATATCCGTCAATGTCGCGCTCAAGGCGCGACCCGCATTTTCAAAGAGCTCCGGGAGGGTTTTCCCCCACAGACGCCAGGCCAGGTCCGCAGTATGGGGTATCTGCCGGTAAGGGCGGCGCCGCGGCCGGGAAGCGGCCTCCGCGTTTTTGCACCTCATAATGGCAATAAGTTAATAACTTTACAATTTATATCAAGCCCTGCCGTGAATCACCCAGGTTTATTTTTAACGCCGAGCCCGACTCAGCTTTCGCGACCCGCCGGTGCGGCCTGGCCCCTTTGCCGTAAGGACTAAGGGCGAAATCCCCGAGATTTCACGGTAGGGAGCGCCGCTGCCAGTTGCCGGAGTCCCGGGCCGCTGCGGCCCCCAACTCAAAGGCCTTGAGGTTCGAAGCCAGAAATTTTTCCTTGGTCTGGGTGCGGACGACCGTGAGGATCGTCTCCGTCTGGATGGGCAGAGAGTCGGTGGCGGCCAAGGCGCCCAAAAGGACCATGTTGACCGCCAGGGGGCTGCCGGCCTGCCGGGCCAGATCGCCGGCATCAAAGGCCAGCAACGCGCCCACGTGCTCGGCCAGGCGCTGGAACATCTGGTCCACCGCGGGATACTTCGCCTGCCCGATGGCCACCGGATAGGGCGCCAGAGTGGCGGTATTGGCGATCACCAGGCTCTTGGCGTGGCAGCGGTCCAGGGCCCGAAAGGCCTCCAAGGCCTCAAAGCCCAAGACGATGTCGGCTTCGCCCGGGGAAATCAGGGGGCTTTTGAGATTTCCCAAGACCACGGTGGAGACGACGATGCCACCCCGCTGGGCCATGCCGTGGGTCTCACTCACCATAGGGTCAAAACCCGCGGCCAGAGCGGCCTCGCCCAAGAGGCGGCTGGCCAGGAGCGTGCCCTGGCCGCCTACGCCGGTGAGGAAGATACGCAGGTTTTTTTTCGGTTTTTCGCTTTTCGGTTTTCGGTTTTTAACAAAAGTCATGACTGCAAGGCCTTGGTAAGGTTAATAATCTTATGCAAGCATGGAGAGCGCACAGTACCCGCCTGGATGCACAGGCGAGATGCTTGTGCCACTATTTTGGGTTAGAGAGGGTTTGGGTTGGGGGGCCGGGGCACTTACGAAAAAGTCTCTGGCCCCCTCTCCCAAAAATTATTCTTTTCCCTTTCCAGCCCCCACCGGCCTGATGTGGCCACACCATTGGACGCAGAAGGCGCAGCCGGAGCACAAATCCGCGTCGATCCTCAGGTGGCCTGCTTGGCCGCCTTCCAGGTACATGGCCGGGCAGCCGAAATTATCCAGACAGTCCCGGCACTCGCCGCACTCTCCCACCACCTGGAAGCGGGCCTGGCGTTTTTTGCCGGAAAGCCGCTGGGCATAGAGGTGGCAGGGGGCCTGGGAGATGAGCACCCGCACGCCTTTGGACCCCAGGGCCTCTTTGGTGGCAGCCAGGCTCTCTTTGTATTTAAAGGGATTGGTCACCCAAAGCTGCTCCACTCCCAGGGCTTTGACCACCCGGGGAATGGGGATGTGCACCCCAGGGTAGCCGGGTGGCACCATACTCACCCCGGGATGAGGCTGGGAGCCGGTCATGGCGGTGGTGCCGTTGTCCAGAATGACCAGGAGAAAATCGTGACCGTTATGCACCGCATTGGTCAGGGCGGGCAGTCCGGCGTGAAAAAAGGTGGAGTCGCCGATAAAGGCTACCACCTGCTGGCCCGTTGCTCGGGAAATCCCCGCGGCGGTGCTGATCGAGGACCCCATACAGATGAGGAAATCCGCCATGGACAAAGGCGGCAGGAGCCCCAGGGTGTAGCAGCCGATGTCAGTAGGAAAGACCCCTTCCACCCCCAAGTCTTTGAGGGCAATCTTTACCGCATAATAGGAGGCCCGGTGGGGACAGCCCGGACAGAGATTGGGGGGGCGGTCCGGCAGGGGTTGCCCCAATGCCGCCTCCGGGATCAGCAGTTCCGGCGCCTCATAGCCCACCCCGAAAAAGCGGGCGATGACCTGCCGCACCAGGGCCGGGTGGTATTCGTAGAGGCGGGAAAATAATTCCTGGCCTTTGCCCCGGATGGTCACAGTAAGCCCCCGGGCCTGGGCCACGGCCTTGAGGCCCTCTTCCAAATAGGGCTCCAACTCCTCCACCACCAGGACTTTTTCTAACGGCCCCAGAAAGTCTAGCAGCAAATCCTCGGGCAGAGGATGGGTGAATCCCAGCTTGAGCAGCCTGACTTTATCGGTGAGGTTGAGTTCGGCCAGGGCATCGGCCACATAGGTGCTGCTCACGCCGCTGGTGACAATGCCCCAGGTTCCGGATCCGCTGATCTCATTAAAGGGCGAGGTCCCGGCGAGGCCCCGGGCTTGCTCTTCCGCCATCAGGAGGCGCACGTGGGCCTGGCGAGCTACGGCCGGCACCATCACCTGGCGGAAGGGATCCTTGTGGAAGCGCCCGAGACCTGGCCGGGGGGCCAGCTCTCCCAGGGTCACCGCTCCCCGGGTGTGGTTCACCCGGGTGGTGGTGCGGAGCAGCACCGGGACCTTGAGGTCCTCGGAGAGGGCGAAGGCCGCCAGGGTCATCTCTTTGGCTTCCTGGGGAGTGGCCGGCTCCAGCATGGGCAGGCCCGCCATCTTGGCGTAATAGCGATTATCCTGCTCATTCTGGCTGGAGAAGAGGGACGGGTCGTCGGCACTGACGATCACCATGCCCCCCTTTACCCCCACATAGGCCAGGGTCATGAGGGCATCGGCAGCCACATTCAGCCCCACGTGCTTCATGGCGCACAGCACCCGCCAGCCACAGGCCGCCGCGCCCGCGGCCACTTCCAGGGCCACCTTCTCGTTGGTGGAAAATTCGAATTGGAGGTCGGTCTGCCGGGCAATCTCATAACACCGGTCCCCGATCTCGGAGGCGGGAGTCCCAGGGTAGGTGGTGACCAGGGACACCCCAGCTTCCAGGGCGCCCCGCACAATGGCTTCATTACCCAGGAAGAGTCGCCGTTCCCCTGCGCGTCCGGATAAAAGCTCTGACATAAGGGTTTCTACCTAAAACGTTCCCGGGGCCATGGGCTACCGTTCTTCTTGATGGTGGCCCGCTGACCATTACCCCAGGCTGGGAAAATTTGCATAAATTTTAATTTTAAACATATTGGCAGCGAATTACGAATAAAAAAACACTCAGGGGCAGACGAGAGGGGTTCCGGCGGGAAGGACGCCCGACTTCAGGCAGAAACACAAAAGGGTTGCGTGGCCCAGAAAAGAAGAAGTTGATTCTATGACTATACGCTACTTATTTTGCAAATAATATAAAAACTATTACGATAATAAAAAAATATTAAATACAATTATAAATTATTCTTCAAGCAGTGGTGAAATAAAAATCTTACCCTGGCGGATTATCTCGATGGCGGCAAAGAGCGCCACGTCCGCGTCTTCTTTGAGGAGATAACCATGGACGCCGGATGTCAGGGCCTGGCGCAGGTATTCTTTACTCCGGTGCATGCTCAGGATCAATACTTTGATGTCAGGATAGAGCTGCCTGATTATCGCCGCCGCCGCCAAACCCTTGAGGCGCGGCATAGAAATATCCAAAATAACCAGTTCCGGGGTTGTTTTCTTTAAGATTTCCAGGAGTTCAACCCCATCCGCCGCCTCACCTACAACGCGCATCTCCTGGTCTTCCTGGAGGATTTTTTTAATGCCCTGGCGCACCAAAATATGATCGTCGGCCAACACAATATTATAAGGGGTCATAATTAAGGCCCTTAACGGCAGGATACTTTTCAGAACTCAGGAGTAATTTTCATAGGCTGAGGTTGATTCAATGGATTTGTAATTAACCATTCTCCTTTGCCTTGTCAATAAGCAAAATCTGGATAGATTGACCCTTTTACTGGAAAAGTATTCACTGAGCATAATTTGGGGTCAAGGCCAGGGGGAATCGGGAAAATCCTGGATTTCTCGAAGCGCAGCGTTCTATGACATCAGTTTCACGTGAATCTTTCCAGGGGGCAGGTTTTTTGATTGTCTCCGTTCCGATTCATGGCCCATAAAAGTGCCTGATCGATGCGCTCCAGCAATTGTTGCCGGGTTTTGGCGAAGAAATCGGTGAACCATGCAGCTTTGATCAACAGCCATAAGCGTTCGATAGGATTTAAGTCTGGAGAATAGGGTGGTAAAAATACCGGCTCGAAGGCGCCCCGCATCTGGGCCCAGCGTCGCAGGGCTGCAAACGGTCATTACGCCGCCCGCAGGGCCTCCAGGAGCGGCAGGCGGGCCGCCTTCAGTGATGGCAAAAAGCCCCCCACCAGGCCCATGCCCACGCCGAAAAGCAGGCTTTTGACCACGATACCCGGGGTCAGGGCGAATTTGAAGGTGAGTTCGGCAAAGCTGGACCAATTGATGGTGGAGAGCGTCAGGAAGTTCAACAGCGACGCAGGCACCAGGCCCAAAAGCCAGCCCAGGAACCCCAGGAACATGGACTCCAGCAGAAACGCCGCCAGGACGTGATGCCGCTTAAATCCTAAAGCCCTCAAGGTGCCGATCTCGGAGACCCGGGCCCCCACTTGGGCGTACATGGTGACCATGGCCCCCAGGATGGCCCCCAAGCCAAAGATGCCGGTGAGCACCAGTCCCAGCACCCGGATAAAGGTGGCCAGGCGTTTCGACTGGTTTTCATAGAATTGCACCTCCCGCAGCACCTGGACCGGCAGGCGGGGGTCGCTCTCCAGGCGGGCTTTAAGGAGGTCAAAGGCCGCCTGGTCCCTAAGGCGCAGGATCACCGAAGAAAAGCCCGTGCGCCGAAAGGCCGCCAGCAGGGTTTCCACGTCTCCCCAGAGTTCGGAGCTAAAGCCGGTGTTGCCCGCGTCCAGCACGCCCACTACCCGCCAGTCCCGCATGGCGAAGCGCAGGGTTTCCCCCAGCCCGGCTCCCTGAAAACGCCGAGCGATCTCGGCGCCCGCCACGATCTCGGTGGACCCGGGCTTTAAGAAGCGCCCGGCGGCCAGATGCACCTCCCGCCGCAACTCAGGCGATACGGGCTGCACCCCCCGGATGATGACGTTGCCCGGCAGGCCGCTGCCCCGCTTGGGCAGGTTGATGAGCACGATGGCCTCCTCGGCCACCAGACGCCGTCCCTCCTGGTCCAAGGCCACTTCGGGTTGGGCTCCAATGATCCCGGCCTGGGAGCGGTCAACGGCGCTCTGCACCTCGGATTCGGACCCGGCCCGGAGCACCACTACGTTATCAAAGGAGCCGGTGGCCACCAGGGTCCGCCGCAAGCCCTCGGAAAGCATCAGCACCGCAGCAAAGACAAAGACCACCAGACCCATGCCCACCGCGGTGAGAAACGTGGTGAGCCGCCGGGCCAGAAGATTGCGATAGCTATAGGAGAGCGGAATGGGCATGAGGATTCATCGGAGCAATATACATGCAGTGATCTTCTTTCCCTTCCCCGGTTTGATGGGATGGGAAAGACGAAGTAACTGGCCGACAACACGGGCTTGAGTTCCATCTCCGCATTGTCGGCCAATAAAAATTTGCGTAGTCAGTTTATCAGGTCTTAAGGAATCCCTCCGCAATTGCGGCGATTTCCTCGGCCTTGTCTAAAGCATTGATACAGCGCCGGGCATTAATGAAATCGGTCTCTGCCGCGTCGATATAATCGGCGATTTTTTTGCCGGTGAATGCCCCTGTTTTGAATCCATGCACCAGGATGAACAAGGCGTTTTGGGGCTCCATGGCCAGGTCAGGATTATTCACCAGGTCGATACCCAGGATTTCCGAATACTTGCGGTAGTTATCCTCCCAGGTAAGTTGCACATAACCTCGGCCATAAAAGGGATAATATCTAGAGAGGTTCCGCCGCCGCCACTCTTCGTCATGCCAGTAAGCCTCTCGGACGGGTTGGAAGGTATGGCCCGTCTCCCATTCCGTCGTGGCCAGGACGTAGGCGATCTGGGCGGGCAGGTCAAGGCCTTGTTTTTTACATTCGGCTTTGATAGCGGCGATCGTGCCTTCTTTGGTAGAAAAATCATATTTAGTTGCGGGAACAGTTTTGGACGCCGCCAGGATATGGCGAGGTGGCCGCCGAAAACCCGCCACGTTTCGCAATGGGTAAGTAGTTTCGGTGACCGCGTTGCTCTGATTGCCGCCGATCACCTGAACCCGGTCATCCTCCAGGGCCAGGAAATAAGCCACATGATTACTACCATCATCCCATTGGAATACCACCACATCGCCAATTTCTGGAGACTTCGCCGGCCGTCCGAATTCCAACCAATCTCTCGCCCGGGCGGAGCGCAGCCCCTTGATGCCATTCAGAAAAAAACCAGCATTAATAAAGACGGCGCACCAGGCGGTGGCGTCGTGCCAGTACTCTTTAGGTAAAGTGGTCAGCTTAAGCCATGAAATTATCTCGGGGTTATCTCCGGCTCCTGGCAGTTCCTTTATTCCTAATTGGTTCTTAGCCCATAAAATCCAGGGAGGATCACCTCCTGACGGCGCCTGGCGCGCTTCTGCCGGCTTCGGCTCTTCTTTCGGGGCCCTCTTGAGATATTTACCGGAGACCCAACCGATGGTATCGTCTTCCAAAAGAATGGGCACCCAACCTGTGGTGTCGGGAGATAGGATCTTCTCCCCGTGTGGCACGGTGCCCATGATTTCGTAATCGGTTCCCGGGCCTTCCCGGATATTGAGCTCGGTATTGGCAGTTACGAGGTATTTCGTTTCCTTAGCCATGAGTTGACCTCCTCCCCAAGAGATGAGTGCTCCAGCAGATTTAAATCTTCTCTCTTAACACCTGTTACTCAGTAGTTTTAAAGATACTTTTTATATTTTACAATATTATTTCTCTGTCGATGTTTTTAAAATAAAAACCTAGGGCTGCCAAGGTCAATTATTCATTTTAATTAAAGAAGTTAGCCAACTTTCCGCAGCGCCGTGGCGATCTGTACCCGGGAGGCTTGCCAGGCCGGGATGATGCCGGCGAGGAGCCCCACGGTCAGGGAGACTAGCATTCCCAAGGTCGCGGTCGTGCGACTCACCTCCAGGCCTGGGAAATACTGGGTCACCTCCGGCGGAAAGACTCGTACTGCGGGAAAGCTCAAGGCCAAGCCCAAGAGGCCCCCCACCAGGGAAAGCAGGAGGGACTCACCCAGGATGAGGCTCACCAGGTGGTGGGCCTTGAAGCCCATGGTCTTCAACGCCGCGTACTCCCCCAGCCGCTCCCGGGCGTTCATGGCCATGGTGTTGGCCAGAACCCCCAAAATCACCCCGATGACCACCCAGGACACCACCTGAATCGCCACCAGGATAGCTGAGCTCATCTCCACGAAACTCATCTGGAAGGCGGCCTCGGTCTCCGTCAGGGTCTCGGCCAGGGAGTTTTTGAAGGCGGCGTCGATTCTGGTCGCCACCGGGACGGCCAAGTCAGGCCGGGCGACCTGGATCAGATACCAGCCCACTTTATCGGCTAAGTCCGGGGCGATTTTCTTCAAGGTTTCATTGAGATAATCCCAGTGAAAAAAGAGCAGGGTCTCATCCGTGTTGGGGTATTGCCCTTTATAGATGGCCCGGAGCACCAGGCGGTATTCTCCCGGGAAATAGGTGCCTTTGAGGACAATGGCATCCCCCACCCGCCAACCGAACCGGGCCGCCAGTTTGCGCCCGGCCACAGCCCCGCGGCGGTCCTGGATGAGGGCCAGTTTCTGGTCCTCGGGCATGAGGAACTCCGGGTAGGCGTCCAGGTAGCCGGGCAGCGACGCGGCGAACTGGGGGAAAAAGTTTTTCTTGTCGATATAGATGCCTTCAAACCAGTAGGCATAAGGAGCCCGGACGACGCCCGGCACGGCCTGAATCTTGGGGAGATAGGCCAGGGGCAGGGGAAACATGAGGGACACGGCGTTCCGGGTGACCAGACGCACCGGGGAGGAAGCCTCTACCCCGGCGTACCAGGCGGCCAATACGGAGCGCAGCAGACAGAAGGCCAGCACCGCTACGGCCAAGCCGCAGATGGTGAGCCCGGCCCGCAAGGGGTGTCGGATGGTATTGCGCCAGGTGAGTTTCAGCATGGTTGGGTGATAAATGTTAATTTGGGGTGAGGGCCGGGGGACGGGAAGTCCCTCGCCCTTTCCCCAAAATTACCCCACCTTCCTCAGCGCCGCGGCGATGCTCAGCCGGGCGGCCCGCACTGACGGCAGCAGCGCGGCCAGGAGGCCCACCAGCAGGGCCACCGCCAGTCCCAGGACGAGGGTGGCCCGGGTGAGGGGAAAGACGCGGAAATATTGGCCCAGTTGGGATTTGAACAAATGCACCGCCGGAAAGGTCAGGGCTTCACCCAGCAGGCCTCCGGCCAGGGCCAGGAGCAAAGATTCCCCGAAGATGAGGGCGGCCAGATGTCTGCCCTTGAAGCCCATGGTTTTGAGGACGGCATATTCCCGCTGGCGCTCCCGGGCGCTCATGGCCATGGTGTTGGCCAGCACCACCAGGATCACGCCGATGACCACCCAGGACACCACCTGGATGGCCAGGAGAATGGCTTCGGTCATAGACACGAAGCCCAGGGCGAAGGCCTGCTCCGTTTCCGTCAAGGTCTCGGCCAGGCTGTTTTTGAACAGAGCATCCACCTGGGCCGCCACCTGGGGCGTCAGATCAGGGCGGGTCACCTTGATGAGATACCAGCCCACGTTATCGGCCCGGCTGGAACCTTGTTTCTTCAAGGTCTCGTTCAAGTAATCCCAGTGAAAAAAGAACCGGGATTCATCGGTGGTGGGCTCGACGCCCGTATAAATGGCCCGAATGATGAACTGCCATTCGCCCGGGTAAATAGTGCCTTTGAGGACGATAGGGTCCCCCAGCTTCCAGCCGTAGCGGGTGGCCAGAGCGCGGCCCACCAGGGCGCCCCGGCGGTCCTGAAAAAACGCCTGCTTCTGGTCTTCAGGCACCACAAACTCGGGATAGAGTTCGAGGTATGGGCGGGGGTTTACCGCAAACGTGGCAAAGAAATGGCGCTCGTCAATATAAATCCCGCCGAACCAGGTGCCGAAGGCCGTCCCGACAATGCCGGGCACAGCCCGAATCTTGGGGAGATAAGCAATGGGCAGGGGAAAGATCAGGGAGATGGCGCTCCGGGTCACCAGGCGGGTAGGGGAGGCGGCGTTTACCCCGGAATACCAGGCCGCCACCACGGTGCGGAGCAGCGCGAAGGCCAGTACCGCCACCGCCATCCCCAGGATGGTGAGCGCGGCCCGAAGCGGGTGCCGGATGGTGTTGCGCCAGGTGAGTTTTAACATGGTAGTCAGTAATCAGCGGTCAGTGGCAATTTATGGGGCTTTGCAGAAATCCCGCCGGGCTAAAATTTCCAGGGCCCGCAGGCCCACCTCGATGAGGCGCTTCTCGCCGCGCCGCTTGTCCTTGATGGAGGTGAACCCGGCTTCGCTTTCCCGGTTGTCCAGGACCAAACAGGCGCCCCCGGCCCTGATCCGGTAGGTGGAGACCGCGGCCAGGGCCAGGTAAACGGCCATCTCCATCTCCATATTCAGGACACCGCGTTCTGTCAGGGTTTGGAAAAACTTGGGGTCCGGTGCGGGAAACCCGGGCGCGGCCCGGCCCTGGCCGGCGTAAAAATCCCCGGTGGTGCAGGTGAGGCCCACGTGATAGGGCGCTTTCCGGGACTCGGCCGCCTCGGTCAGGGCCGCGACAACGTCGGGGTCCGCATGGGGAACAAAATCTGCCGGGATATAGCTCGCGGTGGTACCCTCCCGGCACCAGGACGACTCAGTAATGACCAGATCTCCCACCTCGATGCCCCGTTGGAGCGCGCCGCAGGTGCCCAGGCGGATAAAGGTGACGGGGTTGACGCAGTTGGCCGCCTCCACGATGGCGATGGCGGTGGCCGGCGCGCCGATGCCGGTGGCTATGACTGAAACCGGGATGGCCTTATAGGAGCCGGTATAAGTGAGGAACTCCCGGTTTTTGCGACGCATCTCCACGCATGCAAAGAAGCGGGCGATTTGCTTCGCCCGGTCGGGGTCGCCGCAGGTCAGGATATAGGGGGCCAGTTCCCCGGGAAGGCAGTCGATATGATAATATCGGCCTTTGGCGTTTTTGGGAATGGGGCTGGCGATATCCATAACGGTTCCCCTGCAAAATCCCCAAACTTTTTTCACTTATCCAGCTAAAACTCCTGATTGTTCAGCAACTGGCCCTTGATGAGGCGGCGGATGCGGCCGGCCTGTGCCGCGGCCTCTGGGTCGTGGGTGACGATAATAATGGTTTTATGAAAATTCTCGTTCAGCCGGGTCAACAGGTCCATGATTTCCCCGGCGGATTTCTTGTCCAGATCGCCGGTGGGTTCATCCGCGGCGATGAGGGTGGGGTCGGTAACCACGGCCCGGGCGATGGCCACCCGCTGCTGCTGGCCGCCGGAGAGCTGGGAGGGGTAGTGGGTCTGGCGGTCGCTCAGCCCCACCAGCTCCAGGACCAGCTCCACGTGCTCCTTTCTTTCCCGGCGGGAGAGCTTCGTGAGGAGCAGGGGAAGTTCGATGTTTTCAAAGGCCGTGAGTACGGGGATAAGCTGATAAAATTGGAAGACGAAGCCTACGTTGGCGGCCCGCCAATCGGCCAGTTGGGTTTCGGTGAGGGCCGGGAGATCGATGCCGTGCACCAGAAGAAGGCCGGAGTCCGGGCGATCCAGACCGGCAATGAGGTTTAAGAGGGTGGTCTTGCCGGAGCCCGATGGCCCCATGAGGGCCAGGAATTCCCCGCCTAAGATGGTGAGACTGATATCTTCCAGGACCGGCAGCACCTGGGTGCCCCGCCGATAGGATTTATTGAGGTGGGCAATCTCCACTATCGGGGCCGAAGCAACCGCCGGGGTCCCGTTCATAGTTGCTTGACTTTCACCCGAGAGCCGTCATGCAGGGAGGCAGGCGGGTTCAAAACGACCCGATCACCCTCCTTGAGGCCGCCGGCGATCTCCACCAAGTCGTTCAGGGTGAGGCCGACCGTGATGGGGGCCTGCTTAACCCGGTTGTCGGTCACGAGAAAACTGTAGGAACGGCCTTCCCGGGTGACCAGAGCGGCCTTGGGGATGGTCAGGCGGGCTTGGCGCTCTCCCGGCACCAGGGCTTGGGAGAGAAAGGCCACCTTGGCGCTCATTTCCGGCAAAATGCGGTCGTCGGTTTCCAGGAACTTCACCTTGGTGAGCACGGTGGCCTTGGTCCGGTCGGCAGTGGGGACAATCATGTGCACTTCTCCGGCAAAGCGCCGGTCGGGGATGGCGTCCAGGGAAATTTCGCAGGGTTGTGAAAGGCGCACCTTGTCCAAATTAGACTCGGCCACATCCACCTCCACCATCAGGGAGTTAAGGTCGGCCATGGTCACCACTGCGGCCCGGGCATTGGCCGCGGCGCCGAAGGGGGCCACCACTTCCCCGACCTCGGCGTATTTGGTGGTCACCACCCCGTCGAAGGGGCTGCGGATATAGCTGTATTCCAGGGACGCCTGGGTATTGGCCAGGCCGGCCTGGGCCACCTTGATGCGGGCCTGGGCCGCGGCCACCCCGGCGGCGGCCTTCTTATAGCGGGCGTCCGCGGTGTCAAAATCCTGCTTGGGAATGAGGTCCTGGGCGACCAGGGTCTGATAGCGGCGGTACTGGAGCTCGGCGTCCGCCAACTCCGCGGTGGCGGTGCCCAAGTCGGCTTTGGCCTGATTCACCTGGGCGACGGCCTGGTTGCGGGAGGCTGTCAGGTCCTCATTCTCCAGGGAGGCCAGGATTTGCCCCTTTTTTACGCGGCTGCCTTCTTCCACCCCCAGAAAGGTCAAGCGCCCCGTGCTCTTGGAGGAGACCGCGGCCTTGCGCTGGGCCACCACGTAACCGCTGGCGTTTAAGACGGTGTAGGCCTGGGCCGGGTAGAGGCGGGAGACCACCGTGGTGCTTACTTCCAGCGCAGGCTGCAGGGGGCCCCAGAGGTAGAGCCCGGCGAGGCCCACCAGGACTAGGCCCAGGAGAATGAGGATAATACGGGTCCGGGAAAAGGCCGCAGCAACGGGCTCTTTCCCCGGGCGCGTAATGCGGAGTCGCTCAAGATCAGGAGACACGGCCAGGGGTCCGGAAAATAAATTAGGCCTGCCGTCCTGTAAAGGACAACAGGCCTAAAAAGTATATCAAATTTCACCGGGAGAGGCAATCTACGGGAGCTTCGGGCCCCCGGCCTCAGAGCCCCGCAATCCCCTGGGCGGTGATGGTGACATAACGATAGGGCGGGCCGATAGTCTCGTCTTGCGGGGCCAGCTTTTCCATGCCGGCCTTGGCCGCGTCCACTATCTGGGCCAGGGGTGCCTTTTTCTTAACCAATTCGTTCAGCTTGAATTCCAGGCCCAGGCGCCGGGGCAGGGTGAAGACATCGGTCACCCGGTTATACTCGATTTTGGGTGGTTGGGGGCGGTCCCAGATGATGAACAGGTGGCCCGGATGATCCGGGGTCTTTTTCGAGTAGCCGGCCAGCAGCAGATACATGTTGACGATGGGGTCCGGCGGGATCTTCTCGCACATCTTGCGTAGAATCTCATCGTAGCGGCTGGTGAAGAAGGGAATAGCCGCATTGATGAGATCATCCATGTCGGTGAGGCCCTCGGCTTTGGCAAAGGCGGCGAAATCTTTGCAAATGTCGGCGGCTTCCCAATTTCCGGCCGAAGCCAAGACGGCATGAGAGGTCATGGGAATGACACGGTCAACGGAAATAAAGCGTTCTTCCCCGAAGGGCTCGAAAAAAACCGCCCGGCTGTCCGAGGCCACCAAGACCCCATCTGCCGCAGCACAAGCAATCAACTGACCCATAGGATCCTCCTTGGCGAACCACAGCTTTATTTTTTACAATAATCCTGGGTCAGGGTTTGTAAAGGGCATGCAGACGAAAATTTTAACTTCTGTCATTCAATGCAAGACCCGCGGTTTGAGGGGCGGGAGCCAAAAAAAGTCGGGCTGGGGCGGCTCTTCCTTGATTGGCGCGGCAGGGGTCGCCTTTTCCAATCGGGTTACTATCTGAAGGGCGATAAGCGATTCCCGCAGATTATTCAGTTCTTGCAACAGCACTTCCAAAGCCAGGAGCAAGGATTCCCGGTGTTGGCCCTGTTCCATCAATCTCCGCGCTTGATCCATCTTCACCTTGCCCGGAATGGCAACCGATTGATTTTTCATCGTCAAGCCTCCCATGATCTGATGGGGGTGCTTTTACCAACCAAACCGGTGGAGCAATCTCCTTATAGGTTCCACGCTCATAATGTTGGCAATACACCAACCATTCGTAAATTAATGTCCATATATGAAGCAAAGACCGTACCAAATAGAACTATTAATATTTTTATTAAATATTTTATAAGGTTATAATTTGTTTAATGGTGGCCTGGTCCTCAAAATGGTAAAGATTCGTGAACACATTGGCGAAATATGAAACAATTTTGCTGAACGGGTTCTCAGATACGGAGGTTGCGGCTGGGCCAGCCCGCGGCGACTCCCTCTCGGGTTCCGGCCCCGCGGTTTGCAAAGCGCCGGGGAATATGGTAGGTTTTGCGTTAGAATTGAAGAGGTTGACAACTTTTAAAGGATAACCGCATGACCGAAAATGATACTGCCGCGTTCGCCAGCGATGAAGAATTGGAAGCGAGCGTCCGCCCCCTGGTGAATGAATTCCTGGACCGCTTCAATGAAGAGGGGGTTTCCCCCTCCCAGGCGGGGCTGGTAATCCTGGCTTTGATTTACCGCCTCATGGAAGTGATGTGCGATGAACCCGAAGCCCGCCGGTTTTTCGTCCTCACCCTGATCAATCTGGTCAATAATTACCTGGCTGAAGAAACGGAGACCGGGGGGCAGTGCGCCGCTTCGAGAGAGGAAGAAGGGGCTTAATACCGCGCCAACCCCCAACGCCAGGAGTTTGGATGTCGTGATGCTGCGCAAGGCCAACACTGTTCTGGAACTTATCGGGCAGACCCCCATCGTCCGCCTGAACCGTCTCAACCCCCATACCCAGGTAGAGATCTACGTCAAACTGGAGTATTTCAATCCCGGCGGATCCATCAAGGATCGCCCCGCACTGGCCATGCTCGAGGCGGCAGAGGTCGCCGGCGAACTGACCCCCGACAAGACCGTCATTGAAGCCACCAGCGGCAATACCGGTATCGGCCTGGCCATGGTGTGCGCGGTTAAGGGCTATCGTATCCTGTTGGCCATGCCTGAGTCCGCCAGCCTGGAGCGCAAGCGTATCTTGAAGGCGATGGGGGCGGAACTGCTGCTCACCCCGGCCCACCTGGGAACCGACGGGGCCATCGAAGAGGTCTACCGGATGGCCCGGGAAAACCCTGACAAATATTTTCTGGCGGATCAGTTCAACAGCCCTCTCAATCCCGCCTCCCACGAGTCCACCTGCCGGGAAATTTGGGAGCAGACTGAAGGGGAAGTCACCATGGTGGTGGCGACCATGGGCACCACCGGTACCCTCATGGGCCTCTATGCGGGGATGAAAAAGTTCAATCCCGCCATCCGCATCGTGGGCGTAGAGCCGTTTTTGGGCCATGCCCTCCAGGGCTTGAAAAACATGAAGGAGTCTTACAAGCCGGGCATCTTCGATAAGACCAAGGCTGATGAGATCGTCAATATCGAGGACGAAGAGGGCTACGAGACCGCCCGGCGCCTGGCCCGCCAGGAAGGCCTCTTCCTGGGGATGAGTTCCGGGGCTGCGGTGGCCGTGGCTATCCGCAAAGCCCGGGAGATGGAGCGCGGCCTCATCGTGGCCATCGCCCCCGATGGCGGCGAACGCTACCTCTCCACGTCCCTGTTCACCGAAAAAGAGGCCCCCACCCTGTGCTTTTATAATACCCTGGCCCGGTCCAAAGAGGCCTTTGAACCCCGGCGTCCGGGGGAGGCCACCCTGTTCGCCGACGGCCCGGCCCTGTACGACCATCTCCCCCTGGGCGTGGCCCGCCGGTTGGTGGTGGCCGACCTGCTGCACCGCTATCTTGTTTACCGGGGCTTCAAGGTCCGCCAGGTGGTGAGCCTCATCGACCTGGACGACCGGGCCCTGGCCGGGGCCGCGGCCGCGGGCCGGGATCTCAAGGAGTTCACGGGGCACTACCGCCAGGAGTTCTTGCGGGATATAGAAGCCTTGCGCATTAAGGGGGGCGTGCTCTATCCCCTGGCCTCGGACCACATCGACGACATGGTCAATCTCACCCGGAAACTCCTGGAACGGGGCTACGCCTATGAAAAACTCCGTTCCGTCTACTTCGACATCTCCCGTTTCAAGGACTACGGACGCCTTTCCGGGGTGGACTTAAGCAAGATTCGGGTGGGCAAGACCGTGGACCTGGACGAATACGCCAAGGAAAACCCCCGGGATTTTACCCTGTTGAAGCGGGCCAAGCTGGCGGAACTAAAAAAAGGTCTTTATTACACTACCCCATGGGGCCAGGTGCGCCCCAGTTGGCATCTGGAGTCCGCGGCCATAGCCCTGAGACATCCGGGCGAAACCGTGGACTTCCACGTAGGCAGCGTGGAATCGCTCTTTCCCCACGACGAAAACGAAAACGCCCTGTTCACCGCAGCCACGGGCAAACCTATGGCCAAGGCCTGGCTCCACTGTGAGCGGGTTCTCAAGGACGGCCGGCCCTTGAAGGAGGCGGGGGGCATCACGGTGCGGGACCTGATGGCCAAAGGGTACCGGGGCGAGGAGGTGCGCGCCTTCCTGCTGGGCGCCCACTACCGCAAGCCCCTGGCCGTAAGTGACGCCAACCTCAAGGCCGCGGCCGTGGCCCGGGCCCGCCTGGACCATTTCCTGGAGCGCCTGGCCCTCATAACCTTTGAGGCTCCCATGACACCGGCCATCGAGGAACGGCTCTTCCTGCTAAAAAAGGAGTGCACCAGCGCTCTGGACGACGACCTCAACATTGCCCGGGCCATGTCGGCCATCTTCGCAGCAGTGGGGGAATTTCACACCGACATAGACCACGACCGGCTGGGGCGCGCTGCCGCGGTCGCCATTCTGACCCGCTTCCAGGAGTTGGACGAAGTCCTGGGGGTGATGAACCTGGCGCCGCCGGCTGCCGCCAGAGATGAAGAGATTGAGGCGCGCTTGAAAGATCGCGAAGAAGCCCGGAAGCGCCAGGACTGGCAGAGTGCGGATCAGATCCGGGATGAGTTGGCGGCCCAAGGCATCGAGATCATCGATACCGCCGCCGGCCCCCGCTGGCGGCGGCGGAGTTAGGCGAGGCAAAGAAAATGATTATGGGAGAGGGGCTAAGGGCCAAAGCCCTTACCCCTCCCCCACACCCCCAACCCCAAAAGTGGGCCCTGAGATTACCCGGTGGCACAGGCGTCTCGCCTGTGCGAGTAGTTGCAGCAAGGCAGCAGTTATGGCCTTAGAAATGGTGGAGCAATATTTGAAGATTATTCCGGCTGTCAAGGGGGCGCCCCAAAAGTATTTGTGGTCTTCTTATGATGCCGAAGCCGATGTACTCTATATCAATTTTAAAAAACCCAGCCATGCCACTGATAGCGAATTGACGGATTATGATATTACCATAAGGTATGAGGGCAAAGAAATTATCGGTTTGACTATATTGCACGCCCGTAAACGTCAAATTAGAAATTCAGTTGGGGAATTGAAAAAGGAAGCTCAGCCATGTATCCCGAACAATACTGGCAATGGCACACCTGGTGGGTCTTTCCCATGTTCATACCCATCTTTTGGATCGTCATCATCGCCCTATGCCTCTACTTCATCTTCGGCCGTAACAAAGCCAAGCGGACCTGGGTGCCCGGCCGCGGCTTTGAGGACGATACCGCCCTGGACATCCTGAAAAAGCGCTACGCCAAAGGCGAAATCACCAAAGACGAATTTGAGCGGATGAAGCGGGATATTATGAGCTGAAGCTGAGGGGAAAAGGCGGATTACTGCAACGGCAGGTAATTTTGAGACTACCTCCCCGGGAAAATGGTCGGGACGAGAGGATTTGAACCTCCGACCCCAGCGTCCCGAACGCTGTGCTCTACCAGGCTGAGCCACGTCCCGACTCTTTAAATGTATCCAAAAGCTTACGCCGGGGCAAGAGAAAATCCGCAATTACGCTTTTCCTGAAGGGTTGGCCGGGCGGTTGACAGCCTTGGGCTTTTTGATTAACTTGAGCCTCAAGCATATCAATCCTCGGAAAGAGGCGCTCCATGGATGACAATCTTTCTCCGGAATTCCTGGCCAAAGTTAAGGCCGTGGCCCAGGGCCCCGATGCCGATTTGTTCTTCAACTTTCTGGATTTGCTCTACCAACGCCGTGAAGAATATGATGCAGAACCTCTGACCCCCGATGATCGGGCGGCCATCCGCGAGGGCAAGGAGGCCATCAAGCGAGGAGAATTCGTCACGCTTGCAGAAATGGAAAAAGAGCTCGATTTATGAGCTACACCGTGCGCATAGAAAGGCAGGCCATCAAAACCCTCAAGGCGCTGGATAAGCAGACCATCAGACGCATTCACACCAGGCTCAAAGAACTGGCGGTAGACCCATTCGACCTTCGTTTATCCGGCCAGTTGGAAATGGGGCAGGGAGAGCGAAACACCAGGGTGGGGAATTGGCGGGTGTTTTTTTAAGTGAATGAAGCTACGCATACAATCTCCATCATTGCCATCAGGCCCCGTAGTCAGGCTTACCGTAAGTTATAAGCAAGAATTTGATGGCACAGGCTTTCCAGCCCTGTGCTACTTGAAGTGAGGGATGGGTTTTTTTGGCCAAACAGCGATCTTCGGGACGAAATTGGTTTGGCTGCCTGCTTCTGTTGGCTCTCATGGCCGTGCTCCTCTCCGGCTGCAACTCCGAAAAAGCAGAGCCGCACTCTAGCGGCCCGGACACCGGGCCGGCCTACGGCGATCTCTTCATCGACGGCTCCATCGGCGACGCGAGCACGCTGCTGCCCCCGCTGGCCTCCGATGCTTCTTCGGCTGGGATTATCGGCCTGGTCTACAACGGCCTGGTGAAATATGACGGCGACCTCAACCTGGTGGGGGACCTGGCCGAGAGCTGGGATATCTCGCCGGACGGGCTCACTATTACCTTTCACCTGCGTCACGGGGTCAAGTGGCACGACGGGGCCCCCTTCACGGCCAAAGACGTCCTGTTCACCTACCAGGTGATGGTGGACCCGAAAACCCCCACCGCCTATTCCGGGGATTATCTCCAGGTGAAAAAGGCCGAAGCGCCGGATGACTATACTTTCCGGGTCACTTATCCCCAGCCCTTCGCTCCCGCCCTGGGCTCCTGGGGCCTGGCCATCCTGCCCCGGCACCTATTAGAGGGCCAGGATATCACCAAATCTCCTCTCGGGCGGCACCCTATCGGCACTGGCCCCTACATCTTCAAGGAGTGGAAAACCGGCCAGATGATCGCTCTGGCTCACAACCCCAACTATTTTGAGGGCCGCCCCTATCTCAACGGCTATCTCTATCTGGTGAAGCCCGACCTGGCCACCATGTTTCTGGAATTGAAGGCCGGCAACCTCGACCGCATGGGCCTCACCCCGTTACAGTACACCCGCCAGACCGAGTATCCCAAGTTCCACCGCCTGTACAAGAAATACCGCTACATCCCCTTTTCCTATATCTATCTGGGGTACAACCTGAGCGACCCCCGGTTTGCCGACCGGCGGGTGCGCCAGGCCCTGACCCATGCCATCGACAAGCGGGAGATCATCCACGGGGTGCTCATGGGCCTGGGGGAGGAAGCTTATGGTCCCTATAAGCCCGGGACCTGGTATTACAACCCTAACCTGCCTAAATTTCCCTACGACCCGGCCAAAGCCAAGGCCCTGCTAGCCGAAGCCGGCTGGCAGCCCAACGCCGAGGATGTCCTCACCAAGGACGGCCGCCCTTTTGAGTTCACCATTCTTACCAACCAGGGCAACGACATCCGGGTGCGCACTGCGGAGATTATCCAGCGCCGCCTCCACCAGATCGGGATCATTGTGCATATTCGCACCGTGGAGTGGGCCGCCTTCCTCAAGCAATTCATCGAAAAAGGTCGGTTCGAAGCGGTGCTGCTGGGCTGGAACACCGGCCTGGACCCGGACCAGTTCGACATCTGGAGTTCCACCAAGACCAAACCCGGCGAGCTCAACTTCACCGGCTATAAAAACCCTGAGGTGGACAGACTTTTGTCCGAAGGCCGGCACACCTTTGACCGGGAAAAGCGGCGGCAGGCCTATTTCAAATTCCAGGAAATCCTGGCCGAAGACCAGCCGTATACCTTCCTCTTCGTTCCTGACGCCCTGCCGGCCATTTCCCGGCGGTTCCACGGCATCAAACCCGCGCCCGCAGGCATCGATTACAATTTCATCAAATGGTACGTCCCCAAGGGCGAGCAAAAATACACCATGATGCCTTAGCCCCTCGTGATTTGTCATAAGCGGCCGCTTACAGATCGGTCATGCGCTCCAGTTCTTCGGGGTACCGGGCCCTTTGCACCGTGATCTTGGAGGCGGCGCTCTCGATCTCACGGAGATCGTTGGGCGTAAGTTCGAAGTCAACCGCTCCGAGATTTTCGTCCAGGCGCGAAAGCTTTGTGGTGCCCGGGATTGGCACAATCCACGGCTTCTGGGCCAGCAGCCAGGCGAGGGCTATCTGAGCAGGTGTCGCCTTCTTCCGTTTTGCGATCTTGCCAAGCAGATAAACCAAGGCCTGATCCGCTTTCCGAGCTTCCGGCGTAAAGCGAGGGACGATGTTGCGGAAGTCGGCACTGTCGAATGTAGTGTTTTCGTTGATCTTTCCTGTGAGGAAGCCCTTACCCAGAGGGCTATAGGGAACGAAGCCGATTCCGAGTTCCTCGAGCGTCGGTAACACGTCCGCTTCAGGGCGTCTCCACCACAGCGAGTATTCGCTCTGGGCCGCAGTTACCGGTGGACGGCATGAGCGCGACGGATCGTTTGCACCCCGGCTTCAGAAAGGCCGAAGTGCTTAACCTTGCCTTCCCGAATCAGGCCCACTGCAGTACCAAAAACGGCTGCGTTTGGACGAAGCGCGACGGTTGATGCTCTCCGAACGTCTGGATGCAATAACCTCATATCAAACGCTACAATTTAGCCACGCCCTCTTTTCTGGCGTGTTGCAACCCTGATCCTGCCCCCTGAAAAAGCCTGCCCCCTTTCCCATCCTGGCTGGATGCCCTCGCAGTCCTGGGTTTATCCTGTCCCCATGCCTTGCCGGGATAAAAGCGGTTCACTGCTGGCCAACCTGAGAAAAACTAACCGGCACGAGCCACCCCGCCTGTGCCGCGTCCCGGCACCAGGATGGCAGCCAATCATTAATATATTGATAATATTTACAATATTATGCGAAAGCCGGAGGTCTACCCCGGGACAGGCGCGGCACAATTGTGGCACTGAGCCGACCTTGGCGCGCAAGCAGGCGGCTTTAGCCCGGTTATAGGGCGAGGGTACCTCGCAATGGCTCGGCACGTGTGCCGCCTTTTTCGGCCCAACCGGGACGCGCCCGGCCATTTTCGGCGATTTTTGGGGTAGTTTTGAGGTCCTAAAGGCCGTTTAAAAACCGTTTTTTTCGATCATTTTGCATAAAACGAAGGCCATAACGTCGATCCGGAAACAGCTTTAAAGCCCCCCTTTACCACAAAGAGATTTTGAAGGGCGTCGCATTTTTAAACGTTTTCGGATGAGAACTTACTTGTTAGAATATGAGCAGCTTCGCTACGCATAGCCTGACAATTCTGAGTGAACGCCGGTTTTGCCATGGCTGGTAAGGGCTGCGCCTGCCAGGAATCTCCTGAATGGCGGACCGCCTGATTGGCTGATCTATAAGGTCTATCCCCAAGGGAAAAAGGAAAAAAGCAAAAATCGACAATCGAAAACCGAAAAGAGGAACCCCCAACTATGGCCATTTCCGCCCGTATCAGAAGCGCGATGCGAAACTCCTCCTGGATCAGGCGCATGTTCGAGGAAGGCGCCGAGCTCAAGGCCCGCCTGGGGCCGGACCGGGTCTATGATTTCACCCTGGGTAATCCCGACTTGGAACCGCCGCCCCGGTTCAAAGCAGAGCTGATCGAGGCGGCCGCCGATCCCCGCCCCGGCTTGCACAGTTATATGCCCAACGCCGGGCTCTTGAATACCCGCCAGGCTCTGGCCGAGATGCTCAGCCGTCACCACCACCTGGAATTCAAGGCCCAGGATGTGATCCTCACCTGCGGCGCCGCCGGCGGGCTTAACGTTGTCCTTAAGGCCTTGCTGGATCCGGGGGATGAAGTGCTGATCCTGGCCCCCTATTTCCCCGAATACCTGTTTTATGTTGATAACCACGGCGGCGTCGCCCGGGTGGTGGAAACGGGCGAGCACTTTGACATCGATCTGCAGCGTCTGGCCGAGGCCTTGAGCCCCCGGACCCGGGCGGTGATCATCAATTCCCCCAATAACCCCACCGGCCAGATGTACGACGCGGCCGCCTTAAAGGAGTTGGGGCGCTTCCTGGCCCACCACGCCGGGCGCCATGGCCGGCCGGTTTATCTGGTGGCGGATGAGCCCTACCGGCGCCTGGTCTATGACGGCCTGGAGGTCCCCAGCATCTTTGCGGCCTACCCTAACACCCTGCTGGCCACCTCATTTTCCAAGGACCTGTCCATCCCCGGGGAGCGCCTGGGGTATATTGCGGTAAGCCCTAAGGCCACCGGCCGCGGCGAACTGGAAGGTGCCATGGTGCTGGCCAACCGCATCCTGGGATTTGTCAACGCCCCGGCCCTGATGCAGCGGGTGGTGGCCCCCTTGACCGACGTCACCCTGGATATCACTCCCTACGCCCGGCGCCGGGACCTTTTCTGCGACCTGCTGGGCGCCGCGGGCTATAAATTCCTCAAGCCCAAGGGGGCCTTCTATCTCTTCCCCCAGGCCCCCGGCGGGGATGACCTGAGTTTCGTGGCGGCCCTTAAGGAAGAAAATATTTTGGCGGTGCCGGGCCGGGGCTTTGGCCGGGCCGGTTATTTCCGCCTGGCCTTTTGCGTGTCCGAACAGGTCATCCAGGCCGCCGCCCCCGGCTTTGCCCGGGCTAAACAAAAAATAACAGGATAATTTTATAGACTGAAAACTGAAAACTGGAAACTGCATTGTATGGCCAAGCGCCCTAAACTGCCCCGGCCAGTGCCGGTCAAAGAAGTGGTCCAGGGGATTCTTTCCCCCGGCGACCGGGACGATCTGGAACTGCGCCAGCATATCCGCCGGGTCTGGGAAGCGGTGGTTCCGGTCCCCCTCCTGTCCCATTCCCGACTGGTGGACCTGCGCCGTAAGGAACTCTGGGTGGAAGTCAGCGCCAGCCCCTACAGCCAGGAACTGCAATTCCTCAAACCGAAAATCCTGGCCGCCCTGGACCGGGCCCTGGGACCCGGCAAAGTCAAAGCCCTGCGGATTCGGGTGGGGCAGTCCGTAAATCCTCCTTAAAAAAATTGCTATCTTTCCTCAAGAAATTCCCCCTTCCATCCGAATAAAGTACTAACAACATTTTCCCTTTTAGATACTCCGTATCGAAGAGATTCTTCTTAACCCAGGTGACCGCCCGGTGTGGCCGTCGCCATAAGTGTGTAAGGCGCCCATGTCCAAAATGATGCGAAAGCCCTTGCCGACTATCCTCCTGGTGGACGATGACCCCCTGATTCGAGGGCTGGCCCGGGAACTGTTGGAACACTTGGGATACCGGGTGGAAACTGCGGGGGATGGCGCTGAGGCCCTAAAAAAGTACCAAACGATGGGACAGGTGGACCTGGTCCTTCTGGATTATTTTCTGCCGGACAAAAATGGTCGTCAGGTGCTCAAGGATTTCAAGGCCCTGGATGCCCGGGCCCGGGTGCTGATGGCGTCGGGATTTTTTTCCTTCCAGGAGGTGGCGAAGCTCAGGGATGAGGGCGCCCTGGGACTGATTTATAAGCCGTACCGGTTGAATGACCTGGAGCGCCGGATTCAGGCGGTGCTGAAGGGTCGGTCGGGGTTTTAGGGGTCATGGAATGAGGTTGCCGGTCGTACCGGAGCAG
>DZCR01000187.1 GCA_022736495.1 Desulfobacca acetoxidans
CGGCCGGGGCCTTAAGCCCCGTAATTATTACGGCCAACCCGCCCCGGCGCCGGGCGTTAAGAACCTGACTGGCCGGGAAGCCGGTGACAATTAACTAACGCTTAAACCGGCGTTTAAGAGAACTGATGGGCGGTTGGTATTAACCCGGAGGCGGAGCTCTTGATAAAACGTGCCTATCAAACCGCACCGAAAAATTGTCTCGGGTATTTACAAACCAGGATATGGTGGTAAAATATTGCCGTGACCCAGCGAGATGGCGTTACAGGAAAAGAGTTCAGTTTTTTCGCACCCTGGGTACCAGCGGGAGCATGCTCACCAAAGCTCTTGAAATAGTAGGCGGGCGGATAGCTCAGTTGGGAGAGCATCGGCCTTACAAGCCGGGGGTCACAGGTTCGAGCCCTGTTCCGCCTACCAGCCCTGCGGGGGCGTAGTTCAGTTGGTTAGAACGCCGGCCTGTCACGCCGGAGGTCGCGAGTTCGAGTCTCGTCGTCCCCGCCATAATGAAAACAATGGGTTAGCTCTATCGGGCTAACCCTTATTTTATTTCTTCCCACCCTATTTCCAACCTACAAGTTCAGCACGGACATTTGGGAGGGGGAGAGTTCATACCATTCTTGGGGGACCGGATGGATTCAATGGTTACCCCATCAAATCCTCCAATACCACTGTTGGCACGGACTCGCTCCCAAGCCAGAGCCTGGCTTGCCCTCGAAACTTTCCCGGTTGCAATGGAATCAGGGCCGCAGGCCCAAGCAGGGGGCGAAGTTCCGGTTCTATGTACTGTATGATCGGGTCTTTCGGTGAGATGTACTGGAGACCGCTTTTTCCGTAGCGGAACTCTTGCTCAAGCGGTTTTCCCTGTTTTAATGAAAATACGATCACAGTCTGGCTCCGAGGGGGTTAGCCGCTTCCTTGCTGCTATGGGCAGGTCCGACTCCCGGCCAGGACAGGGAAACAGATTATGGATTCCCTGCCCGCCTTGCCGGGTCTCCCAGATTCTCCGGTGATCCCTTGATACAAACCGCCTCCCACCACCCCGGACGGCCGGACGTAACGCTCCTGTTATCCCCTATAAGCCTATTCGATTAATACCCCTCCTCCTTGGCCAGGTCTTCGGGCTCCACCTTGTCCTTGAAGAGGAAGTGGACCCAGACCTGGTAAGCGATGACCAGGGGCACAAAGGTCAGGGCCACGCCCAACATGATCTTCAGGGTTAGGGGTGAAGAGGACGAGTTAAATGCCGTCAGGCTGTAGGCTGGGTTAAGGCTGGATTTGAGCAGGTCGGGAAACAGCCCCACCACCCCGAACAGGGTAATCCCCACGATGGTCAGGCTGGACGCAAACCAGGCTTTCCACCATTGTTCCCGCTTGATGAAGGCCCGCATAGCGATCAAAGCCGTCACCGCCACTACCGGGATAAGGAGCAGCACCGGGCGGGCGGCATAATTATCAAAAAGTGAGGTCCATGTCACGGTGGCCAACAGAAAGAGCCCGGCCATGATTAAGAGGGCCACCCAGGCTTTTGCCGCCAGGTTCGCGGCCCGCCGCTGGAGATCGCCGTGGGATTTGATGGCCAGCCAGAGGGAGCCGTGGACTATGAAGAGCAGCACAAACAGGATGCCCCCGGCCAGGCCGTAAGGGTTGAGCAGGGTAAACAGGGTCCCATGATAGATGCCTTCGGCGTCGATGGGGATCCCCTTAAAGAGGTTGGCAAAGGCGACCCCCAGAAGCAGGGCCGGTAAGAAGCTACCGAGGAAAAAGCCCATATCCCACAGACGCCGCCAGCGAGGATCGTTGACCTGGCCCCGGAAGGCAATGGAGACACCCCTTAAAATCAGGGCAAAGAGAATAAGCATCAGGGCAGAATAGAGACCGCTGAACATGACGGCATAGGTGGCGGGGAAGGCCGCAAAGGTTACCCCGCCGGCAGTGATGAGCCAGACTTCATTGCCATCCCAAAACGGCCCCAAGGCCCGGTAGATAACCCGCCGGTCAGTATCGTCTTTGGCCAGAAAAGGCATCAAGGTCCCCATTCCCAGGTCAAAGCCGTCCAGCATAAAGTAAACAGCCCATAAGACGCCCCAGAGTACAAACCAGATAATCGGCAACATTAAGAAACCTCCCCCGCAGTGGTGACGGCCGGCGCCGGTTCCGGCCCTTGTTTGGCAAATTTGACCATCAGATAAAACGCCACCGCGCCCAACAGCGAATAGACCAGGATAAAGGCCGCCAGGCTCGCCCAAACCTGGGAGGCGGCTATGGGAGATACGGCATCGGAGGTACGCATCAGGCCGTAGACAATCCAAGGCTGCCGGCCCACTTCCGCCACCATCCAGCCGCACTGTATGGCGATATACGGCAGCGGGATGGCATAGAGCATCAGCTTGAGATAGCCGGGACTGGCCTCCAGGTTTTTACGCTTAAACCAGCCCACTACCGTGAGCAACACAAACAGAAACCCCAGGCCCACCATCAGCCGGAAAGCGACGAAGGTCAAGGCCACCGGTGGCCGGTCATTCTTGGGAAAATCCTTAAGGCCTTTGACCACGGCATGGGGGTCGCGATAGGCCAACATGCTCAAGCCATTGGGGATGCGGCCGACCTCCATCAGGTTCTTCTCGTGGGCCGGGTCGGGAATCAGAAACAGGTACATGGGGGCCCCGGCCTGGGTATCCCACAGGGATTCCATGGCCGCCAGCTTGGTAGGTTGAATTCTGGCCACCTCAGCGCCGTGCAGGTCTCCCTGGACGATCTCCACCAGGGAGAAGATCAGGGCAAATCCCAGGGCCAGGCGGAAGGACTTGGTGAAAAAGGCCGTATGCTGCCGCCGCAGCAGGTGATAGGCGCTGATCCCCATAACGAAGAAGCCCGCCAGAATATAAGCGCCGCTCACGGTATGCAGAAACTGTTGGAAGGCAAATCTCTGGGTAACCACGGCCAGAAAGTCCTGCATTTCGGCCCGCCCGTTGCGCAGGACATAACCCACCGGATGCTGCATCCAGGAATTGGCGATGAGAATCCACACGGCCGATAGGTTGGAGGCAAAAGCGACCAGCCAGATGCAGACGGCGTGGAAGCGAGGGGAGAGGCGATTCCAGCCGAAGGCCCAAACCGCTATGAACGTGGACTCCAGGAAAAACGCCAGGGTGGCCTCAATGGCTAACAGCGACCCGAAGACATCTCCCACGTACCGGGAGTAGCGGGACCAGTTGGTACCGAATTGAAATTCCAGGGTAATCCCGGTCACCACCCCCACGGCAAAATTCACCAGGAAGATTTTGCCCCAAAATTTGGCCATGCGCCGGTAATCTTCGTCGCCGGTCCGGACATAAATGGTTTCCATAATGGCGATGAGGATGGACAGGCCCAGGGTAAGGGGCACAAACAGAAAGTGGAAAAAGGTGGCCGCCGCAAACTGCAGGCGAGACAGCATCAGAACGTCCATGGGGTATCGATACCTCCCTCTTCTTCAGTTGGTCGCCGATTCCCGAAGACCGCTGCGCCTGAAGTCCGGCCTTGGGAAGGTGCACATTCCCGTCTAACTTCTACTATTTAGGAATAATTATTATCTCTGTCAAGAACTATAATATATATCTCATTAATTTTGCCATATTGTCTGGTTATTTCACGCATTTTTTCCCTTTGCGAATCTCCACCGGCAGGCCCACTCCGGCGTTAAGGCGTTGGGCCGCATTAACCATGGCGCAGGCGATCTCGAGAAAACCGTGGCTGCCCACCAGAGCCAGGAATTCTCCGGGAGCCACATCGGTATAAGTCCGAGCCAGACCGCGGATCGCGACAGGGCCGACCTTAAAACTTGGGTTCTGCTCCCCCAACCAGGCTGCCAACTCGCCGGCGGGGATATTGCTGACCAGGTTGCCAAACCGGTCCACGTGAATGATCTCCCCCAGGATGGCTGCAGGACCGAACTGCGGTTCGGGCAGGTCCAGGGCAACGGGATCGGTGATCCGGGGACCGAACCGACTCAGGTTCACCCCTAGAGAGAGGTGGGCCGCTACCGGGGCGAAGATATCCCGACCGTGAAAGGTGGGCGAGACCTGGGGACGGAAATAGACCGGATTTTCTAAAGAAACGATATTCAAGGCGGAAGCCTGGCGAAAGACCAGGTGGAAGAGGCCATTGTCCGGCCCTACCCAGAAGTGTCCTTGGCAGTGGGCAGCCAGGGCGCGGCGGGGACTGCCCACCCCCGGATCCACCACGGCCAGATGAATGGTGCCCGGAGGAAAATAGGGCGTAGCAGCCGCCAGATGCAGGGCTCCGGTGCGAACATCCTGCGGAGGAACATGGTGGGTGAGGTCAACCAGTACGATCTCTGGGTTGAGGCTCAGCATGACGCCCTTCATGGACGCCACATACGTGTCTAGGGTGCTGAAATCGGTGAGCAGGGTGATGAGGGTTCGGGGACGGATGGATTTCACAAGATCACCAGTCAGTGTCGGAAAGAGGCCGGACAACTCCCTATAAGCTAGTACCATGTAACATTACATATTTCGCTTAATGCGGTATAATAGGCAAATGCCAAAGGGGGAGGGATTTGCCATGAAACCGCGATACCGTGTGACGTTAACCGAGCAAGAACGTCAGGAACTCGAGGCCTTGAAAACGGCTCGGACCAGTGCGAAACGGTTCCTTTACGCACGCGCTTTACTCCTGTGTGACGCAGGAACGCAGGGGCCTGCCTGGACTGTAGCAGATGTTGCTGAAGCTCTGGGCGTTACGCCTCGCACCATCGAACACCTGAAAAAGCGTTTCGTTGAAGAGGGGCTGGCGGCGGCGCTGGCGCGGAAACAGCCGGAAAAGCCGGGACGCCAGGTTACTTTCGATGGGGCTTTCGAGGCCCATCTGATTGCCTTGGCCTGCTCGGAAACGCCGGAGGCTCGGCGGCGATGGACCGTGCGCTTGCTGGCGAAGAAGGCAGTCGAATTGCACTTGGCTCGGAGTGTCTCGCATATGACCGTGCAGCGCCTACTTAAAAAAACGAACTTAAGCCTCATCTCCGGAAGTACTGGAAAATCCCGCCGGCGGGGAGCGCCGCGTTCGTAGCTCATATGGAAGATGTTCTTCAGGTCTATCATTTGCCTTACGATCCCGCCTACCCGCAGGTCTGTATGGATGAAACCTGTAAACAGTTAATCGGAGAAGTCCAGGCCCCCATGGCTTGTGCGTCGGGAAGATCGGCGCGGGTCGACCATGAATACGTCCGCAACGAAGTGGCCCAAATCTTTCTCGAAGCGGAACCGTTGACCGGCAAGCGGCATGTGGCGGCCATGGAGCGTAGAACGAGAAAAGACTGGGCCTGGTGGATCAAGGGCAGCTCGATGAGCGCTATCCGAACGCCGTCCGGGTGCGCTTGGTCCTGGATAACTTGAACACACACGGTCTTGCCTCCCTCTATGAAACGTTTGAACCTCAGAGCCTGGCGTTTGGCAGAGCGCATCGAGTTTCATTACACCCCAAAGCATGGCAGTTGGCTCAACATGGCTGAGATCGAGTTAAGCGCCCTTAATGGACAATGCTTGGATCGGCGAATCCCCATCTTGAAACGTTGCGAAACCACATGGCCGTCTGGGTGAATGACCGGAACAATCGGCAATCAAAAATAAATTGGCGTTTCTCTACAACTGATGCCAGGATAAAGCTGAAGCGCCTTTATCCGAAACTATAATTGTTACATAGTACTATCAACCTGCACTCAGATTAACTATGAGAACATAAATTCCTTCCCGACTGCTTTAGGGGATTCGGGATATGATCCTTCCATAGAGGCTCAGATTTACAGCCAAACCTCAAAAGGTTTGGATTCCGTCAAACGTAACTTCTTGCAGCCAGGCCAGAGGCAGATAGACTAATTCTGGCTGACACCGAAGCGGCTCTATGTCGGGCTAGT
>DZCR01000188.1:0-2188 GCA_022736495.1 Desulfobacca acetoxidans
CATCTCGGCGGCCATCATTTCCCGGGCCCGGTTCAGGGCTTCGTTGATCGCGGCCAGGATCAGATCTTGGAGCATTTCCACATCGTCCGGCGCCACTACTTCCGGGTCGATGCGCAGTGACAGCAGTTCCTGGCGGCCATTGACCACGGCTTCCACCATGCCGCCGCCGGCCTGGGCGCTCACCTTACGGTTGCCCAGTTCCTCCTGCATCGCCATCATCTTGGCCTGGAGCTTCTGGGCCTGCTTCATCATACCGCTCAAATCTTTCACTCGGGTTCCTCCTTCTCCGGCGGGGCGCCCAGCCATTCGCCCCCAAAGATTTCCAGGGCCTGTTGCTGGAGCTTCTTCATGTCCAAGGATTTTTTGGGGGCCGCGGCAGCCTTTTTCGGGGTCTTGGGAGCCTCCACTTCAAATTCCACGGTGGTCTCGGGGCCGAAAAAGCTCCGGGCCAACTCCCGCAGTCGGGCCTCGTGGTTAGCCCCGTTGGCATTCCAGGGACGCTTCAAGCCGATCTTCAAGCAATGGTCCGATATCCCCAAGAAACGGCAATCGGCCAGCTTGCCGTAGAGGGGAGCGTCGCCGCTTTCCTGAACATGGTTCAGGAAGGCCTGCCAGCGGTCCGTTAAGCCCGCGTCACCGGGAAGTTCCGCCGGAGCAGCGACCGGAGCCGCAGCCCCTTGAACAGCCGGGGAGGACTTGCGCTCCGTGGCGGCAGGCGTCACCCTCGCCGCCGCCCCGGCTTCCAGGCGCCGCTCCAAAGCCGCCAGCCGCCCCAGCCACTCGGTCAGCGGCAGGACCGGTTCCAAATGAATCACCCTCAGGAGCAGGACCTCCAGGGCCAACCGGGGCTGCGGCGACCGTTTCAACTCCTCTTCCCCCTGGAGCAACACGCTCAGGAGGTTGTGCAGGTGGACCGTCGGAGTCTGGTTGGCCAGGCGGATCAGGTCGTCCCACTCGGTGTCGGCCACCGCGGCCAGGTGCCGGGCCTCGGGATGCAGACCCGCCACCAGCAGATGCCGGGCGTAGAGGATCAGGTCCTGATAAAATCTGCCCAAGTCCTGCCCCTGCGTATAGAGCGCCTCGATGAGGTTGAGGAGGTTGGGTCCGTTGCGGTGAATAATGGCCGTCAGGGCCCCCAAGAGCGCCCCCCGGTCGGTCACCCCCAGGATGCGGGCGATCTCCGCCACGCCCACACCGTCGCCCCCGAAGGTCACCACCTGGTCCAGGAACCCCTGGGCATCCCGCAACCCCCCCTCCGCGGCTCGGGCCACCAGTGCCAGCCCCTCGGGGTCAATATGCCAGCCCTCTTGCTCGGCCAGCTTGGCCAGATGGGCCTGGATCACGCCGGTGGGAATCCGCCTGAAATCGTAGCGCTGGCAGCGGGACATGATGGTCACCGGCACCTTGTGGGGCTCGGTGGTGGCCAGGACAAAGACCGCATGGGCCGGGGGCTCCTCCAGGGTCTTCAGCAGGGCGTTGAAGGCCTCCTTGGTGAGCATGTGGACTTCATCGATGATGTAGACCTTGTACTTGCCCTGAGCCGGCAGGTATTTGATTTTCTCCCGCAAATCCCGGACTTCGTCGATGCCCCGGTTGGAGGCGCCGTCAATTTCCAGCACGTCCAGGCAGGAGCCGTTGGTGATTTCCCGGCACATCTGGCAGGTGTTGTCGGGGTGGGGCGTGGGGCCGGCTTCGCAGTTGAGGGCTTTGGCCAGGATGCGGGCCACCGAGGTCTTGCCGACCCCCCGGGGCCCGCTGAAGAGAAAGGCATGGGCCACCCGGCCGGCGGCCAGAGCGTTCTGCAGGGTGCGGGTGATGGGCTCCTGACCCACCACTTCCTCAAAGTTTTGGGGACGCCATTTCCGAGCCAGAACCTGGTAAGCCATAGGAGAACGGTTTCCGGTTTTCAGTTTTCAGTTAATGAAGCAGAGATAGAAGGATTAATCTTTTACCGAAAACTGAAAACCGAAAGCTGTATTTAATGGCGGAGAGAGAGGGATTCGAACCCTCGGAGCACTTATTAGGCGCTCACACGATTTCCAATCGTGCCCCTTCAGCCTCTCGGGCATCTCTCCGGTGGGTATATTTTGATAATGGTGGCACCGGCGTCTCGCCGGTGCGGTGCCCCTCAAGTCCGTGGCTACAAGCCAGGGGACTACAAGCTATTTCAAAACCTGACTTCGAGCAG
>DZCR01000188.1:2288-5897 GCA_022736495.1 Desulfobacca acetoxidans
CCAAGCTCTGCTTGGACACCTTAACGCTTACTGCTCACTGTTCAGGCTTGGCCACCAAAACCTCGTAGTCCTTTTTCTGGTCCTCCGGCAAGGCATTATACTCTTCTGCTGTAATTATACAATCCAGGGGAAGGCTTTCCATGTCATCCCGATAGGAATTGTCTGCCCCCAGGTAAATCTCGCAATTTTTGCTAATATAGGTCAGTCCCATGGGCACGCCCTCCCGACCGCCCCGGCGAAAGATCCTCGCGGCCTTACCCTTTTCGCCTTTAATAAATGGCGGAGGGGGTGGGATTCGAACCCACGTGAGGGTGATTAGCCCCCAAGTCGATTTCGAGTCGACCCCGTTACGGCCTCTTCGGTACCCCTCCTAGAAAATCGGTTTCAGCTATTATCCTGACGCTTTTCCCGCCAGCACCCGGCTGGCCGCCGCCCGCGCCCTTCAGCGCCGGGCCTTAAAAAACTCCTGCACCATCTCCTGGCACTCCGCCTCCCGGACCCCGCCGGCCACTTCCAGGCGGTGGTTAAAGCGGGTATCTTCAGGCAGGCGGTACAGCGACACGCAGGCGCCCCCCTTGGGGTCCGAAGCGCCGAACACCAGGCGCCGCAAACGGGCCTGCAGCAACGCTCCCACGCACATGATGCAAGGTTCGATGGTAACATAAAGGCTTGAACCCAGCAACCGGTAATTCCCCCGGATCCGAGCTCCCTCCCGTAGGGCCAAAATCTCGGCATGTGCGGTGGGGTCAGATAACCCGATGGGCCGGTTAAACGTCCGGGCCAAAATCTTCCCCCCCTCCCCTACCAGCACCGCCCCCACCGGCACTTCACCCGCAGCCAGGCCGGCTTGGGCCTCCTCTAGGGCCAGCCCCATGTAATAAGTATCCGATTCCATTTTACTATTATATTGAATATATGACGTTAAAAGATGCGAGAATTATAACGAGCGCGGGTTTTCCAGGTACGTCAAAGCTTGCAACTCGTAGCCCTGGAGCAGGTCCAGCGCCCGGGTTTCCGTGGCCAGCAAGTCCTGGCAGCGTTCCCGGTGCGCGGCCGTCAGATCCGATTGCAGCAGGTCCTGGACGGCCGCCACCTGGCGCCGGTGCCGGGCCGTCAGTAGCCGCAGGCGCAGGATGATTATCTGGGCCAGGAGGGGATCGTTGGCCCACTTCAGGTGGTGCAGAGCCCCGGAAAAATCTTCCTCTTCCAGGGCCTCCAGGACCAGATGGCGATAGTAGCCGGTGGGGAGAATCCCCGCGTCCGCCACCGGCCCGGCCAGCACCTGGCGGCCCAGGCGCACCAGCAAGCCCAGGCCCAGCATTTAGGCCTGCTGGGCCGAAATGCCCGCGTCCACCATGTTGCCCAGGATTTCCCGCAACTCCGGCAGGTCTTCCGTCAGCTCCTCGATGCGGCGCTTCACTTCCTGATAGTCGCGCTCCTGGCCGCCTTTGGCCCGCTCCAGGGTGTCGGTCAGCGACCGGGACAGGCGCTGATCCAGGCGCAACATGCCCGCGGCCGCGCCCACCAGCTCCAAAAGGCCCGTGGTGACGTGGTGCCCGGTGACTTCCATGATGGCCACTTCGGCCACCCAGCCAGCCATGCCGCCCACCAAAGCGCCGGTAACAGAAAGGTCTTTTTTAGCCATTTTTCCTCCTATTTGCCGAGGCCGGCGTAAGGACGGATTTTAAACCCCGCACCTGCAACGCCCCTACTCAATGAATTTTTAACTGGTCGGTCTTCTCCGCCAGGAGTATCCCTTTTTTCTGCCCCAGCCGCTCCGCCAGACGCTGGGTCTCGGTCAGCATCCGCCCGATGTGCCGGTCTTTCTCCGCTAACCGACGTGACAGGGCCCGGTTCTCCGAACGCAGGCGGCCGGCCTCAGAGCGCCCCAGCCAGCCGCGAATACGGATCACCAATAGGGTTCCCGCAATACCTAAGGCCCCCCCCAGAATTAAGCCGGTCACGAAGTCCAGGGTCTTGATCTCCATTTATTAATAGCAGTTTTCAGTTTTCCGTTTTCGGTTTTCGGTAAAAAAAATTCCGCCCAATTGTGGCATCTTTATCCCCAATACGTTTATAAATATTAACATTTGCCGGGGTTGTTGTCAATTTGCGGGTCGAAAGCCGCTTGTCAAGGCGGGGCAACTCGTGCCACAATAATGCTGTCCGCATATCGTAGCCTTTCCATGCATATGGAAATGCTGTTAAATTTTTCACAGAATTAGCATTAACCATAAGAGGACACGAAGAAGCTCAATCGGCGCGTCAGTTTCTCACCGAAAACCGAAAACTGAAAACCGAAAACTATTTCGAGGAGACCCATATGAGCGATATCAAGGCCATGTACCGCACCGTGATGGCGGACCATTTTCCCCCGGAGATGACCATCAGCTTCGGCGACCAGAAGCTCAGCTACCGCAAGCGCACCTGGAAATTGCCTGATGCCAAGGGCGAGGTCATCGAGATGGGGTTGCGCTACGGGGAGAACCCCGGCCAGGAGGCCACGCTCTATGAACTGGTGGGGGGCCACCTGACCCTGGGAGAGTGTCATTACCTGGACCCCAACAGCGGCTTGACCTCCGCCATCGATGAAGCGGCCATGGTCCAGGCCGGCAAGCACCCGGGCAAGACCAATCTCACGGACCTGGACAACGGCCTGAACATCATCAAGTGGCTCCAAAAGCGCCCTGCCGCGGTGATCCTCAAACACAACAACCCCTGCGGGGCGGCCTGGGCCGACTCCCTGGCCGGGGCCTACGACAAGGCCAATATGGCCGACCGCATCGCCGCGTTCGGGGGCGCTGCAGTCTTTAACCGGCCATTAGATAAAGCCACTGCGGAGTTAGTGTCCCAAAACTATCTTGAGGTCCTGGCAGCCCCGGACTTTGAAGAGGGGACCCTGGATATCATGAAAAAAGCCAAGGATCTCCGCATCATCAAGGTCCCCAACTTCGGCCGCCTCCAGCACCTGATCCACAACCGCTTCGTGGACTTCAAATGCCTCTGTGACGGCGGCATCATCGTCCAGCAATCACCCTTAAACGTTATTCAGAAAAAAGAGGACTTCAAACCCGCGGTAGCCACCTATCAGGGCAAGGAATACCGCTGCGTGCGCCAGCCTTCTGCGGCGGAGTATGAGGACCTCCTCTTCGGCTGGTGGGTGGAGCAGGGCATCACCTCCAACTCGGTGATTTTCGTCAAGAACGGCGCCACCGTGGGCATCGGCACCGGCGAACAGGACCGGGTGGGTGTAGCCGAAATCGCGGTCTTCAAGGCCTACACCAAGTACGCCGACGCCTTGTGCTTTAAACAGTTCGGGATGCCCTACAAACAACTTGAATTGGAAATCCTCCAGGCCAAGCGGGACGCCTCGGATCAGACGGTCATCGACCTGGCCACCCAGGAGGCCAAAGGCGGCCTCATCGGCGCAGTGATGATCTCGGATGCCTTCTTCCCCTTCAGAGATGGGGTAGATGTGGGCATCCGTCAGGGCGTCACCGCCGTGGCCCACGCCGGCGGTTCCGTCCGGGACTATGAAGTCATCGAAGCCTGCAACGAAGCCGACCCCCCCGTGGCCATGGTGTTTACGGGGCAAAGGTGTTTTAAGCA
>DZCR01000189.1 GCA_022736495.1 Desulfobacca acetoxidans
ACCCCTTTATACAAACGCTGTTAACGGTAGTTAATTGCGAAACATACCACTAGTTTAACCGGGGGTGAGGGGGTTATTTGCGCCGCCCGTTTCTGGCCTGCCTGCCGGCTGCCATTGCGCAGTTTTTCATCACCAGCACATTATTCTTTCTGATGCTCCCGATTGCCGTGGTCGGGTTGATCAACTGAACCTGGCCTTGACATGTTCCAACGGGGCCGTACGCGGGAGCCATACCGGTTGGCGTACACCTGGGTGATTTCTGCGCCGATGAAAAAGATTTGGGAAGAATAATAGACCCACATGAGGATGATGGCCAGGGAACTGGCTGCCCCATAAGCAGAACTGATGCTGCTGCGGCCTAGATACATGCCGAAAAGAAATTTGCCCAGGGTAAAGAGGAGGGCGGTGATGGCCGAGCCGATCCAGACATCGGTCCAGGCGATTTCCACATCCGGCAAGACCTTGTAAATCAGGGCGAAAAGGAGGGTGATGAGGGAGACGGAAATGACAAAATCCGCCGTCTGGATAAAAAATGGCGGCACCGGCAGAACATTGTGAAAAAACCTGATCACGAAAGACAGCGCCACACTGGACATTAAGGAAAGGATCAACAAGAAGCCAATCAACAGGATCATAACGAACGATAGGATCCGCTCCTTAATCATGTTCCAGACGGGGGCGTTCGGATTGGGTTTGGCTCCCCACACGATATTGAGGGCATGCTTGAGCATGACCAGGGCGCTGGTGGAACCGATCAAGATTGCGACAATGCCGATGATGGTGGCCCAGAAACCGGAACCATGCCGGTAAGCGGTATGAATCATCGTGCTGACCGCGGTGGCGCCTTGCTCGCCGATCAACTCCTGGACCTGCTTGATAATCTCCGCCTGCACGGTTTTCTCGCCCAGGATAAAGCCAAAAATCGCGATGACTATGATCAGGAGGGGCGCCATGGAAAAAGTGGTATAGAAGGCCAGCGCGGCGCCCAGGGTCATGGCATTGTCGTTGCTCCATTCGTTGTAGGTCTCTGCCAAAAAATCCCGGACCGCCTTTTTGTTGAATGACTTTTTCTGCAAGATCGGTCTGGGAGTATCGGCAGGCATGGATGAGGTCCTTCTCTGATTGGTTAGAGCGACAGTGCCAAACCCTGGCCAGAGCCTCAAATGGTGGAGAAGCAGCAAGGGGAAATAACGCTTCTTAATAAACCTAAGGAAGCCGGTGGCAACCGATAATTTTTTAACTAATACAAGGGCTCATTGAAGTCAAGGAGATATGGCTCAAGAGGTCCGCAGGTCCATTGAACCCAGATACACCGGAAGTGGCGGAGGGAAAATTGCCGGGAGGGTGAACGTGCGGAAAATAATGGGATAAAGGTCCAGGGCAATCGCATGTAAAAATCAGGTTGTAAGCACCTTCATCAGATAGGCATAGTCCCATGCGGCTTTGAGACGTTTGGTTTGAATGCCGCCTTCAAGGGATTTTTGTTGACCGCCATGTGGCGCAGGATTCCCAGATTTTCCGGGCCATGGTCTTTTCGGACGCGGCAGTGGTCTTCCCGGAAAGAGATATCCAGGCACCAGCGCAGGTCGTTTTCGATTCCCCAGTGTTCTCTGATGGCTTTGGCGATGGTGGGGGGGTGGTTTTCTTGGGATCGAGCTTGGCAAAGAGACGGCCAAAGGTGTCATGGGAGGGGATGCCGTTTGGCAATTCCAAGAATTCTTTAAACCAGTCGAGCTTGGACCGATTGTATTCCGCCACCTGGGTCCAGGAGTCGGCGCCGCTGACGATGGCGCAAATGGCGATCATGAGGATATCGTGGAGCAAGTGCCGGGTGTTGTGCCGTCGGGGGCCCCTTGAGGCAGTCGAGATGTTTGCGGAGGGGTGAAGCCGGAGAAGGCATGAGTAACCTCCTAAAAAATATAGTTTTTTAGGTGGTTACCACAAAGTCTAGCAAAAGTCTAGATTTATTTAACTATTTCAATAACTTATTCTTTGAACAAATTCGTTGTAATTCCAGTCAGTTGGTCGGATCATATTAAGCGGTGCAAACGACTAGAACGGCACATTCCATGCCATGGCTACATGCGATTGCCCTGCCGGCCGAAAGGGGAATGATTGACAAGAGCTTTAAATCCATATATTTCTTAACTGTTAGAGGTGTAAAACGGTGAGGCCGAAGACCCGTTTGTCCCGCATGATCCTGGCCCTGGCCACCTGGGGCGGCGTCGGCTACCTGCCTCACATGCCCGGCACCTGGGGCACCCTCGCGGCCCTGCCGCTCTGGTACCTGCTGGCCCGGTCCGGTCCCTGGGGTTACGGCCTGGGGGTGGCGGTCCTGATGATCTTGGGCCTGAGGGTCGCGGGCCCCGCCCAAGGATACTTGGGACGCACCGACCATCCGGCCATCGTGGTGGATGAAGTGGTGGGGCTCTTAATTACCCTGGCCGGCGTTCCTCCGACCTGGCTGGCCGCAGCCCTGGGCTTTATCGTTTTTCGGACCCTGGATATTTTCAAACCCGGCCCCATCCGCTGGTTCGGAGCTGGCGGCGAGGGCGGCCTGGAAGTCATGGCCGACGACGTAGCCGCAGGGGTGCTCGGGCGGGTGATCGTGGAAGTTGTTATGATAATTTGGGGGAGGGGCTAAGGGCGGCTGCCCTTACCCCTCCCCCAATCCCTCACCCCAATCCCTTACAGGGGGTTGGGAGGGGAGATCGAGGGAAGCGCGCGGGAATTTTTCATAAGGGCTTCCCCCGGTCCTCGCCTCGAAAAAGCAGATAGGGAACAAATGCACGGCGAAATCATTGCCACCGGCACGGAGTTGATTACCGGCCAGGTGGTTGACTGCAACGCCCATTATGCCGCCCGGCGGCTGTTCGAGGCCGGGTTGGCGGTGGTGCGCATCACCACGGTTGGGGACCAGGCCGTGCTGATCCGGGAAGTCCTGGACCAGGCCATGGCCCGCTCCCAGTTTATCATCATTACCGGGGGCCTGGGTCCCACCCCAGACGACGTCACCCTCCCCGCTGCGGCCCTGGCGTTAAATCGGCGGTTGGTGGTCCATGATGGCCTGCTGGCCCGCATTAAGCGCTGCCTGGGGGAGCGCCATATCCCCTGGGAGGAGCGCTACGCCGGCCTGGCCCTGATCCCGGAGGGGGCGCAGCTTTTGGACCCCGGCTGCATGGCCTGCGGCTTTGCCGTGCAACACCAGGAAGTGCGCCTGTTTTTCTTGCCCGGGGTGCCCCAGGAGATGCGTAGTCTGTTCGACAATATCGTGTTCCCCGGTTTGGTGGACTGGGCCAACCCGGAAGAATTTTGGGTCCGGCGCAGCTTACGCCTGTTCGGGATTTCCGAAGCCCAGTTGCAGGGGGTGATCTGCCGCTTACCGGATTTTCAACAAGGGGTGACGGTGGGGTATTACCCCAATTTTCCTGAAACCCATTTAAGTCTGACGCTGCGGGGCATTGACCGCGCCGAACTCAACGCTACTCTAGACCGCCTTACCGATACACTGGCCCAAGAGGTGGGCGAGGCGCTCATAGGTTCCGATGCAGTAATTCTGGAGGAACTGGTGGGCCGTCTGCTCAAGGACCGGGGTCTCACCCTGGCGGTGGCGGAGTCTTGTTCCGGCGGCCTCATCGGGCACCGTCTCACCAACGTGCCCGGATCCTCGGACTACTTTTTAGGCGGCGTGGTGAGCTACAGCAACGAAGCCAAACAAGATTTGCTGCGGGTGCCGGCGGAGGTCTTGGCCCAAAAGGGCGCGGTGAGCCCGGAGACGGCCCTAACCATGGCCAAAGGCGTGCGGGAAAGCTTCCACGCCGACTTAGGCCTGGCGGTGACGGGCATTGCCGGACCCAGCGGCGGCAGCCCGGCTAAACCCGTAGGCACGGTGTACATCGGCCTGGCCACCCCAGAGCGGGCAGACGTCTGGCACTATCAGTTTCACGGCAGCCGGAGCCAGATCAAGACCTTGACCGCCGAAACCGCCCTGGACCGGCTGAGAAGGGCTCTGAAAGAAATGTAGGATGGGCATTGCCCGCCGATTTTCAACTCGTTCCCAAGTTGCACTTGGGAACGACAATGTATGTGCCAAGCTCAGCTTGGCTCTGATAAAGCGTTCCCAAGCACAGCTTGGGAACGAGGCGATATAAACATGATCCGCGCTTTCCTGGCCATCGAGATGCCCGAAGCGCTCCGGGCTAACCTGGCCCTGATCCAGGGGGAGCTGAAGCGTAGCCACGCCGACGTGCGCTGGGTGGCGGTGAACAATATTCACCTGACGCTGAAGTTTTTCGGCAATGTGCCCGATGATGAGATCGATGCCCTGGCCCTGGCGGCCCATGAGGTGGCGGCAGCAGAAGAGCCTTTTCAACTCAAGGCCACCATGGCCGGCGCTTTCCCATCCCCCAAGGCCCCCCGGGTGGTCTGGCTGGGGCTGGGCGGGGACGTGGTCCCCCTGACGCGCCTTTTCCACCACCTGGAGAAGGCCTTCGCCCCCCTGGGCTATCCGCCGGAGGGCCGGGCCTTTAACCCGCATCTCACCCTGGGCCGGGTGAAATCCTCGGCCAACCGGGAGAAACTGGCCAGGATGCTGGAAAAAATGCCGCCCGTGGACTGGCCGCCGTTTATGGTAAAAGAGTTAATCCTTTTTCAAAGCGTTCTGTCTCCCCAGGGGTCGAAGTATACGCCGCTGATGGTGATTCCGCTAAGGTTAGCACTGTAAGGGCGGACCTGAGTGTCCGCCCTGAAAAAGGGGCATACGCAGGTGCCCCCCTACAAAACTACAATCATAGGGCGGCCTGTGGCCGCCAAAAAATGCTGGAGCTTGTGAACAAGGGAAAAGATTTGACAAAGACAGGTCAATGTAATACATTGTAAGACATGAAGACCAACACATTGACCATCAGGCTGGACGAGGAGTTGGATAAGCTCCTGACAAAGGCGTCGAAGCAATCGGGGAAGAATCGGAGTGAAATTGCCCGGGAGGCGCTGCGCCGCCAACTCCGGGTCAGTCAGTTCGAAGCCCTCCGTAGGAAGATCATGCCTTTCGCAGAGGCGCGGGGATATCTCACTGATGAGGACGTGTTCCGGGAAGTTTCATGAGAGTTCTCCTGGATACCAACGTCATCGTCAGCGCGGTTACCACCCGAGGGCTGTGCGCCGACGTCTTCCGTGCGGTTCTGGCGGCACATGAACTCGTCACCTGTCCCAAGGTTCTTCAGGAGGTCCGGCGAATCTTGAGTATGAAGTTCGGGGTCCCCCAACAGTTGATTGCGGAATACCTGGAACTCATCGGTCAAGAGGCAATCGTGGCCGAGTTCGAAGACCTGCCGGACCTCCCCATCCAGGACCAGGATGATGCGGAAATCGTCGCCGCGGCCATCGGCGCCCGGGTGCAGGTCCTGGTTACCGGTGATCACGAACTGCAAGGCCTCACGAGCATCGGGAAGCTCAGGATTATTTCCCCGAGAGCCTTCTGGGAAGAACTGAAGGCCCAGGAATAAGGGTTTGGTAGGGTGCGTCTTACGCACCATCAGGTTAGCTTTTCAGGGAAACTTATAAATGGTGCGTAAGGCGCACCCTGCGGCTGGGCCGGGTGAAATCCCCGGCCAACCGGGAAAAACTGGCAAAATTGCTGGAAAAAATGCCGCCGGTGGACTGGCCGCCTTTTGCGGTAAAAGAGTTGATCCTCTTTCAGAGTGTTTTGTCACCCCAGGGGTCGAAGTATACACCGCTAAAGGTGATTCCGTTGGGAAAATAATCAATCGAACGGTAGCCGCAGTCTTTAGCCTGCCCTTGAAATGTTGGAAGGAAATAACAATGGATGATTTTGATAAGATTGATAATCTAGGCTTAATTGAGAACTGTCTACTTCATTTACAGTTTGAATTAT
>DZCR01000190.1 GCA_022736495.1 Desulfobacca acetoxidans
TCCTGTGGGGGTCCCCATTAAGGCATTTATTTTCGGCGGGCGTATGAGCAACGATATCCCGCTGGTGTTCCAAGCTTTCAACTGGTCCCATGGCGTCTATCTGGCCGCGACCATGGCTTCGGAAGCCACCGCGGCCGCTGAAGCAGGCATAACCATGCGGCGGGACCCCATGGCGATGCTGCCATTTTGCGGCTACAACATGGCCGATTATTGGACTCACTGGTTAAATATCGGCCGGACCTTGGCCAACCCGCCGCGCATTTTTCGAGTGAACTGGTTTAGAAAAGATGAGCAGGGCAAGTTCATGTGGCCCGGGTTCGGAGAAAACATGCGGGTGCTCAAGTGGATTGTTGAGCGAGTCCAGGGCCAGGGGTATGGCGTGGAAAGCCCCATGGGCTATATGCCCCGCCATCAGGATATCTATTGGAAAGGATTGGAATTCGATCCAGAGAAATTCTATAAGATCATGTCGGTGGATCGTGAGGCAGCCACTAAAGAGGCGCGCTCTCATGAGGAGTTGTTTGACAAGTTCTTCGATCGTCTGCCCAAGGAATTCGTGTATGAACGGGAACTCTTTAAGTCTCGGGCCTGGCGGTCCCCCGAGATGTGGGAGTTAGCCCGGGCTATCTTCTAGTACTACCCATCAAAAACCGCATGACAAGAATGAAACGATGCGAGAAAAGGTAGTACCTAACTAACCACAATCTATAGAAAAAACTGGCTCTATTCAGCTTGCCACCTTCGGTAATTATCATTTGAGGAAAAAAGGCCAGATATGATCTGAATAATAAGATGTGGTTTTGGTGGGGGGGAGTGGCAAGTTTTAAAAAATGTTGAAGCTTTTTACAGGCAATGGCTTGGGGGGCACGGGTGTGCCAGCCTGGGCAGCAGCAGGCTAAAGTCTGGGGCTATCCGATTACCTGTTCGATCGCATTTTCGTATTTGGGGCTATGAAGACTGCGGGACCCATCCGCATCGGCACCTCGGGATGGCACTACGGCCATTGGCGGGGACCTTTTTACCCCGACGACCTTGGTCCGGAGAAATTTCTGGAGTTCTACGCCGGCCGCTTCCATACGGTGGAAATCAACAATTCTTTTTACCAATTGCCCACGGAACGGGCCCTGTCGACCTGGCGGGACACGGTGCCCCCGGACTTCAGCTTTGCCGTCAAGGGCAGCCGTTTCATCACCCACATGAAAAAACTGGCGGACCCGGAGCGCTCCCTGGCCCCATTCCTGGGAAGGGTGACCCTCCTCAAGGACAAGTTGGGCCCCATCCTCTTCCAATTGCCGCCTCACTGGCATTTTAACGCGGCGCGCCTGGCTGCGTTCCTTACCGCGCTGCCGGGGACCTGTCGCTATACCCTGGAGTTGCGGGATGTAAGTTGGATCAATGACCGGACCTTCGACCTGCTGGCCCGGTATGGCGTGGCCTTTTGTATCTATGAACTCGCCGGGTATCTCTCCCCCCAAGTGGCCACCGCGAATTTTGTCTATATCCGGCTCCACGGTCCCGACGGTCCCTACCAGGGCCGCTACGCCACCCAGACCCTGGCGGAGTGGGCCGAGGCGATTTCCGCCTGGAGCCGGCAGGGCCGTGAGGTCTTCTGCTACTTCGATAACGACGAAGCCGGTTTTGCGGCCCAAAACGCCTTGGAGTTGCAAGAGATGATCGTGAGGGGCTAATACCCAATCATGCTAAAACTACAAGTATTTTTAGCCTATTGATAGTCGTTGCCAAAAGTCTTTTCTTCTCCCCCCGCTGGGGGGAAAAGGGATAAGAGGGAGAAACTTTTGGCAAGCGCTATAAGAGAAGAACCACGAAAACCCGGAACCTGAAACCTGGCACCGGTATTATTAATGAGATGCTTGAAGGGATTTCAGTTTTGTTCCCTCTCCCCCGCTGGGGAGAGGGGGGCCGGATGAGCCGGCCCCAAAGGCGCTACCATTTGGCGTCGAAAATGCTGGTCACCTTGGAAAGGATGCCGCTAGGCTTTTCTTGCTTGGCCAGTTGCGTTTGACAATCCTCAATGCGTTGTTTGGCTTGGGCATTCTTGGGGAAGTCGGGATAATCCTGCAATAAAGTTTGATAGCGCTCACTGGCGGCCTGATAGCGCTTCGTCCGGTGATAGAACTCGGCCACATAGAACTCATGTTCCGCCAGATCATTGCGGCAGCGGGCCAGATAATGATCGACCTTGGGGATATATTCGCTATTGGGGAATTTCTGTTTTAAACGTTTGAATTCGTCGATGGCCTTCTGTGTATACGTCTGGTCCCGATCGATGGTAGACTTCTGGCGATAGCAACACTGACCTTCCCGGAAGATACAATACGGCACGGCCTTACTGGTGGGATGGAGTTTTTCGAATTCCCGGTAAGCCTGGAAAGCTTCGTCGTATTTCTTTTTGTAGAAATAGGCGTCCGCTACCTTGAGTTGGGCCAGAGTGGCCTGCTCACTGTAAGGATAACGGTCCCTTACCTTCTCAAAAGTCTCGATGGCATCATCGTAATTTTTCTTCTTTAATTCTTTGATGCCTTCCTCAGCCAAAATATCCGGGGGCTTATCAGGTTTCTTACTGGAGAACCAGCCCTTGACAGTACCGCAGCCGCTGATGGCGAACACCAGCATCAGTGTCAATAGACCGTTGACGATGGTTTTTTTCATCATGGGTTACCCTCGCTTTAGCTCTTCCAGGTAGTTTCCACGGCAATGCCAATTCTCACGACACTATTACCCTGCCGCCCAGGCCCCGGCAGTGTTGATGCCCGCGCCGGGGCCGGCAAGGCCGCCGCCGCAGGCATACCACTGACGGTTTAGAGGGCCTTTTTCAAGGCATTTTCAATGATAGAACGGGAGACGGCGCCGGTAATCTGTTCCACCACCTGCCCCCCCTTGAAGATGATCAGGGTCGGGATGGCCCTAATGCCGTATTTCGCCGGAGTTTTGGCATTTTCATCCACGTTCATCTTGGCCACTTTCACCTTGCCCTGGTAATCCCGGGCCAGTTCTTCTACCACCGGAGCGATGGCCCGGCAGGGGCCGCACCAGGCCGCCCAAAAATCCACCAAAGCCGGCATATCGGATTTCATGATTTCCTGTTCGAAATCAGCGTCACTTACCTGAAGAGGTTCAGCCATTCTTTTCCTCCAGAGATATTTTAGGACCTCATTCGAATATTTTTAACTTTTTTAACCGCTTTTTGTCAATGACTTTTGCGGGGCTAAACCGGAGACCGGCGTCAATGCGCGGCGTTGACGGTGGAAAACCGCTGGCTTTTCAATTTTTTCCGATAGAAGGCGTTAAAAAGATTACAAAAAACTAGACTTTTGAAGAAACATATGCTTTCATTGATTCGTGCCCGGCTCGAGAAGCGAGACCCTGGTTCGTTTATGGGCAATTATTACTGAGGTCAATTAATGGTTCCCAATCCTGCGCACCCCAAATTAATTTTTTGGGGGCTTCGGTTGATGATAGTGAGAACAATTTTATGGCCTGAGTAATAAATAAGACGCTGTGTATAATGCTAACTCTATCATTTTCGATATGAGCATTGTTATATGATGCGAAACGGGAATAAAAAAAATTGCCATTGGTCAAGCTACCTGAAAAACAAAAAAGGCTTGACAAGAGGAACCCACATAGAAGAAGCTATCTCCTATTAGGATTTAGAAACCTTTCAATTTTCAGGCTCATTCGTCCCTCTTAGTCAGAAGAGCCCTAGCAAAGAAGCGCTGAGATATTTATTATTACTTATACTTGGTCTCAAAGATGATATCATTTTTCTGATTGAACATGGGTTTGTTGTGAAAGATTGGCCCTGTTATAAGGTCTTTTGGAATTCCTTCCGGAAATGCCTTGCAGATAGGTTTTCCAATTAGGCTGTGCAGGTGTTTACAAAATCGACAGTAATGCCAATTGCCCAGGGAATCCCCTAAAAAGGGATCAATGTCATATTTCATCATCTAACTCCTCAAGCCATAAGGCTTGCGCGGAAAAAATAAACCCGCTCACCTGGATTTGATAGCTCTGAGCCTACGATCCTGGGGCTTCAACCAACCTTAAAAATTTACTTCTACGTTCCCCACCTCATCTAAAGGTTTCCCGATATTTTCCTTTAGTTTGTTGTAAAGGGTGCCTTGGTACTCTTTACTAGTGAGGATTAAGCCACTGATGGTAGTCTGCGCATATGTAGCATCAATTTTTATGAGATCTGTTAGAGGAAGAATGTTAACGCCTTTTAATAAACTAAGTTGAATGACATTAGGGTATTCTTCGGGCCATTGAGGAGGCCAGATTAGGAGACCTTTCCATCTTAATTCTTTTATTTGCATGATCGACCTCCTATTATTAAAAAAATGGTAATGAGAATATAATTTGTTTCTACAATTATGCCAATGACATTACTTAAAAATCATCGTCATAATTTGCTATAAGTGGGCGTATCATTAATGCCACATCGAACATTGTCCCGTTCGAATCTGTAAAGTAATCATCCAAAATACTTTTTATTTCAAAACCTTTGGATTTGAATGAGTTAATCATTACTTTCATTTCTGTAACTATCTCTACTTTCAACCAATAGAGATTTTCTTTTACAGCAAGTTTGATCAACTCATCTATGATCAGCGAGCCCAATCCCAAACCCTGAAAAGGCCGGGCCACGAGAATTTGCTGAATATCACCTACATTCTTGGCGGCTTGTTGCCCTTTACTCAGGATGAGGCTGGCGACCACCCGGTTAGTTGGCATATCCAACGCCACCAGGGTCAATGGATTGTGGCTATTTCCCTGGTTCATCCAGGCATCGATCACCATGGGGTTTTTCACATCTTGTTTGCAAAATTGGACGTCTTCCAGGGGAGCTTGTTGAAAAAACTTGATCAGGCCCGAGCGATCCTGTCCATTGAGTAAATGGATGAACACCTCTTTCCCGTTGCGCAAAGTGACGAATTTGCGGTAGGCTTCGATAGGTTGCATGGTTCTCCTCCTTAGTCAAGAAGGGGTAACTGTGCAATTTTTAAACTTTCACCTCGTGGCACGATAACCGCCCAGGCAGCAGGAACTCCTGCAGCGCCGTAATTTTCATGGGGTCATCCCTTTATTGGAGACCGAGGCTAGTTTGCAAGGCGCCTGAAAATATTTGTCGACTATTTTTTCCTTAATGAACTGAAAGGCCTGGTGCGGGTCTTTATCCAGCTCGATGGCCAGGGCCTGTTGGAGCTCAACGGGGCTGAGTTTAACAAGAACTTCGGTCTCGGGATACATGACATCCTCCCTGGTTCGCCATGCTTATTAAGAGACACTTTTTACTGTTGGCTACAAAATAATTGAATGTCCAGGAATAAGGAACTGTCAAAATTACTAGATTTTTTAAAAAAATATTCTAGTGAGCCTCTTGCAAAATTCATAAAGAATTGGCGATCGAGATGAGGGATCGTCAAGGTATTGGCAGTCCTGAGTTCATGAAACCGTGCTTTTTTGCCCTCTTTGCTGGAAATCGAGCCGATTTTATTGAATATAGGACAGACCGCTCCCCGGATAATCTTGCCAAACCCCGGCCAGCCTTGAGCTGCTCAGCTGATCAGCTTGAGCAACTGGTCGGCAAGCAAGGCAATGACGCCAAACATGAGGTGGAGCCCAACTTTCTTGGCGCCCCGCACCATCACGTTGTCACCGCCAAACTCTTCCTTCCAGGCGGCCGTTAAACCGCTCCGCCACCGTCCGTTCTTTGCACCTGGCCGCCTCATGGGGCGTCAGCGGCATAACCCCTTGCCCCCGGCCATTTTTATCGATGATGGGGACGGTATGGCCACCTGGCTGTCGTGCAGGGAGGCCGCGGTCAACGCCAGGCTGATG
>DZCR01000191.1 GCA_022736495.1 Desulfobacca acetoxidans
TGAAATTCTATGCGTTTTACGGCATTACCTCCCGGCATCCGATTTTTTTTGATTTTAAACATTCCAATATTGCCGGCAGTTATTTTCTGGGCAAATGCCAGGTGAGCCGCTCGGCCATTTATAAAAGTGATGTCCGGGGAGATGAATTGAAACGGGCAGGGGATAAAATCAGATGCGCCAAGAACATCCCCCTGGTGGAAGATGAAATGATCACCATCCGGGACAGCCTGCTTTATAAAACCCTGGTTCACAGCAATTCCCACAACCTGGAAAACCCTGAACAATTCAGTATCCACAATACCATATCCGCTCATCATGCCAATATCCACGGGTCCACCCTGGAAGGGTGTTTCCTGGGGGCCTTTTCCACTGCGGATCTTATGAATCTTCACTCCTGCATTCTGGGTGAATTCGCCTATGTCCAGGCGGGAGAGCTGTTTCACCGCAAGATTGATCCGGGAACCGTATGGATCAGGCACCCGAATTTTGAATTCAAATACAGGTTTGAAAAGGCCATCTTGGATAATTTTGTGGGGGTCAATGCCTCTCACCAGCCCCGGGGACTGATCTATGATTTTGTCAGGGAGCGGGAACAGGATTATGAAAAGCTCTTTGATGTCATGAACCTGGAGCCCTATGAAGCCCCCCCCACCTCGGCCGTGAACCGGTACGCCGTCATCAAGGGAAAGACAAGGATCGGCGAGAATGTCCTGGTTTCCCAGCGGGCCTTTCTTGAAAATGCCGTCATGGGAGACGGGGCCAATGCCCAGGAAAACACCTATATCGTGGATTCAACCCTGGAAGGGCTCAATATTACGGCCCATGGCGGGAAAATTATCCATTGCATTATGGGCCACGGCACCTTTGTGGGATTCAATGCCTTTTTAAACGGCAAGCCCGAGGCCATGATCGAAATCGGAGAACGGTGTATTGTGATGCCCCATACCATCATCGACCCCCAGGCCTCCCTCCGGATTCCGGCCGAACATTTGATATGGGGGTTCATCCGCTCTGAAGAAGACATTGAAACCAACACCATTTCAATGGATGCCCTGGCAGAGGTCAGGGATACGTTGAGAATCGGAAAAATGGTATTTTCAGGCAAGGGTTCCATCTTCCTGGATGCGTTCCGGAAAAGGATCAGCAATATCCTGATGCAGAACGGGGCCAGGTTTCATAAGGGAGAAAACCGGGGCCATGCCCAGGATGACCAGAATATCTCCTTTAACCTGATTCAGCCTTATACAACGGGAAAATATATGGGCTTGTACCCGTCCATTCGGATTGAACCTTAACACTGTCCTACAACAGTTTTAAATTCCAGTTCCAGAGACCGGGCCGGTCCTTCATGCGGACGCCTTTGGGAATGGGCTCATGCATATGAACGAAGACTGAAAATCCGGCCTTGGCCAGGCTCTCTTTTTTTGTGGTCAGATCCAGGGGCCAGTTGGGGAAAAGATAATAATTACGGCTGTGTTTGGAAATCCAGGCCGTTTCTCCTTTGGGGCTGATAAAGGCCTTGTCGGTGTCAAGATCCTTTGAAATAATCCGTGAAATTCCCAGGGGCCAGTTCCCATAGATGACCAGACCCAGAGGCAGCTCACTTTGTTGTGGCAGAAGCATGGCCGTCTCCTGATCCAGTTCCGGACTGACAATAACCCCGGAAAATCCATACTGCTTCAATAAGTTGACGGTCATGCTGTTGGCGATATTGCAGAAGGGCCCGGCCCAGATATTCAGGCGCTTTAGAGATTTAAAAAAAGAGATCTGCCAGATAGAATTCAGGACAAAATTTTTAGCTCCTTTTTTGACGGCCCCGGCAATATAATCAGCGCATTTTTTTTCTTCCCCTGGAAACAGGACCGGGTCCAGCCATAGCCAGGTTCCGGCCGGGGGTGGGATGGAATAGTCCTGGGAGGAAATCCAGATCCCGGTATCCCCGGTCCGGTGTGAAGATCGTTCGCGGCCTCTCATCAGCATGACCTCCCTGACGAAGGCGGATTTTTTGCCTGCCCTCCGGGCAGGGGCTGTTTTTTCTTCAGGATCAACGGGCCGGACCGATATTTTCTCCAAAGCGTTCAGTTCATCTTCCAGGAGCCTGATCTCGGATTCAAGTTCCGGTCCTCTCCGGTCAATAATATACACAGGGGTTCCTGTTTTTACCTTAAACCGGGACTGCTTGCTCAGATAGAATTTCCCTTTTTTGGGAATGGCCCGGGTAACCTTTTGGATATCGTGGAAGGCATCGTCTTCAGACCCGATTCTCAAGAGATCGGACGGAAGAAGGGCTTCCCGTGTGGAAAAAAAAGGAGCGGCAGGGTCTTGAACCCTTCCTGCAAAAAGCCCTGAACCGGTTTCCGATTCATGATCCAGAGGATTTGCCATCCTTTGGGTCAAAAGGTGATAATGGCTGAATTCCCGCCCAAGGGCATAATCCAGGTAGGCCAGGGCTTCTTTTTTCTTTTCAGGGGCGTCCCTTAAAAGCTTATAGGCCTTGACCGTATAATACACATAATGGGGGCTTTTTTTCCGGCCCTCGATTTTAAAGGCCGTGATCTTTGGAATCTGTTTTAATACTTTTATAAGGACATCGGCGGAAAAATCCATGCAGGAAAAATGTCTTTTTGAGATGCCTTTTTGCTCATAAATTCTTCTGCAGGGCTGGACGCATCGGCCCCGGAGCGCACTTTTCCCGCCGAACCAGGAACTCCAGTAACAGCGGCCGGACACGGAATAACAGAGGGCTCCGTGGATAAAAAGTTCAAGCCCGGTGTCGGCCGGGGTGTGAAGGGCCATTTCCTTTATTTCATCGATGGTGAATTCCCTCGGCAGTACGACCCTGCTGAATTCCATCCGGCCGGAGGTCTCCAATCCCGTCGGAAAGGTGAGGTTTCCCAGGGTGGACAAATGAAATTCTTTTTTAAATCCTGCTTTCCGGGCCAGGGGGATCATGGAAAGATCCTGGATGATCAGGGCATCCGGATCAACATATTCAACCAGTTTGGATAAAATCCGAAGGACTTTTTCAAGCTCTGTTTCCTTGATCAGGGAATTAAACGCCACATAGACTTTTACCTTCCTTTTTCTTGCCAGTTTTGCCAGTCCTGCCAGGTCTTCCATGCTGAAATTTTCAGCTTCCATGCGGGCGGAAAAGATTTTCAGGCCGCAATAGACAGCGTCGGCGCCTGCGGCCAGGGCAGCCAGAAACGAATTTTTATCTCCTGCCGGGGCAAGGATTTCAGGAAGTTTCAAATCAATAGCATCCTTTTTTGAATTTAAAATGGTCACAGTATTGCAATTTTATGAATTTTTGTCAAAAATATGAAACTTTGAAATTTTTATCCTATCAGGGAAGGAATCCTTATTATGTTTGCAAAATATACTCCCACGGGTTTTATCAGCCCCATTGACGGTATTGAAATGAAAACCTTTGTTTACGGTGAAAACAGCCTTTTGACCCGGTTTCATCTGAAAAAGGGAAGCCTTTTGCCCCTTCACAGCCATCCCCAGGAGCAGACCGGCTTCATGATATCGGGAAGGATGAGGCTTTTTATCGGTAACGAAGCATTTACGGCCGAAGCAGGGGATTCCTGGTCCATCAAAGGCGGTGTGGAACACCGGGCCGAGATTCTTGAGGACTCCGCGGCCATTGAAGTATTTTCTCCCGTAAGAGAAGATTATCTTCCGGTTTAATCTTCTCATTTGAGCATTTCATGATGAAAGAAATCAATTCCATCAAACCAAGGGATACATTGGGAATCTGTGCGCCTTCCGGAAGGTTTGACCTGGAAAAATTCAACCGGGGGTTGGAGGTCATAAAAGCCCTTGGCTTCCAGGTAGAGGCGCCAAAGGAGATTTTTCAGGGAAAAAGATATCTGGCCGGAGATGATATGGAAAGGGCAGGGGTCATCAACCGGCATTTTTCCGATCCCGGCATCCATGGGATCCTCTGTGCAAGGGGTGGGTACGGCGCCTTAAGGATTCTCAACCACCTTGACTGGGAGATGATCCGCAAAAATCCCAAACCCTTTATCGGGTTTTCCGATATCACCGCCATCCTGACGGCCATTATGGATGAAACCGGGATGCCGGTCATTCACGGCCCCCATGTGGTGTCCTTGGCAACAGCCGATGAAAAGACCCTGATCTCATTTTTTAATACCCTTTCAGGATTAAGGGAAGCCATTGAAATCCCCGATACCGGGATCATTCGGGAAGGGGTCTGCACGGGCGTCTTAAAGGGGGGAAATCTTGCCACCCTTTGTCATCTTCTGGGAACCCGGTTTCAACCGGATTTTTCAGGGGCGGTCCTGTTTTTTGAAGATATCGGGGAACCGGCCTATAAAATCGACCGGATGCTGACCCAGATGAAAATGGCGGGGCTGTTTGATAAAATCCGCGGGGTCATGACCGGCTCCTTTGAAAATTGTGATAATGGGGAATATATTGAAGAAATTGTGGGTGAGTGCTTTGATGAATACAAGATCCCCATCCTTTCCGGGCTGGATTCGGGCCATGGAAAAACCAATCTCTCCATGCCCTTCGGGGAAAGGGTCCGGATGGATACCACGGCCCGGAAAATAGAATGGGTCTGACATCGGCAGGCCGGGACATCATCCGGCGGGAATTTGAGGCTGCCGTCTCAAAAGGCATTTTTCCGGGTGCGGTTCTTTTATGCGCCTTGGACCATCACATCGTTTTCCATGAAGCATTCGGTATGGCCGATCTGTTTGAAAACAGAAAAATGCAGAAAGACAGTATTTTTGATCTGGCCTCCTTGACAAAACCCCTGGCGACAACCCTGGCCCTGTCTAAACTCATTGAAAAAAAAAAGCTTTCCCCGGATCAGAAAATCGGCGCCATTCTATCTGAATTTCAAAACACGGACAAATCCGATATCACCATTGACATGCTCCTCCGGCATACTTCGGGGTTTCCCGCCCACAGGAACTATTATCTGGATATCCTTCATTCTGATGAAGAGCCGAGACAATGCTTAAGAGACCTCCTTATAAAAGAAAAACTTGAAAACAAGATCGGTGAAAAAGAGGTTTACAGCGATCTTGGGTTCATGGTCCTGGCATGGATCATTGAAAGGGTCAGCAACCGGCGGCTGGATCAGTTTGTTTCCCATGAGATTTATGCCCCCCTCGGCGTTGACCGGTTGTTTTTTATGGAACTGGCCCCGGAGAATGAAAGAATCAAGGGTTACCAGGGGCAGTTTGCATCCACCCAGCACTGTCCCTGGCGAAAAAAAGTCCTGACAGGAGAAGTCGATGATGACAATGCCTATGCCGTTGGCGGAATAGACGGGCATGCCGGGCTTTTTGGGGATGCCTTATCCGTATACGGCCTTTGTTCTGAAATCCTGAAGACCCTTCAGAATCAGCCTTCAACAGTTTTGATGCCGGATATCATCAAAGATTTTGTCAGAAGGGATAAAGGATTTGAAAGGGTGGCCGGATTCGATACTCCTTCAAAAGAAGGATCTTCCTCGGGCCGGTTTTTCTCAAAATCTTCCATCGGGCATCTTGGATTTACCGGGACTTCTTTTTGGATCGATCCCGACGATGGATTCATTGTTGTTCTTTTGACCAACAGGGTTCATCCATCGAGAGCCAATGAGGGAATTAAAAAATTTCGACCCGGGATTCATGATCTGATCCGGGTTGAACTGATGTAAAATATTATCCGTTAATGGTTTTTGGGCTTGTAAAAAACCTATAACTTTGTTAGCAGATAATGTCTGATTATTTTGTTAAAGTTGAACTCGGTAACCCGATATTATTCTTGAAAGAGGAGATATGAATTTTATAATTGACTCCA
>DZCR01000192.1 GCA_022736495.1 Desulfobacca acetoxidans
AGATATCACAAAGCGGAGATTAATTAAAGCTAATTGTGAATCAATACACTAGCTTCCGGAAGTAAGGGGGTCTAATCCCCTGGACTATTCCTTTACGACCGTGGCCTTGATGATGGTCACCGGTTGCGCAGGCACGTTCTCATACATGCCTTGAGTGGTGGTGGGCACTGTTTTAATTTTGTCCACTACCGCCTGGCCCTTGATCACCTTGCCGAACACCGCGTAGCCCCAACCCCCGGGGGTCGGCGAGGTGTGATTGAGGGGAGTGTTGTTGGCCACGTTGATGAAAAACTGGGCCGTGGCCGAATCCGGGTCATTCGTCCGGGCCATGGCGATGGTATACGCATCATTTTTCAGACCGTTATTGGCTTCGTTCTTGATGGGCGCCCGGGTCGGCTTCTTATTCATTTGGGCATCCAAACCGCCCCCCTGAATCATGAAGCCGTTGATGACCCGGTGAAAAATCGTGCCGTCGTAAAATCCCGCGTTGACGTACTCCAAAAAATTGGCCACCGTAGCCGGGGCCTTGTCCGGATACAACTCCAGGGTGATGTCTCCCATACTCGTTTCCAGCTTGACCAACGGATGACTCCTTTCTGCTCGGGCACGCGGCCCGGCTCCCAAGATTAACCCCACCATGAGGCAGATGGCCAGGATCAGCGTGCCGAACCTGTTACCCCCGATTATGTTCATCCCGCTTCCTCCATCTCAAATGAGTTCTCCTTACCGTTCCAAACCAGAACGGCAATTTTCGCCAGTTTAACAAATAGCCTTTCAATGCGTAAAGAAAAACGTGTTGCCCTGAGGAGTTTCCAGCCCCGGGTGGCCCCCGAGAGTCGGCGCCAGCCGTCTCCTCAATAGACCTGTCTTCCGGGAATTTTCTCCCAGGTTTTCAGGAGTTGTCGGCATTCGGCTAGGAGAAAGTGGGGATAAATGGCCACCGGACTGCCGCCCAGGATTTGCATCTGCTGGATGCCGATGAGCATCTCGTTGAAACCCAGGCGGGCCACCTCCTGCATGGCGGTGCCGTAGATGACGCGCCTTAAGCGGGCCCAGTGAATCGCCGCAAAGCACATGGGGCAGGGTTCGGTAGTGGTATAAATCTCGCAACCCGACAAGTCGTAGGTTTGCAGCTTGGCGGCCGCCAGGCGAATGGCGTTCACCTCCGCGTGGCAGGTAGGGTCGCGCTCTTGCAGCACGGTGTTATGGGCCACGGCCAGGACCACATCCCCTTTGACGAGGCAGGCCCCGAAGGGGCCGCCGGCCAACTCCGCCAGGTGCTCCAGGGCCTCGGCGATGGCCCGGTGCATGAAAACCGGATTGGGTGGGGAAACCCGAGCGGCCATCGAAATCCTCTTCAGGATTGCTTTTACACAAAAAAGGCGGGACCCAGCAGCCCGCCCCTTAAGGTTTGCGTTCAGTCTATTCCCAGGCGTCTTCGATCTGGGTGAGGACCGCCAGCTTGACGGCCTGGACCTTGCGGTAAACCTGATCCGGGGCCCGCAGGCGGCCTTCCACGGTGAGGAGGTCCTCGTCGATGGAGATGCCGAACAGGCGCTCGTTCTCCTGGAGGTAAGGCAGGATGAGTTGCCAGTCGGCGGCTGTCAGCGGCACGATTTCGCCGCCGTTCAGTTGTTCCTCCACCACCTGCTGGTAGGGGTCCCGGATGTAGAGGGCGCCGCCTGAGGCCAGGGAGAAGAGGTTGCCACCGGGGTAGGGGTTGCGCTGGGGACGCAGGCGGCCCCGGGAGTCATACTCCAGGCCGTTGACGATGATAAAGCCGCCGCCCGCAAAGGGATTGCCAGCCATGAAGGATTCGGCCAAGAAGTCCAGGGCAGTACCGTTGATCACCGCCCGGGGGCGGCCCACCGCATTGATAAAGGGCCGGCCGGCGGCGTTGCCCAAGATATAAACGTCTCCACCCTTAGCGCCATACATGAAGGTCTGGCCCACATCGCCGTAGACCACCAGCTTGCCCCGCTTCATGATCTGCCCTAACTGGTCCTGGGCGTTCCCGTGGATATAGATGGCCATGCCGTCGATGCCCGAGGCCAGGTAGTCGCCGGTGCTGCCGTAAGCGTCGATACGGACCGCGTCGGTGTCGGCTCCGAAGCCGCAGCCCAGGAAGCGTTGGCCCTTGTACCCGTAAGTGAGGAATTGCCGCCAGCCCAACTCAAAGGCCCGGCACAGGAAGCGGGCATCACAGCCGTCGCCTTCCGGCTCGAAGCCTTGGGCATCCAGGACCAGCACCGCGTCGTCCCGAGGCGGGGCGCTCAGACGTTGCCGGGTCTCAAAATCGATCCAGCGGTAGCGGCTGTCATGGGGCTCGCCCACAGGCGGCGTGGCCCGAAAGATCTGGAGCAGGGATTCCACGAGCAGGCGCTGCAAGTGGCTCCGCTTCTTGTCCCCCGGATCATAGCGCCGGTCCAGCAGCAGGGTCAGGCCATTGATGGCCGCAGCCTTAAGGGCATCGCCCTCCTTGGCCTGGGCCACCGTTACTTCCAGGGCTTCCCGGAAATCGGCATACGACCACAAGGGGACGCTCCCCTTAACCCAGTGGAGGAGTTTATGGCCGCTGCTGTCTTCCAAGTGGGATTTGATGAGCCGGGTTAATTCCGAGTCGTCACTGACGGTGATCTCCAGACGGGTCCCATCCCAGGGCCGCTGGTGCCAGGGCACGGTTTTGGGCTTGCCGAACTTGTCGTGGCAACTGAGGGCCATATGGCCGTTGTTGCTTTCCAGGGAGAAAATGAAGGAGCCGCCGTCGGTGGCGCTGCCGCCCCGGGCGTTCCAGTAAAGATCGGCCACGGGACAAAACCGCGGGTCTTCTGCGGCCAGGGACTCCAGGGTGGCGTCGATGGCCTGCTTCTCGGAGCAGACCAGGCCGATCTGCACCTCGCCGTCATGCAGGGCAAAGACCTGGGGCCGGAGCATGGAGGTGTCGGTAATGCCGATGAGCTCGAAGCGCTTCCGGTCGGGGTCGTTCCTGGCGATGATGAAGAACCAGGGGCCGTCCGGGGAGCCATGGATATTGGTAGTCTGGAGATGACGGTAAATTTTCTGGCGTTCCGGGTCCAGGAGGTCGAAATCCCGCTCGGTAGTGGGGGCCATGGACTCGATCACGTACTCCAGGGGGTAGCCATAGAGCCGGTGCCAGAGGTCGAAGGTCAACACGGCTACTTCGGTATCCGTCAGGAACTGGGGATAAAAGTGGCGCTGGCTCAGATATTCGCTCACGGAATAGTAGTTGGCAAAGTCGCCGTTGTGTACCAAAGCGGTGTTGAGCGCCGCGAAGGGATGGGCGCCGCCGGGGTGCCACACCCGCCCCCGGGTGGGATAGCGCTGGTGCGCGATCCAGACGTGGGCCTTGAAATCCATGAGCTCGTAGTAGAGGGCGGATTCTTCGGCATAGCCCACGATCTTCAGGATCATGAGATTGCGGCCCTGGGAGAGCACAAAGGCCTTTTTCTCACCCAGGGAAGCGTAATAGGTTTCATTCAGCCGGTAGCAGTTCTGGGCGACGAACTCGTCTTCCACCTTGCGCCAGGGGACTTCATAGAGCCGGTGGCGCTGCATAAAGTGCTGGAGCACCTCGGGCTTCACCCGCACGAAGTACTGCCAGACCTCCGGGGGTTTGACCATGAGGCCCGGCAAATCCCGCCAGTCGTCGATGGTGGGCTGGCGCCGGGTGTGATCCACCTTAAAAACTTCGTCAATGAAACGGGTCTCCACCTGGGTCCGGGCCTCGGCGTCCAGGTAGGCGATCTGAATCAGATAATCATCATCCAGGATGTCCTGTGAGACTCCCAAAGCATCGGCATCCAGGCCCACCGCGGCAATGCCGCCGCCCTTGCCGTTGCCCCGGTTGTGCATCTGCACCGAGGGCTGAAAAATATGACGGCCAGCCACCGGAACGTTGGCGGCAAAGCCGGTGACCCCGCAACCGCCTTCGTCCGCGGCCTTTTGGATGCGGCCATCAGAATAAGGGTTGGCGAAATCCCGGCGGGTGTTGAGCAACTGCAGACCCGAATGATTATTCAAATTGACGTTCGCCTTCATGGATATCCTCAATATTCTCATGTAGGGCGGGCACTGCCCGCCAACCAGCAGCAATATAATTCTTGTTATGGCGGGCAGTGCCCGCCCTACATTAATACCGTTTACGGCCGGCGCAGATCGTCATCCACCGGGCGGTCGAAGTAGTCCAGGTGGGCCAGGGTATCGGTGCGGCCCACCAGCTCCCGGATGCTCCTCAGGCCCAGGCGCCGCAAGATTTCCTTCAATTGCCAGGTCCAGGCATAGTACAGATTGCTGATGCGGTTGACTCCCCAGGCGACGGTCATCAGGTCCACCAGTTCCGGGTCGGTGGTGGCGATGCCCCGGGCGCAGCCCCGCCCACTTTCGCAGTTGTGGCAGCGCAGGCATTCCAGGGCCACCAGGTCGGCGGTGCCGATCTGAACGCCGTCGGCCCCTAACGCAATGGCCTTGGCGATGTCGTAAGCGTTGCGGATACCGCCGGAGGCGATGAGGGTGACCTGGTCCCGGATGCCTTCAGCTTTGAGGAACTGGTGCACCTTGGGGATGGCGTACTCAACAGGCATGGCGATGTTCTTCTTGGCGATGTCCGGCGCCGCGCCGGTGCCGCCATAGCTGCCGTCCAACTGCACCACATGGGCCCCGGCGTAGTAGCTGCCCACGGCCACCATATCCACGTCGGTGGGGGTGGAGACCTTTACGGACACCAGGGTGCGGGGATTGATCTCCTTAATCCAATCGATGTGTTTCTTGTGGTCTTCCACCGAGTAAACGCTGTGGAAGGGGAACGGCGAAAACAGGGCGCTGCCCGGCACCGATTCCCGCATCTTGGCCACCGCAGGAGTGACTTTATCCCCCAGGAGGTGACCGCCCAGGCCGGGTTTGGCCCCCTGGGCATACTTGAATTCCACCATGCGCACCCGCTGGATGGTCTCCTCCCGGACACCGAACAACCCCGTGGCCACCTGGGTGACCATATTATTGTCATAGGGGTACAGCGCTTCGGGGAAGCCGCCTTCCCCGGTGCTCACCATGGTGTTGAAGCGGATCGCAGCCTGGACCCGGGATATAATGGTATTGATGCTTACCGACCCGAAGGACATGCCGCCGCCGTACCAGGGCACCGACAGCTTGATCTGGGGCCGGCCGTCGCCCCGGCGGTTGAGCTCCACCTCCAGGGAGATGTCGTCGTGGCTCAACTGGAAGTCGGCCCGGGCCTTGGGGAACAGAAAACGCAGCTTGTCGAAGCCGCCGCCGGAGCCGCCCAGGCGGTAGTCCAAGTCGATGTGGGACAACTCGCCCGTCTCCGCCTGCCACCAGTTGGACAGGAGCAGATCCGCGGTCCAGCGGCTGTCGCCCAGGGTGCTGTAAACCGGGTGGATGCTGACCCGCAAAGCCTGGACCGGACATTGTTTGACGCAGTAATAATCATTGTTCTGGCAGGCCGTGCCCAGGCAGCGATAGCTCTTAGGGCGCCGGATGAATTTTCCAGCCTTGGAGTGCACCCCGAAAGGACAGACTTCAACGCAGCGGCCGCACTTGATGCACTTGGATTCGTCGCGGTAGACCCGGTACTTGCTCAAGGCATTCTTGAACCGGGACGGCGTGGGCACCGGCTGCCAGGGTTGCCCCGGGACCCAGGATTCGATGGGAATTACTTTCTTTGGTTGTGCCATAGTGAGATAATCTCTCTCATTACGTTAGGTCAGGATTTCGGTAATGTGGTTCTCTTTTTCCCTCCCCCTTGATGGGGGAGG